>JBLINB010000043.1:0-13818 GCA_047638975.1 Myxococcota bacterium
TGCTTTTTATGTTTACTGTGATCGGATGGTTGTTCGGAAGTCATGCGTGATTGATTATAAGTAATCAGAATAAGATACAATACCCCCAACAATGGTACGCAACATACCAACCAAGCCCCTTCAACGCCTAAGCATCCCCGGTCCAGCCGGAGCATTAGCCGCGTCCTTCGAGCAACCGCAAACCTCACCAGTAGCGGCGGTCTTATGCCTCCACCCACACCCGATGCACGGCGGCACCCGTCAAAACAACGTAGTGCGGCACGGCGCACTCGGCGCACTCCAAGCAAATTGCCTGGCGCTGCGCATCGACTTTAGAGGCGTCGGCGATAGCGAAGGCACATACGATGAAGGCGTCGGCGAGATCGAAGACGCGCAAGCCGCCTACGATTGGTTACACCAAAACTATCCAGAGCTACCGATACTCATCTGGGGGTTTTCATTTGGCTCACGCGTCGGCTTAGACCTCGCCATAAGGCTGCAAGATGAAATCCACGGTTATATTGGGGTTGCTTGGCCCACTAACTTTTACGCTTGGCCTGAATCGCAGCAATGGCCTACGAAAGCGGGGTTTATTGTCGGCACCGAAGACGAATACGTTGACCTCACAAAGATGAATCACGCCGAGCAACTTGGTGGTAAAATAACAATCGTCGATGGCGCGAGTCACTTCTTCCCGAAGACTCTTGATCGCGTGCGCGACATTACCGCTGATTACATAATCGAGTTTTTAAATGACTAATCCCGAACGTACACTTGCCATGCAAACGGTGTTGTTGCCGAAAGACACCAACCAGTCCGGCTCCATCTTCGGTGGTGTTATTTTGTCATTGATTGACCAGGCTGCTGAAATACCTTTGCGCAGTATCAACGCGCATCGTAACTACGTGACAGTAGCGATGGATTCCGTCAAATTCATTGCACCTGTTTATGTCGGCGACATCATTACGCTTTACACTTCAAACGTAATAGTCGGCAACACCTCGGTGCAGGTTACCGTCGACGCCGTAGTGCAACGCCGTGATCGTCATGGCGTAGAAATTCCGGTTACCACATCAGTGGTGACTTACGTTGCCATAGGTGGCGACGGCAAGCCTATCCCCGTTATCGATTAAATAAATATGGCACGCCGCCAAACACGTACCGTCACCATCGGCAATCTTAAGGTTGGTTCAGAGCATCCGATCTTGGTGCAGTCTATGACTTGCACCGACACCGCCGACGCCGCCGCGACCATTCAGCAAATCAAAGAGTTGGTTGAGGCTGGCTGCGAAATGGTGCGCGTAACCGTTGACACCGATAAAGCCGCTGACGCACTGCCAGAAATACTTGCTGCGTGCACGGTGCCATTAGTCGCCGACATTCATTTCACGCATCGCCTGGCTTTGCGCGCCATCGCAGCAGGAGTGCACAAAGTGCGCATTAACCCTGGTAACATCGGTAGTGACGCACGTGTGGCAGAAGTCGTTGCGGCGGCTAAAGAGGCTGGCATCGCGATGCGCATTGGCGTCAACTCCGGTTCGGTAGAAAAAGACTTACTCGAAAAGCACGGTTACCCATCTCCGCAGGCACTTGTTGATTCGGCGATGCGTCATTGCGAAAACATTACTGCGCTCGGCTTCACTAACTTTGTAGTGTCGCTTAAATCTACCGATACTAAAACGGTGGTCGAAGCGAACCGTTTGTTCGCGGCGCAAAACGATATTCCTTTACACCTTGGTGTGACCGAAGCGGGGCGTCCAAAGTACGGCACTGTTAAATCAGCCGTTGGCCTCGGACCCTTATTGCTAGAAGGCATCGGCGACACTATTCGCGTATCTTTAACTGGAGATCCCGTCCCCGAAATCGCGGTGGCTTTCGATATCTTAAAAGCATCGGGCGCGCGCGTTACCGGTCCAGAATTAATATCCTGTCCAACATGCGGACGCATCGACATCGATCTTGAAGCGTTAATGACTGAACTCGAAGAGCGTTTAGTTGGCGTTACCGTACCTGTAAAAATCGCCGTTCTTGGATGCGTAGTAAACGGTCCTGGCGAAGCGCAAGAAGCTGACATCGGCATCGCTGGCGGCGGCGGCAAGGGCATCCTCTACCGTGATGGCAAGCAAAAACGCGTCGTACCAGAATCAGAAATGGTAGACGCGCTTTTAGAAGAGATTGCCGACTTTCAGAAATCTCGAGAGCAAGCTTAAGGCTTAGTTATTAGGAGTCACCAAGATCTCGCGCTCTTGTGGACTCATGTTACGCATACGTTGACGGAACAGCTCGCGCTCGTTTGGATCGTCTGGATCGTAGGTTGCGATATCGATATCGACAGAGCGACCGGCGGCGTCCATCGGGCGCACCACTACAGTTAGCTCGTTGCTTAGAGTCCAGTCAAAGTTGATGGCTACGAATGCTTGGTTGGCCTCGTTAACAGTGATTGACTTGATGAGTAGTGGACGATCCCAATCGATAGAATTGCTATCGGTGCCGGCATAAACGACATAGTCGATTTGACCAGCAAGCGAACCCGTTACAGGGATGGACTCTGGGTCGGATGCGTGCGGGATAAACAAACGCACACTATCGAAGTCGGTGAACACGCCGTAGTAGAGTCCAGCGTTTTGCACGTCAGCGAACTCAAACACAGGTGGTGTTGAGTCTGGAGAAGGCAAAGCCCCCTCGAACGCCCAGTTACGAATAGGTGTTTGTAAATCTTCGATGCCGTCACCCGGAATTAGTGGCGTGCCACCATCTGGCGCGGCCAAGAAAGAAAGGTGGTTATAAAAAGCCGAAGAACTGTCGAGAATGTTACCCGCAGTAAATCGAGCACCGAATTCACTCCATGAATCATCACCTAAGAAAGGAATGATGAAACTATCAGGGTTGCCTGCAGTACCGATACCAGCAATGATGCCTTCTAGTGTGCTCAAATCCATTCCGCCAGCTGCTGTAGGTGTAGTGTGGCAGCTAAGGCAATTGGTTGTCAAATCGTTTGGATCGCGTATGCTGCTGAACAAAGGCAATACATCAACAGTGAAGTTCATGGTGCCAGCGGCGTACTCGGAAGGAGTGCGTGAAATGGCAACCTGCACGTTGTTAGAGATAGTATCGTCTGGGTCCATTGCAGCGACGCTGTAGTACCAAGTTTGGTTGTCAGCCAAGCCAGAGTCGGTGAATGATAGAACGCCTGGATCGGTGATAGCAATGATGCCAGAATCACTGAGCGTTTCTTGCTTAGTCGTGCCTCGGAAAACGATGTAACGCATGCCAGCGGCGCTGACTGGTTCATCGGTGAACATAGCATCAGACCAGCTAATCAAGGATTCAGTTGGGCTTAGAGCGCTTGCGTCACTTACGCCAGAGAAATCTATGTTGAAGTTGATTTGGTAATCGGTTTGACGAGAGAAGTTTCCTTCGTTGGCGCCACCTGTGGCGCTGCCTGCTGCAGCATCATCGAGAGATGCGCCACAAGATACGATAAGTGGTAAGGCGGCTACGAGGCCGAATGCACTATGTTTTACATTAAAAGACATGGATTATGTAGTTTTTGAGTCGGTAGGGAAACCTGATAAGTAAAGCATACACTACGTTTATAACTTCGTGCTTGCATTTTTCGTGTAGATAGTTATAACTATGCTGAAAAGCACCAATTTTCTCAAAAATAACAATAATCGTGCCTGTACCTACACTTCCACCTACTCTACTCCCATTTTCTGCGCTATTGCGCGGCACCGCTCCCGATTTACTAGATTTCGGACAACCAATGTGGATAACCCGCGCTCCAGGATGTGTCGACATCGTGGGCGGAATCGCTGAAATGCCGGGCTCAACGTCTGTTAGTTACGCCACTGGGCGCTCTGTTTACAGCGCGATCCAAAACCGCGATGACAATAAGATAAGTATCCGCATCCTGCGCTCTGCGGCCGAAGGCGGCAACCTCGAGTTTACGGCAGATGTCCCGACTATTTATACTAAAAAGGGGCCACCACGTAGCTTCGCAGTCCTTGAAGGGATTTTCGAGGCAGCAGGCGCGCCATGGATGATGGAAATGATGGCAGTAATGATCGGTTTACGCCGCACCCATCAGTTAAACACTCCAAAACAAGGCTTTTCGCTTGTAGTTTGGTCACGCATGCCTCAGGGTGGCGGTTTTGGCGGACGTGTTGCGTTCGCGACATCTGTAGCGCTCGCGTTCCGCGCATCTACAGGTCACAAGTTAAAGTCGGTAGACGGCATCCGCGTGGCGCGTGCTGTGCGCTTTGGCTATAAGTTTGTGCTCAATAAAGACATAAGCTGGACGCGCGCTCTAACATCTGCGGTATCACAAGCCGGATGTTTCCTATCCATCGAGCACGGACTCGATCCGATTATGCAGTGGGTGCCCGTTCCCGAGCACACCTTAGTTGCAGCTGTAGATACCGGTGCTGGTATTTGCCAACCAGGTATGGCCGAAAGCTCAACTATTGGCGCATGGATGGGGCTTGAGCATCTCAATGAAAAGCTGCGCGCTGTCGAGCTCGCACCGCGCGGTGGATGGGGCCAAATCACTCCTGCCGAATTCGAAGGGGGACTACGCGATCACGTGCCGACTCGTGAAAAAGGTAAAGACTGGCTCGAAAAATATGCTGACACTGCCGGCGATAGTTATCACGAGGGTTTGGTCGAAGCAGTCGATCCAGATAACAATTACCGCGACCGTGCGATTAGCGAACATCACGTCCGCGAAAGTGGTCGTGCTAAACGCTTCATCTCTTTCCTTGAAGATTACGGCAGCACTAAGAAGGAAGAGGCCTTGGTTGACGCCGGCCGCGCCATCACAAGTTCGCACCGTTCCTACATGGAGAAATGCGGTCTTAAAAATGAGATCATCGACGAGATGCGTAAAGCGTTTTCTGCCGCTGGGCGCAAGTCGGGTTTGTTTGGCGTGCGCCTGTCGGGCGCGGGGCAAAGCGGCATGATGGTTACTATCGGTCACTCAACGGCGATGCCAGCTCTGCGTAAAATTGCTGATGCACATGCAGCAAAACACAAAGTGGGCGGCAACATTTATCACGAGGTTGGCCAAGGTGGCGTACTTGATGGTTGGTGGGAAGGCGTACTTGACGCCGTCGAAGAAGACTTAGATGCGGTTGGCAACGAAAACAAGAACGATATTATCAGCAGATAACGCGTCGAACTATTCGTAACCAGATATGACTTCCGCCCGTTCTTGAAATAGGCGGAAGTCTTGCGTTACAGCGACAGAAGATTTGGTCAGCGCTTGGCTGCATAGACCCCATTCGTAATAGGCACTCACGCATTGTTGTAAGAGCAGCTTGTTATCCAAAAATAATTTATTAAGCGCTTCGGCATTACGATCCATTTCGCTCATCGCTACCTGGTTTGCGGTAATCTCTTTGGCGACTTGCAGCATTTCGAATTCAGCGTCATAACGAGGATCAACGGCGCTTTTATAGCGTTGCTGGCGGGCAAGCAGTAGTTGATTGCGCTCAAGCAACGCTAAATTGTCTAGCTTTTGTAGCTCAAGGAGTTGCATGTTCAAAGCATCGAGCTGCTCAACAATTTCGGTGGTGGCCTTTGCCAACTCCTGGCAAATTTCTGCGACACCAAGGCTAACAACCATTAAGGCTTGGCGCGTTGACGAGCTTTGCTGAATACCACTAATGATTTGGCGATGCGTGTTTAGATCTACTCCAAAGTGCGTTGCGATATTTGTTTGCAACAACTTGCTATGCAACTCATTAAATGCTTGGGCAATGGCATTTATATTTTTGGAGTCTAGCCGGCTTTTCGCTAACACCTTTTCGATAGTCGTCGCATAGCTGAATAATGCGCGCCACGCTAAAGAGTGGCCGCGCATTAAATGCTCAATTTCAGCACAGGCGCTCATTGCTAAAGCGTGTTGCGAATTAGCCGCGCCAAATGCTTGCGAAGTAATTGCGGTTAACTGCTGCGCTTGCTGCTCTAAAGTTAAAGCAATAGCTAGGCTCCCCTCTGACCAATTATCAGTAGGTGGCTGAGCGGCACAGCTGACAAACAATGCTGCACCGCAGACGAACAGAGAAAACTTCATTAGCAGCTGCTCATGCAGCAAAGTAAGGACTAAACATTTGCCGTAACTGTAGGTGCGCCAAACGAATCTTGAAATTCACCTGGGATAACCGAGTTAAGGTAGTCGTGATTGCTTGACTCTTTAATCAGATTACGGGCAATAACAATACGCTGTATTTGATTGGTGCCTTCGTAAATTTGCAGAATCTTAGCGTCACGGTAAAACTTAGCGATTGGGTAGTCTTCCATGAAACCGTAACCACCAAAGACTTGGACGGCGTCGGTTGCCACTTTGACTGCTACGTCGGTAGCAAAACATTTTGCCATCGCCGCAATCTTGGTTACGTTCTTTGCACCCGAATCTGCTTTTGCAGCACAGGCGTAAGTGAGCCAGCGCGCAGCTTCAGTTTGCTGCGCCATGTCGGCTAGCATGCCTTGAATCATCTGGAAACCAGAGATTGGCTGGCCAAATTGCTTACGGCGACCTGCGTAGGTAACGGCCAATTCAAGCGCTCCTGCGGCAGTTCCAACAGCTTGTGCTGCTACACCTGGACGCGCAAGATCGAGAGTCATCATCGAATGCTTAAAGCCTAAACCAGCTTTGCCTCCGAGTAGGCGATCTTCGCCGAGCTGTACGTTATCGAATACCGTTTCAGCGACTGGCACCGAACGGATACCCATTTTGTTTTCGAGCTTCTTGACAGAGAAACCAGGGTCGCTGCTTTCAACGATGAATGCTGAAATACGACGTGAACGTGATTCAGGATCGGTTACTGCGAAACAAGTGATGATGTTGGCGCGTGAACCGTTAGTCGTCCATTTTTTCTCGCCTTGTAGTAGCCAACCTTTATCGTTTTGAGTGCCGCGTACGGAAAGACCACCAGCATCAGAGCCAGCGAATTTTTCGGATAGCGCGAAAGCACATGAAGCTTCGCCGGTTGCAACCAGTGGTAGGTATTTGGCTTTCTGCTCGTCAGTGCCGCCAACGATAATCGGGATGGAGCCAAGAGCGTTAACGGCGAATGCTACGCCGAATCCGGGGTCAGCCTTCGAGAACTCTTCGACCATCAATGCTAAAGCAAGGATGCCGTCGTCGCTGCCGCCGTATTCTTTAGGAATCCAGACGCCGAGCATGCCAGCTGCGCATGCTGCCGAGAACGCCGCTTCGTTGAAGCTTTCGTCGCGGTCGTGCTGGAGCGCATTAGGTAATAGGTGCTCAATAGCAATTTCTTTGGCTTTGGCTTTCCAGGCTAATTGTGCCTCTGTGAATGTAATGTTGTGTAAGTCGCTCATAGGAGGCAGATTCTACCCTCGCGGAGCCGGTTAAGGTATCCTAATACCCGTGACTAACTCGACATCCCCCGAGAATAGCGCGAAAGAGACGCCAATGATGCGTCAATTTTTCGCGGCTAAAAAGAAGCATCCCAATGCGTTGCTGTTCTTTCGCATGGGTGATTTTTACGAAATGTTCTTTGATGACGCGAAGGTGGCCGCCAAAGAGCTGGGTTTGTCGCTGACGGCGCGCGATAAGGCGAAGCAAGTGCCGATGGCGGGGGTGCCAGTGCGCTCGATGGAAGGATATTTAACGCGCTTGGTGCGTGCTGGCCATACAGTGGCTATTTGCGAGCAAATGCAAGATCCGCGTGACGCTAAAGGCATCGTCGACCGTGATGTGGTGCGAGTCGTTTCGCCAGGCACGCTTGTCGACGAAAGTAGCCTGATCGGTAGCGAGCCGTTGTTTGTGTTGGCGGTCGACGTCGGCGAGCAACTTGGTTTGGCGTGGGCCGATTTATCTACAGGAGCTTTTCGCTGTTCGCAGTGCACCATCGAGAGCTTCATCGAAGAAGTGGCGCGCATCCAACCCGCCGAAGTGCTGTTGCCCGAATTCAATAGTGACGAGCAGGCGCAGTTCGAATTAACTCAGAGCTTGCAAGAGCTGTTAGCGCAGCATGATATTCCTGTATCGTGGCGCATGCCATGGAATTTCGACGCAAAAAATGGACGCCGTGATTTGTGCAAGCAGCTCAAAGTTTCAACGCTCGAGGCTTATGGTATTGAAGAATCCCCGCAGATCATCGCGGCGTGTGGCGGGTTGCTAGATTTTTTACATGACACTCAAAAATCTACTGTTGAACAGTTGCGCGAGTTGTCTTTGCACCGTGCGCATCAACATCTGTTGCTTGATCAAGCGACGCGACGCACTCTAGAAATTGTAAAGAACCAACAAGATGGTTCGCGTCAAGGTACTTTGCTGGCCACAATTGATCGTAGTGGTACGGCGATGGGAGCAAGGCTGTTGCGCGAATGGGTACTCGAACCTTTAATTGATAAAGACTTGATCGAGGCGCGGCATGATGCTGTAGATGAATTTGTGATTCAAGCCAATGCGCGCAAAGCAGTGGCCGCAACTTTAACCGGCATGGCCGACCTCGAACGCTTGGCCGCAAAATTGGCGAGTGGCCGTTCGGGTCCGCGCGATATTAATGCTTTGGCGGCGGCGCTTGAATTAGTGCCGGCATTATTAAATGAGTTGAGCGAATTATCGGCGCCGCAGTTATGCGAGTTGCGCGAAGATTTGAATCCTCATTTGTCGTTGGTGACTAAAATTCGTGGCGCGTTGTCGGATGCTCCGCCGTTGTTGATTAAAGACGGTGGCCTGATTCGCGATGGCTTTAGTGCGGCGGTAGACGAGTTGCGCGAATTGGCGCAGGGCGGCAAAGATTATTTGGCGGCGATGCAGCAGCGCGAAAGCGAGCGCTTGGGTGTGCCGGTAAAGTTAGGCTTCAACCGCGTGTTCGGTTATTACATCGAACTTACTAGCAGTGTTGTGAGCAAGGCCCCTGAAGATTACATCCGTAAGCAAACGTTAAAGAACGCCGAACGCTACATCACTCCTGAATTGAAAGAGTATGAGCATAAAGTCTTGGGCGCCGAAGAGAAGCTGAAAGATGTCGAATATAAACTATTCGAAGAGTTGCGCGAAGAAGTGCTTGGTCATGCTAACTCAGTTGCGAGTTGCGCGAGTGCGATTGCTAAATTAGATGTTTTGCAATCACTGGCGAGTATCGCTGTAGAGAAAAGATTTGTGCGTCCACAGTTTATTGAAGCTGCTGCAGAAAGTTGCGGCATCTTAAACATTAAAGAAGGACGCCACCCGGTAGTCGAAGATGCCTTGCTCGGTCAAGTCTTCGTGCCTAACGATACTTCATTGGGTGACGATTATAAAAAACGTTTAGCGATTATTACCGGCCCTAATATGAGTGGTAAATCTACCTACTTAAGGCAGACGGCAATCGTGGTGTTGTTAGCGCAAATAGGCAGTTTCGTGCCGGCCGAGAGTGTCGAGATGACTTTGGTTGATCGCATTTTCACGCGCCTTGGTTCTGGCGACGACATTAGTCGCGGTCAATCTACGTTTATGGTAGAGATGGTTGAGACGGCTAACATCTTGCGCAATGCAACCAATCGTTCGTTGTTGTTGCTAGACGAAGTCGGGCGCGGTACCAGCACCTTTGACGGATTGGCCATCGCGTGGGCGGTTTGCGAATTCGTGCATGACAAGTTGCACGCCCGTTGTTTGTTCGCCACCCATTACCATCAGCTTACAGATTTAGCAGATAAATTGTCGGCCGGCGTTAATTTAAATGTAGCGGTTCGTGAATGGGGCGAAGAGATTATCTTTTTGCACCGCATCGAAGAGGGTGGCACCGATCGCTCTTACGGTATTCATGTGGCGCAGCTTGCAGGGCTGCCGCATAAAGTTTTGCAACGTTCTCAAGAAATTCTTCAGCGTCTCGAAGAAGACGAAGAAGGACTGTCGCGCAAGATACTGCGCGGCCAAAGTAGAAATGTTCCTGCTATAGAACAAGTGGCCATAGTTCAACCATCACTGTTTGATTTAATAAAAAACAATGACGATGATGGCGAGTTACTATCCGAGCTTAAAGGTTTAAACTTAGATGAACTGCCGCCGATTGAGGCGTGGCAAATTTTAGATCGAGTTTTAAGAACCATAAAGAAGTGATAATAACTAGCTGCATTTTGAGTTTGTTGTGTAGTCAACAAACCACCGCCGAGTTTGCCGGGAAAATAGATTTTGATGTCAGTGATAAAGATGTTGAATTTCGCCGTCTGCGTCTAGGCGTCGAAGGCCATCTTGATGAAACCTTTTCATATGTCTTTAGTGTGAATAATGATATCGAGAAACCAGACACCTCATTGCATGAAATATTAATTGCCTTTGATAGTGAATGGGGAGCATTCGAAGTCGGATACTTTAAAGAGCCCTTCGGCTTAGAGAATAGTCACAGCAGTCATTTGGTCAACTTTCTTGAACGCTCACCCGCCACTAAGCTTGCCGCCGACCATAGCATCGGCTTCGCCAATTACTTTGCCGTTGACGAGCGCTCGCATTTAAGTTGGGGTATTTACCGCAACTCAATAACCGCGCGCTTTACTAATTTGTTAATTGGCGATGAAGGCGTAGAAAATTTCTGGCATATTGGATCGTCGGTTGCCGTCCGTAAGTCGGATGAAATATTTCAAGGCGATGATATTTTGTTATTTGATTTCGAGAGTCTTTATCAGCACGGGGCTTTCACCGCACAAATCGAAGCGCAGTCGCTGTTGATTGATGAAAGTGAGTCGTCCTCTTTTACTGCGCAGATGGCTTATATGTTGAACGGAGAAAATCATGGTTACAGTATGAGCAAGGCGCGCTTTAACGCTCCGGAAAGCGGAGGAGGCACTGAGCTTGCCGTCCGCGGGACGCATGTCGACATGGTGGAGTACACGCCGGGCATCGCTGTGATTGACGACTACGCCTTTGCCACGACTTACTATTTGAATGACTCGAGCAAGCTGCAGTTTGAAATTGGCTACGGCAGCGATGGCTTTAGTGACGACGAGACTACTTTCGCGCTACGTTATCATCTGCGCTGGTAATGTTGCTGCTCATCGATAATTATGATTCGTTCACTTACAACCTCTATCACATGCTGGCCGGGCGTGATTTCGAGGTTCAGGTTATTCGTAATGATGTGCAGTCCGTCGATGAGTTGTTGGGGTTAAAGCCGTCGGCAATTGTTTTAAGCCCTGGCCCCGGACGCCCCGCAGCTGCCGGCGTATGTTTAGATTTGCTATTGGCCGTTGACGACAGTGTGCCAGTGCTGGGCGTTTGCTTAGGGCATCAAGCGATAGTCGAGGCCTGTGGCGGCGAATTGTTTGTAGATGCGCAACCTAAGCATGGTAAAGCGTCGATAGTGCAGTTCGACGCGGCGGCGACGTTGTTTGATAAGGTGGTGCATCCGCTTAGCGTCGGCCGTTATCATTCGCTAAGCGCAAATGAACCAACACTTCCTGCTGAGTTGCGTAAAGTAGCATGGCTAGACGACGGTACCATAATGGCGGTCGAGCATCAGTCTAAACCGTGGTTCGGATTGCAGTTTCATCCAGAATCAATACTTAGTCCACAGGGTCAAACTTTAATCAATAACTTTCTTTATGTCACAAAACAAAACGCAAAAAACTAAAGCTTCGGTAGCGCAATACCTAAATGCGATCGAAGACAAGCAGCAACGTGCCGACGCTAAGGCTATCGATAAGATGATGAAGCTGGCGACGGGATGCAAAGGTGTTATGTGGAGTGAATCGTTAGTCGGTTACCAAGATGTACATTTAAAATATGCTAGTGGCCGCGAGCTTGACTGGTTTAAGGTCGGATTCTCTCCACGTAAAGGCAAGTTGTCTTTGTATGTGTCATGTAGTGCTCCAGAGACAGAAAAATTATTAACCAAATTGGGTAAGCAAAAACGCGGCAAAAGCTGCTTGTATATAAATAAATTGGCAGATGTCGACGCAGCTGTGTTACAGCAAGTCATTGAAGTCGCAGTTAAGCACGAAGGAACATGTTAGTACTCCTCTCTCCAGCAAAAAAATTAGACTTCGATACCAAAGTGATCGACGTTGATGCGTCGCAGCCGCGCTTCTTATCGCAGTCGGCGCAGTTGATTAAAATCTTGAAAGGTAAATCGCAAGATGAAGTCGCAGGTTTAATGAAGCTTAGCGACACTCTTGCCGAGTTAAATGTCGAGCGTTACTCCTACTGGAATAAACGCCATTCACTTAAAAACTCGCATCCAGCGCTGCTGTGTTTTAAGGGCGCGGTGTATGCTGCGCTTGATGCAAAAACATTTGACAAACAACAATTAAAGTTTGCGGATAAAAGGGTACGTATCTTGTCGGGCTTATATGGTGTGTTGCGCCCACTTGATCTGATGCAACCTTATCGACTCGAGATGGGCACTAAGCTTGCTAACGAGCAGGGCTCGAATTTGTATAAGTTTTGGGGCACTGATTTGGCAGATAGCTTAAATTCTGAAAAGCCTGATGTGGTAGTGAATTTGGCCTCTAATGAGTACTTTAAAGCAGTCGGCGCTAAGCATATTGAGGCGCAGATAATCACTCCGCAATTTAAAGAAAGAAAGGGAGAGGACTACAAGATGGTCGGCGTGTTCGCCAAGACAGCTCGTGGTTTGATGACGCGTTATATTGTCGAGAATAAAATAAAAGGCGTCGCTGAACTAAAAAAGTTCAACGACGCCGGATACCAATTCAATAAGCAGTTATCGACTGCTACTGAATGGGTTTTTACTCGCTAGCATTAAAGCTCGGCCATTAACTCGGCAACCTTTGCTTCTAGTTTTTCGCCGCGCAAATCTTTGTAACGAATGACGCCGTTGGCATCAAGTAGGTACGAAGTCGGGTAGTAGCGCACGGCCCAGTCAGCGGCTGCGCCATCCTTGCCGCCACCGGTGAAGATACTCTTCCAGGTAACCCCCATTTCTTTACATTTTTCAAGGTAGTCTTCTTTGCTGTCGTCAGTGTTAACACCAAAGATCGCAAAGTCTTGACCAGCATAGCGCTCAACTAGCGCTTTTTCAGTCGGGATTTCACCGACGCAAGGGCCTCACCAGAAACCCCAGAATACCACGAAGGTGACTTTGCCGCGCGTGTCTTTTAAATGACGTGGCTTGCCGTCTACGTCAACACCGCCAAGGGCCGGAGCTGTTTTGCCGACTTGTAGTTGGCGCTTCACTAATAATGGTGCAGCTTTGGCGGCAGCATCAGAATCAGGATATTTCTCAAGTAGCGCATCGACGGTGGCATCGGTTTGCTGTTGATTGCTGTTGTCGGAATAAGCGTTGGCCATGGCTAACATGCAGTGCGCCTTGACTTTCTTTGCAGTGGTTGCAGCACTTAAACTTTTTAGCGCGGTAATTTTTATTTCGCTACTAACTCTTACGTTGCGTAAAGACGCGCAGTATTCAACAGCAAAATCTGAATCGGCATATTCGCCGATAAACAGTTTAGATAAACTGCCAAATACTTTTTCGGGATGTGTCCAGGCTTTTTGCCCAAAGTTTTCTACGCACCAAAGTTGTGCTCTGGCACGGTCGCCATGCGTCACACCTTTATCTTTAGCGATGATCTTAAAGCGATCGAAGTACTCTTCGATTGGGTTTTCAAGCTCAGTGAATTCGCCTGACTCGTACATTGCTTCGAGTTTGGCATAATAATCAGCCCTGGCTGCCTGATATGACAGCTGAAGCGTCTCGAGCTTGGTTGGAGCCGAGGCCTCGACGGGCTCTTGCGCTGAAAAAGCCATTATGGCGGAGAGGATTAAGGTACTAAACATGAAAGCACTATACGCGGTATAATATGTTTAAGTAGGTAATTACATGACCGATCTAAAAAAACCATCGTGGCTTAAAATGAAGCTGCCAC
>JBLINB010000044.1:0-13286 GCA_047638975.1 Myxococcota bacterium
CTATTTCGGGCAGGTGGTAGAAGATAAGTATAAAGATCGCTTGATAAAAGCTGCCGAAACTTGCCCAGTCAAGCAGTCGCTGCATCCTGATATCGAGTTGAACATAAACTTCCACTGGAAATAATTGGCTATGTCCAAAACTTACCTTAGCGGAATTCAACCTAGTGGCTTATTGCATATAGGCAACTACTTTGGTGCTATCCAGCAGCAAGTTGCCTTAAGTAAGCAAGACGGCAGCCACTTCTATTTCATCGCCGATTATCATTCTTTAACATCCTTACGCGATGCCGATAAATTGCGCGCATTGGTGCGTGAAACGGCGATTACTTATTTAGCCTGCGGACTTGATCCCGAGCAGGCGGTACTGTTTAGACAATCTGACGTGCCCGAAGTGACCGAAATTCAGTGGCTGTTGTCTACAGTAACTGGCATGGGGCTACTCGAGCGTGCGCATTCTTTTAAAGACAAAATAGCCAATGGCGTTGAGCCAACGGTTGGGCTGTTCACTTATCCGATTTTGATGGCTGCAGATATTGTGGCATATGATTCGGATATCGTGCCTGTGGGTAAAGACCAAGTACAGCACATCGAGATGACGCGAGACATGGTGGGCTACTTTAACCAAAAGTACAAAAGCGAAGTCTTTAAGCGTCCAGAAATGTTGCTTGAAAAGTCAGAGACGATGCAAAAAGTTCCGGGTATCGATGGCCAGAAAATGTCAAAGTCTTATGGCAACGATATTTGGATATTCGAAGAAGGTAAGAAGCTTAAAAAACGCGTCGGTAAAATAGTTACCGACAGTCGTCCACCTGAAGAGCCTAAAGATCCTAGCGAGTTGTTCGTCTTTGATTTGCTGGCACTGTTTCTGGGCGCCGACGAGCTCGCTGACTGGAAAACCAAGGTTGCAGCCGGTGGTGCAGATGCGCCGGGCTATGGCCATCTAAAAATGCGTCTCAAAGACGCTATCGAAGACCACTTTGCCGAAGCGCGCGAAAAGCGTTTAGAACTTTTAGATCAGCCTAAGCTGGTCGACGAAATCTTGGCGAATGGTGCTGCCAAAGCAAGAACCCGGGCACGAGAAGTTCGCGACCGGGCTTTGCATGCTTGTGGCTTGCGCTAAGTTTTAATTACTTAGCAGGCTGAGCGTCATCTAGCCATTCAGCGATAAACATATTGGTGTCGCCGCTTTTCTTCGAGTTACGATTACTCGAGAAAATCAGTTGGCGTCCGTCGTGATTAAACATCGGGAAGCCATCAAAGCTTGGGCAGAATGTAACTTGACGGTTGTCGCTGCCGTCGGCATTGATCATGAATAAATCAAAGTCGCGCCCAGTTTCACTTGCCTGATTGGAGCAGTAGATAATGCGCTTGCCATCTGGATGCCAATACGGGCCAAAGTTTGCCGCTTCGTTGTGCGTCACTTGAAACTTGTCTGAACCATCAATATTCATGGTACGGATTTGCAGCGCCATCGGTTCGATAGAATCGCGTGCGAGCAGTTCTTTGTAGTTTTTGGCTTCAGCTTCGGTGGACGGGTAGTAAGAGCGGTAAACAATCTTGCTAGAATCAGCACTAAAGAATGGGCCACCGTCGTAACCTAATTCATCGGTAAGTTGAGTTATGTTTGAACCGTCGATATCCATGATGAATATCTCTAGATCGCCGGTGCGGCGTGAAGTAAACACAATGTGTTTGCCATCCGGAGAGACGACTGCTTCGGCATCATAGCCGTCGTGCGCTGCTAATGGCGTGAGTTCCCAGGTATCTAGGTCACGCACGTATAGGTCGAACTGCGGGAAGATTTTCCAGACGTAGCCATTTGAAAAGTCAGCGGGGGGCAGGCAATCATCGGCAAAGCCGTGCGTCGAAGCAAACAAGATTTTGTTGTCGCCAGGCATGAAGTACGAACAAGTCGTACGGCCAGTGCCGGTAGAAACTAAACGGCGCGCGCCACTTAACAAATCGAGTTCGTAAATTTGATCACAATCTCTGTCGCCGAAAGTGGCTTGATAAGTGATGCGCGTACCACCCCAAGAGAAGTAACCTTCGGCATTTTCGCCTTCGGTAGATAGGCGACGGATTGCGCCAAAATTAACTTCACCTTCATAGCGTAGGTCTTCGCGTTGTGGCAATGCAATGTCTTGCACGGCAGGCAAAGGTTGTGGAACATCTGTTTGTGGCTTTGCGGCATGTGGATGCTGCGCCAATGCTGAGAGTATTAAGACAGTAATCATTTCTTTTTCAGTGGGACGGGATCAAATCCGCCTTTGCAGAATGGTTGGCAGCGTAAGAAGCGCCAAATGGTAAGGGCCAGCCCCTTAAGTGCTCCGTGTATTTTAAGGGATTCAAGAGCGTAATGCGAGCATGTAGGTTCAAACCGGCACTTCGATGGCCCAAGTATCGGACTTATGAATTTGCGATAAGCGTGAATCGGTATTGCAAAGATGTAAGCTAGCATTAGTGTTCGCCCAGCTTACGCATGACTTTTGCGCATAGTTTGACTAATTCAGCTTCGATTTCGGGTGTGCGAAGCTTGAGATCACGTGATGTCGGTATCAAGATGATGTCTAGACTGGGCAACTGCTGGCGCTGCAAGCGAAATGCCGAACGTAATACGCGGCGCATGCGGTTACGACGCACCGCCGAGGTGTTGAATTTGCGGCCTACCGATAAACCCATACGCGCACCGTCTTCTTTGGTGCTCGGTGCCGCCACCATACGCATGTAGTCACCGCGCACGCGTATGCCATTTGCATAGACATGAGCGTAATCGCCCTTGCTGCGTAGCTGAACACTACGCGGCAATAAAACACGGATGGCGGGTGAATCTATCATCACCTACTAGTTTAACGCTCTACAGCCTTTTTACTTGGGTTTTAAGGCAGATGCCTGTAAGATATTCGGTTATGAGCACTACAATTGATTCAAAATCCGTCCACACTAGCTTAGCCAAGTGGATTCTCGTCGACGGCTACGACATGGTACTAGATATCGACAAATCTCACGGTGCAACGCTGCACGATGGCCGTAGCGGTAAAGATTTGCTCGACTTTTTCGGTTGCTTCGGATCTACCCCCGTCGGCTGGAATCATCCAGCCCTAATGGATGAGGCGTGGCTTAAGTCTACACATGGCGTGATGGCTAACCGTCCGGCTAATTCCGATCTGTACACCATAGAGATGGCAAATTATGTCGAAGCTATGGGCGAGATGGCGGTCCCTGAAGGTTACAAGCATATGTTTTTCGTCGAAGGCGGAGCATTAGCTGTCGAAAACGCGCTTAAAGTCGCTTTTGACTGGAAGGTGCGTCGTAATCGTTCTAAAGGTATCGACGCCGATGTCGGCAGCAAGATTCTGCATTTCGAAAAGGCGTTCCACGGTCGTTCGGGCTACACCTTGTCTTTGACAAACACTTCGGCTGACAAAGTGAATTACTTCCCTAAGTTTGATTGGCCACGCGTTAGTGCGCCAGCTTTGAAGTTCCCAATGAGTGATTCTGAGATGGTCGAGCATGTCGCCGCTGAAGACGCATGTTTTGCTGCTATCGATGGCGCCTTCGCCAAGTGCGGCGACGACATCGCTGCTATTTTGATTGAAACGATTCAGTGCGAAGGTGGCGACCGTCACTTCCGTCCAGAATTCTTGCAAGGTTTGCAGGCGCGCTGTGAAAAATACGATTGTCTGCTTATCTGTGACGAAGTGCAAACCGGTTACTTCGGCTCGGGCAAGCCATGGGCGTTTCAGCATTACGGCATCACACCAGACATCTTTAGCTTCGGCAAGAAGTCACAGCAATGTGGCATCATGGCCGGACCACGTATCGATCAAGTGCCTAACAATTGCTTCGAAGTTTCAAGCCGTATCAATTCTACATGGGGCGGTAACTTAGTAGACATGGTGCGTGCAACTAAAATACTCGAAGTCATAAAGAATGACAACTTGTGTGCCAACGCTGCTAATCAAGGTGAAAGTTGGTTAACCGAAATGTCGCGACTAGCTGCGAATTACGATATGGTCGACAACGTGCGTGGCAAAGGTCTAATCATGGCTTTTGATATGCCAAACGGCGAAACACGTGACAAGGTGCTTAGCACCATGTTTGAAAAGGGCATGGTCGGACTTGGTTCTGGCGAGCGCACTGTACGTTTCCGTCCGCACTTGGCCGTTACAGATGCTGACTTAGCGAAAGCTTTAGAAATCACTGAAGCGGTACTAAAAACTCTATAGTTTTAAACGCTGTTCAAGTTCACGCGCAAACTCTGCAACTTCAATGCAGGTTTGCGCGTCTTGCATTTTACTGAGTATTTCACGCGCCTTATCTGCCGAGCCAGAATCAATATAGCCCTCGGCCTTCTTCAGCTTAAGCATATTTGAACGCGCGGCGCGATAAGTTTTGCTGCGTTCGAGCTGGCGCTTGCGTGGTGCACCTAAGTCATCGGCTAAGGTCGTACCCTTAAACTCTATGACTAGCGTTTGAAGTAATGCTTGTGCAGCAAGTAGACGTCCTTCTTCGATTAATGCTTCAGCGCGTATGGGCAAAGCTGCACCCTCGGCTTCGATTTTATCGCGTAGCAGTTTGGCGTCGAGTACTACTTTCGAGTAGTCAGCATCTAATTCAACCAGCGGGGCAATAGCGTCAAGGGCATTACGCCACTCGCCGACTTCGAATAATTGCAAGCCCTGGCTAAGTTTGCCAGCATGCTTGAGGATTTCGCGCATTTGGCGTTCGGCGATTAACTCTTCGATAACCGTATCCACCGGAGTTTTGATGGGCGCGTTTTTATCCCATCCACGTTTGAACGGTAAATTCGGATCACCTTCCCAGTAGACCTTGCCGTCGACGTCGATTAATAATACGCGCGGAATATTGAGGCCTCCGTTACCGATGTTATATGCCGGATAGATTTTGTAATGAGTGTCGTAATACACCGAAATATCTTCAAGCGGATGTGTGGCTACCCAATCTAAAATCTGCGGCGCGGTGTGTTGATTGGTGGCGATGCAAACAACCTTTACCCCATATTTTTTGTACTTCTTCGCCAGCATCGAATAGTAATCGGCTGTCGGAATTAATTCATCTTGCTGCGGAGTCCAGAATGCCATTAGCGTTAAGTCGCCAATGCGTTGCTCGAGATCGAGAGGCTCGCCTTGTAGCCATTCTCCGGAGAATTGCGGCAAGTTAGGCGGCTTTAGCCCCTGGAAGACTCCGGGTGCCCGCGAATCGGGATCGGATAGGCGTTTCTCTAAGGTAAGCTGGCGTTCTATGCGTGAAGCCGGATCGTGAGCATCACGCACCAACATACGCACGTTACGGTAGGCGCCATTGCCGGTAGTGGTGAATAAACCGAAGGAGCCACGAACTGCAGAGCGCGACATCTTGATGGTGCGCAAGTATTTGTCGTCAAAGTAAATGTCAACTACAGCTTTTGCTCCGACCTGAGTGACGACATCGATGCGGATTTTATGCCAACCATGACCAATGACGACTTGTTGCTTATCGCGTGGAATCCAGGCACCGCCAAGTTGAGTTTTCACTTCGAGCGAACCCTTGCGATGCAGCATTAAGACTTGCGTATTACGCGAATCTTTAAAGCCGAAACATAAACCAAGCATACCCGGATCAAGCGGGCTAAATCTAAATTGAGTTTCTAGTGAAAAGTCTGAATTGAAGGATGTGTCGTAAATTAATGCGCGCGTTTGCAATTCTTCGCCTAGTGTCTCAATCTCGGGATCGTTAACAACGGTGGCCTCAATCATTGTTCCGTAAGCGCGATAAGATTTTTTATCAGCAAGTGGACGCCAGCCGTCAAGGCTCATCTCGTTATACGCGACTTTCCAGCGTGAAAGCGTAATGCCGGTTTCTTTAGCAATCTTAGTGTAGAAAGCCATCGCGTCTGGCATCGACCACGATGCTGACATGCGGCGCGTGATTTCCATCGCCATGCGGTACATCTTTAGATCATAATATTGGTGCGCTAATTCAAGGCCCTGTTCTTCGAGATTTACCTGCAGACGCTTATGCTTTTTAAATAAAGGGTCGAGCTCGGTAACTAAGGCAAGCGCTTTCTCGACGCGCGAGTCATCATTAAGACCGCGCAACGCCATTTCGTTAGCAAACTTACTGTACATCGCCGCCGCACGATCATCGAGTTCAAGTTCGTGCAACAACTTCGCCATCTCCCATTGTGCCTCAACATCATCGGGCGCATACAACAAAGCCTCTTCGAGCAACTCTAAAGCTAAATCATCTTCACCGCGTTCAAGCGCCATATCGGCATAAGCCAACAAGTCGTCTTCAGGAGATTCTTTGCCAATGGTTTGGTCACGCAACCGCAGCAACCAAGCTTTCATGATCACATTTAATTCGTCAACAGTTTTGCACGGCGCATCCGGACGGCTTAAGACGAATTCTTCGAAGTGCTGAATGCGTTGCGATAAACCTTTGCTCGCCGCACCGCTTAAATAATAATTATGCAGCGGGTCGCGCAACACCGCACGCCCAGTTGTCGGCTCGCGATAATTGTATAAGAAATAAACAACGCCCCAAGTAGGCGCATACCAAGGTGGACCCCATCCATACTGATTCTCGATTAGCATGCGCAAGCTTGGTGCCTTCGGCGGGGTGGCCCATTCACCTTCTTCATCGCGAACTCCGTCATTATGGTCTTCCATCCAGCCTTGCTCGAGGCGTGGTACTAAGGCAAATAAACGTCCGCCATTAACGCGATTCCAACGGACGGTGCCGTTAGAAAGAATATCGGTACCTTCGAAGAATGAAGCATAAGCCTCATTGAGCCACCCAGGGACACCGCCCTTGCCGGTTAGTGAGACGAACTGATGTGCCGCTTCGTGAAATAAAGTCTCGTACATGCCCTTTAAACCGGCAACACCATCGGTGCCACCAATATAAGTTTCTACGGCATTGCCGGTAAAGTGACCAGCAGACCATTCAACAGGTGGACCTTGTCCGAGCTTTAAATATTCGTCGCGGCTTTTGAAAACATTAACGTCAATCTTAGGTACCGAGCCGCCGTCTTCTTGATAATGAAAGAACTTGCGATAGGCAAGATTCATTTGGTCCATGGCGATGCCAGCAGTTTTTAAAACCAGGTAACCAGCATTGGTGTGCACCCGGTAATGCTCGGTTTCATCATGCCACCGGTCTTTCCATTCACTGTGTTTGGCGTTGTTCTCGTCAATCCATTCGCTATCTACACCAGCAGTAGGGTCGGTGCCGGCAAACAAGTCAACAGTCGCTGTATCAGCGCCACCACCACGTTCGATTTCTTTGAGTCGCTGCTGCGCACCCTTCGATTGCGGATTGATATGCAGAATCTCTTGTACTACTTTTATCGCAGAGTGATGACGCCCTTTATCACTATGTGCTTTTTCAATTTTGAATAACTCTTTGATGTAGTCGCCAGATAAATCAGTGAAGTCGTCGGCAAAGGGATCAATCGATGCTAATTTACTTTTAACTTCTTTAAGTCGTTTACGCGATATCGGAGACTTGTCTGCTGCTTCAACAATCTTCAACCACGCATGCCAAGCATAAGCGGCGGTGTCTTTGTCGTCCATCGCCTCAGCGACCAACGCCCACTGCTCGAGTGCACCTAAATGTTGATCGTCGCGCTCGAGTGCGCGCTCGATATCGGATAATGCTGCCACATAATCTTTCTCTTCATAGTGCCGCTGTGAGGCATTAATGAATTTTTCAACGAAAGGGTTGCCGCCGCCACTGCCTTGCACAGACAGCCAGCTTAAGGAAACAATTACTACAACAATAGCGGATAGCTTAGACATCAAGAGCGATTGTACGTCTGCGTAGTTGACCACAGGCAGCATCTTGGTCTTTACCCATGCTGTGGCGTAAGGTTACAGAGAAGGAATTATCGCGTAAACGCTGTGCGAATAATTCACAGGTCTTGCCATCTGGGTAATGGAAATCTAATTCTTCAACATTGTTATACGGAATAAGATTTACATGACAGCGGCTGTTACGCAATAGATCGGCTAACTGCTGAGCTTGCTCAATGCTGTCATTGACGCCCGCTAGCAACACGTATTCAATCGTGAATTCACGCCCGGTAGTGTTGAAGTAGTCTTCAGCCTCGTCGAGCAATTGCTCGATGGTGCGGTCTTTGACACCCGGCACTAATTGCTGACGTAACTCATCGGTAGTGGCATGCAGCGAAATAGCTAGCTGTACCGTTTTACCGAAGTTTGCAATAGCGGCAATGGCACCAGTCGGAGCTACTGTTGAAACAGTAATGCGGCGCCCTGAGAAGTTGGCGCCTTCTTCGTCGATTAAACAGTCGAGTGCACCAAGCACCGCCTTAAGATTGTGACCGACTTCGCCCATTCCCATAACCACGATACGATGAAAATCACCAAACTCGCGGCGCAGCCAAAAAGCCTGCTGTAGAATTTCGGATTGCGTCAAATTGCGCTTGAGACCTTCCATGCCAGAGGCGCAGAATTGACATTGGATGCCGCAGCCAACTTGAGTACTAATACAAATAGTTTGCCCCTTACTACCTGGCATGCACACTGCTTCAACTAGCGAGTCGTCGGAGAGCTTCAGCAAGACCTTGTGTGCGCCATCTGTAGAATGCCCAGCATTCATGAGCTCGGTAGTGAGTAACGGCGAAGCGGACAACTTCTCGCGCATCTCTGCCGGCAAATCGGTCATCTCTTGCCAGTCGTAAACCCCGCGCTGAAATACCCAGCGTGCAGCAATCTTGCCGTGAAACTTTTTATAGCCTAAATCAACAAAGTATTGAGGCCATTCACGTGGATGCAAATCAAATAGCGAGTTACTCATTATTTTAAATCCTTAACGATGTCGTAAATTTCACGCGCCCATTTCATGGCGGTGACGCTGTTCGGTGGATTACATCCGCCTACAGATTTATGCCCGCCACCCTTATACTTTTTCATTAACTCGCCTAGATTAAAATCGGTTTTAGGACGATTCCAGGGGTTAGATGAAACTGTAATGTGGTCGCCAGCGCGCGTCGGTAATAAATTGACGCAAAAATATATTTCTGGATGCAAGTAGAACGGCGCAAAACGATCGCGGCGTATCTTTTTAGAACGCAAATCAGCTAACAGCGCAGTACCATTATCTAAAAGGACATTAGCCTCGAAATTTTCAATGGCATTATCACGGTTCTTCGAAGAGCGCTTGTAGCACTTTTCGATAATAGGGTGCTGAGCGATTTCGGATAATGGCTTGTCACGCATCAACTGTACTACAGTATCGTGAAATTGTAGATTCGGCGAGCAGGTAAGCGCGCGGCTAACAATCATCGCAGGCTCGGTACCGAATAAGGCATGCTCGGCCGAGTCATAGCCAGCAGCATCGATAATGTTTGACCACTTCTCTAATTCAATAAAATGTTCAGGCGGCTGGTATCCCCAATGCTCTTTGGCATGCTTAAGAATAATAGGTGGGCAGCTCGGAGAAGTCGGGTCGAAGCAATGCGTGTCGCTATCGACGTAGGCTTCTTTATGCTGATCGTCGAGGAACGTAGTTGGGTGATGATCAAACCAATAGGCCGCGCGTGGATGATAATGAAAATCAACTACTGCAAACTCTTCACCAAGGGCAAAGTTTTCCCATTCAAGAGTGCGGTCAAAATTAACACCTTCCCAGTTGACATCGTCGTGTCCACGGCTTTGAGCCAAGGCGTCGGCTAAGATTGCGGCGGCGGCCATGCCGTCGAAGTCGCGATGAAAGTAAATTTTCATTATTTAGTAAGGTTTTGGTTGCCGAAAATATGGCGTTGGAAGTATTTTTGCCAATCAACATCAATATCTCCAGCTGTTAGTTGCAGCATTTGTAGCAAGTCAGAAGCGCTATAGCCCGGCATTGTGTATATCTTGCGACATAATTTATTAAAATCTTCAGCTCCGAGACGCAGTGCAATATCTCGCCAAACTAGGCTGCCGAAACTAAGTAAACGGCGTGAGCCATAAAGATCATTGACATCTAATAATGACAAAGCCTGCGGTAATGGCCCGGACTGTTGCTCTTTGAGCTGCCAATATTTAAGTATTAAGCTCGCCTCGTGGTCATAGCCAGCGGACAACAACAACTCGTAGCTTAGGTATTCTGCCAATGAACTCGTTAGAAACAATTTAGCGCTGCCTTGTCCCAAGCATTCAATCCCGAAGCGGTATTGGCATAGAGATCTAGCGAGTAATACGCGCCGCGAGACATCGTCTAAGTGAGAATCACTAGGGTAGTCGAACCATCCGCGATCTTCGTCTAAGATCAATAAACCACTAAACAGACGGTCTCCGGAGTACGGAAAACTAGCCACGGTGAAAGGCAGATGATGAGCGCCTAATTTGTCGCTCAACTTACGATCTAAACGAAGTAGCTCGCTGATGTTACTCCCAGGTAATTTGGATTTACTGTCAAGGCGCAAAAACCATTTAAAGTCATTGGTCACAGTAGAGCGATAATTAGCGACAGCGAAAAAGGGCCACGATTTACCAGCCGGCACAATTTGCGTAAGGCTTTCTTTGTATCGAGCAGATTCGTTGAGCTCAACTTTTTGCATTGGCGCCGACACAGCAATTAAGTGGGGCGCATACTCAAGTTTCAGTTGCCACGCCGGAGAGGTATATTCGATGTCGCTGTCGAATGCAGGCAGTGCTAACCACAACGGGTCAAAAGCAGTGACGTCGTTTTCGCTGAAGCGGAAAATGCCGTTGGCACTATTCGCATCTTGAATGTCATTTGCAGCAAGCTGGTAATGGATGCCGCCATTTATTAATTCAGAAACATTTACAGCAAAGTCTGGAAGCTGCCATTTAAACTCTGGCGCATTGTCGTCGCCGATAAACACCACTTCGAAATCCATCATTTTGCTGGAGTTTATGTTCTTCAGCGAGACGTTAATCGCTAATGTTCCTGGATACTGCTGTGCGATGCCGCGTGGACCATTGCCCTGATACATATCGCTAGTCGCTAACTGCGTGCTTAACCATTGTCGTGGAATCACGAAGCTGTTTAGGCACTCGCGTCCTTGTTCTGCGTAAGTGCTAGGGGCCTCCCAGCTAATCACCACCATTAAAGTTTCTTTAATCGCAATGCGCTGCAGTATTGTCGAACCATTAAAGGCAACTTCGAAACCGCCACCATCAAGCATGGATACTTTTCCGCGCCAGTCTTTTATCGATAATGCCGGATAGGTTTTAGTGAATGGTTGCCATTGACGCTGACGGATATCTTTAAGCACCGAATCAAGAAAAGCACCGCTTGCGCCAATCTCAAACCGCGAGACTTTAACAGCGGCGAGTGGCTGTGTGCTTTTGGCACTAAACGAAGCATCGGCATTGACAGTGAACTCTCCAAAATAACTTGGTAATTCAATCTCAAACTCAACAGCTGTTTGCTGGCAGCAAAACAGCGTAATTACGCCAAGCAGACTGAACATTTAAGCAGACTCGCGTTGATCGTTTTCAAGTTGTTCAAGCAAAGCAGTGACGCTTGAATTTTTAATCATTTCGCCCGTTATGATAAAACGCATGGGCTCGCCATCGTAGTCTGGCAAACTAAACATTAAATCTTGCAGGGTATTCTCGACGATGGAACGCAAAGCGCGCACACCAGTATCACGTTCGTAGGCTTGCGCAGCAATTTGCGTCAAGGCTTCGTCACTAAACTCTAGTTGATGGCCATCCATTGCAAAGTATGCCTGAAATTGACGAATGATGGCATTTTTAGGCTCGGTCAAAATATGCACCAAATCGGAAGCATCGAGTGAGCACAAATGCACGTGAATCGGTAAACGTCCGACAAATTCGGGGATTAAGCCGTAGTCGATTAAGTCGCGGGTTTCGAGCAACGGCACTAGGCGGTCACGGTCGCGCTGACCTTCTTGAGCAATACTTGGCTGACTAGCAGTAGCAGGTTCTTGAAAGCCGATAGCTGCCTCACCCACACGTTTGCCGATGATGTCTTCGATGCCAGCAAAAGTACCGCCACAGATAAACAAGATGCCAGAAGTATCGAATTGGATGAACTGCTGCTCGGGATGCTTACGTCCGCCTTGTGGTGGAACATTGGCCACTGAGCCTTCGAGTATTTTCAGCAAGGACTGCTGCACACCTTCTCCGGAAACATCACGGGTGATGCTGACGTTAGATGTTGTACGTGCGATCTTGTCGATCTCGTCAATATAGATGATGCCGCGTTTCGCGATTTCTACATCAAAATCACATGCCTGCAGTAGCTTGAGCAAGATATTCTCAACATCTTCACCGACATAACCTGCTTCGGTTAGAGTCGTCGCATCAGCGATAGCGAAAGGCACATTTAGGATCTTGGCTAAGGTGCGTGCCAGCAGGGTTTTTCCGGAGCCCGTTGGCCCGACCAATAGCACATTTGATTTCTCAAGCTCGACATCTGCCCACTCGGGGGTATCGCCGCTAAGTTCGGCAAGTTTGACCTCGGACTCTAAGCGCTTGTAATGGTTGTGAACGGCTACAGCTAAAACGCGTTTTGCATCATCTTGGCCATAAACATATTCGTTGAGCCTTTCGACAATCTCGCGCGGGCTGAGGTAATCGCCGTCAACGAATGCACTTTCGTCAGGCTCGATATCGCGAATACGCTTGTCTTCTTCGTTAAGTATGCTGTTACATATCTCAACACAATCGTTGCAGATATAAACTCCGGGAGGACCTGCGATTAATGAACTAACGTCACCGCGCACCTTTTCACAAAAAGTACAGGATTCGCCACGAGTATGGTCACTAGACTTAGACATGCAAATATTGTATCACAAAATTTGCATCTAAAGAGTTGCTAAACAGCTACTTATGCGCCAATTATCTTGTCAACTAGGCCGAATTCAACAGCAGCTTCAGCCGACAGGAAATTATCGCGATCACAAGCCTTCTTCATCGCTTTGGCAGTCTTGCCAGAATGCTTGGCGAGGATGTCCATTAGCGTATCGTTGAGGTGTTCCATCTCTTTGTACTGGATACCGACATCAACGGTCTGGCCCTGTGCGCCACCAAGAACTTGGTGAATCATGACACGCGAGTTTGGCAAAATCGAGCGCTTGCCTTTAGTGCCACCGGCCAACAAAACAGCACCCATAGAAGCCGCTTGACCAATACAAGTCGTTGCAACATCGCATTCGACGAGCTGCATCGTATCGTAGATAGCTAAACCAGCAGTTACGGAACCACCCGGCGAATTGATATACATTTGGATGTCTTGCTGCTTATTCTGCTTAGCTAAAAACAGTAGCTGCGCCACGATTA
>JBLINB010000045.1:0-12949 GCA_047638975.1 Myxococcota bacterium
TAAAGTAGTCGCACCATTGCCGTAACCGTAACCTTCAGCGATTGAGTGAGCCATGTAAGCCACCCAGTATGTAGTGATGTCCATGTGGAAATATACGTTGCTCATTCCGGTGAAGTCCATCATCGGGGTTGCAAGTATATTTTCAGCTTGGCCGTCTGCAGAACCGCCATCGCCATGCCATGCTTGGCCTGCACCATCTGAGCTCCATGGCTCGCTGAATGTAGTCGAGCTGTTTAAGTTTTGAGTGGTCCAACCGGCCGGAGGCACGATGTTGGCGTTGAAGTCTTCTGTTAAGACTGTTATTTGAGCGCTTAATGCGCCCGCGCAGCAAACTGCTGCTACTAATGAGAGAATGTTTTTCATGAGGAAACTGTATTTAAAGGGGACAAGCAGCATTATTACTGCTCATCTAATAATACAGGGGAAAGCCCGGCTTATAGGGGCTAAATACAAAAAAGATTCTCCCCCCGTTACGGGAGGGAGAATCTAAGGGTAGCTAAGCTAAATTACAGAACGAGTTCTGCAAGAGAGTTAGTTAGTACGCCGACATTCAGGCCTTGTGTGTACAGAGTCAGACCAGCTGCGCCAACAGGCACTGTTGGTGAAAAGACTGCATCACCGCTAGCATCAGCTACGAGAGTAGGAAAAGTGCTTATTGGTGGAGTCATGTCAACTAGACCATAACCAGTACTGATCGGACCAGCACCTGATAGAGAGTAACCAATGATTACGTTAGAACCAGGAACGGCATTAGCTACAGCAAATGTAGCAACACCACCAGCAACTAAGCCAGAGATTGAGTAAGTCAAGCCTGGAGGAGGACCGCCACCGTGACCAGCTTGATCATCGATGTTTAAGTTATCTACATCGATACCATCTAGGTATGCGTATGGGAAGTTGTCATTTTGACCAACCATCACGTAGAAGTTACCTGAGATATCAACTAGGCCACCACATGAAAGATCGATGTCTACTTCTTCAAGGTTTAGACCCCAGCCGTCCATAGCTTCGAACCAATTAACACCATCGTCTGAACAGTGAACTCCGTCCATTTCGTGAGCTTCTTCACCGTAGTTGTTCATATCAAAGTCAAGCATTGCGCCTGCCATTGATGCACCATCGATGCCGAGTACCATTGCGTTACGCACGTTGTGGTAGTTAGTAGAAAGAGGATCTAATCCCATCTCTAGCTGACCATTAGCGATACTGCAGTATGCTTCAATATCAGCTACACCGAAATCGTCTGTAGCAGTTAGAGCCATGTGTGATGGCACGATTCCTGTAGAGAAGTCTTCGAGTAATGGTAGTGATGCGAATGTTGCAGGAAGGTTAACTACAAAGTTTTCACCTGGAGGAGGAGGTATGACTCCGTTATCGTCAACTACCACGTTGTCAATAGACATATTGTGAGCGTAGTCGCCAGTGTAGTGAAAACCAACCATTACGCTTGCTTGACCAGCGTATGCTGAGATGTCAACAAGGTCAGAAGCATTGTTTAGTCCTAAGTCACTGAACACGATAGTCCATGTTAGGCCGCCGTCTGTAGAAACGTCTACAGATTGTGCATCTAAGTATGAAATGAAGCCCATGTAACCGTTGTAGTGTACGTAAGCGCTTGTCAGTGCTGAAAGGTCCATTACTGGAGTAGCTAGCATGTTGTCACACGTGGAAACGCCGAGTTCGTCGGCATGGTATGCGTCGCCAGTAGAGCCTACTGTCCAGCCTAGGGCTAAGCCGTTAGCATTGAGATTCTGTGTTGACCAACCTGTTGGCGGTACAACGCCAGCGTTGAAGTCCTCAGAGAGAACTGTTGTTTGAGCGCTTAGAGCACCCGCGCAGCAAATAGCTGCTAAAGGGGAAAGAGATAGTTTCATGGGATCTTTTATTAAAAATTTGGGGTAAAAAGGAATGTGGTATCCGGCAAAGTGCCATTTGGATAACTTTACTAGCAATTCGCAATTACTTTTAAGAAACTTGCGTTTTATATTAATTACTGCTGGGCAGCGCGTCGTAAGTCCTTATTTTTCGTGGCATCAGCGCTTTATGTGCCATCTGCTAGAGGAACGGTTACTGCTTTTCTTGAGAATCCGCTAAAAACTTTTATGGTGCTTTAAGCATATATTGCGCTCGCCGAGAAATTCTAGGATATCAGCGAATATTTTGGCGTCGCCGCCCACGATCTCTCCAGGACTCACCCCCGCTTGCTTCCATTTATATGAGAGCACCGACTCGACCATGGCGCAACAGGTATAGCCCGTAGTGCGCGACATGGATGAAGTATGTGTTTGATGGTCGGTGCGATCTAACAAATCCCAGACGTGAGTTTGGCCCTCACCTTTTACGGTGACACGCATCACAGTGAATTCGTCTTCGTTATCGCCTAGCTTCCAACTGTCAAATAATATTTTTGACGTGAACTCGCGTGGCGAAATCTCGACACCCATCACTTCTATTTTTTCGTCAGACAAAAAGCCCGCGCTGCGTAAGGCAAGCATTTGGTCGCGATGGCCCGGGTAGCGCAAAGTCTTTTCGCGCATATCGGGTATGTGACTCATAGTGTATAGCAAGGTGCGCAAGCCATCGGTGTTAAAGGATTCTAAAGTACCTAAATCGGCGAATTCGACGTATTCTGGTTCGGACAATGCTGGCTTAGTGACAATCTTGCCACTTTCATATAAGCGTGCCGGACGCAAATATTCTTCGACCACATCAGCTGGTGAGAAAGGTGCTTTATACTGATAAGGGAAGGTTCTTGCGCTTGGCAAACCACCGACTAAACACTCAAAGAAGTCGACCTGCATACTTGCATTATGATGGCCCAGAATGAGATTATCTAAGCCCGGCGCAACGCCTATATCGACGACTACTGTGACATCCTTTTCAATCGCTAATGCATTCAGCTCGAGCGCGTCTTCTGGGAAAAACGAGATATCGACTACATCTATTTGCGCTTCAATCAGTGCTTTTAAGGTCTTGAAGCCCAGAAAACCGGGCACCGCGCAAACGGCCAAATCAAAGCCGGATACTGCCTTCTTTAACGCGTGATGGTCGCTGCAATCTAAACGCATGGTGGCGATGTTATCGCGCAGTTTTAAAGCATCGAGTGCCTGTTGATTGAAATCGGTAGCGGTAACGCTATGCCGTTTATGTAGATCGAGCGCAATCGCGCTGCCGACCATTCCGGAGCCTAAAACAATGATTTTTTTCACGACTAAAGCTTATCACCCAATACCACTTTTACCACCGGATTTTCACCAAAGGCATATCCGAAGTGGAAGAAGTCAGGGATATTTAGAAAGACCAAGTCGGCGTCATGCCCAATCTTAATGCGCCCTTTCGATTTACCCAGCCCTAAGCTATCAGCAGCGCCGGCAGTAACACCATGCATCGCCTCCTGCGCGGACAAGCACAAGCGCACGCGAGCAAAGTGGGCGGCTTCAGCTAGAGACGGGGTGTAACTCGAGCCCGGATTGAAGTCTGTGGCAACGAAATACTTGACGCCGGCTTTAATCATTCTGCGCGCTGGAGCATCGACTTTTTGGCGCAAAAAATGCGGTACGGTTGGCAATAAGCCGGCAAAAGTCTTGTCACTCATGGCCAGGCACTCAAGGCCAGCATCAGAGAGCGCCTCGAGGTGGTCTACAGACTGCGCGCCAAACTCGCACGCTAACTCGACGCCGCCGAGATTATTGAATTGGTCGGCATGAATGCGCAACTCGAAACCTAAGGATGTCGCTGCTTCACAATATTGACGTGCTTGTGCGATATTGAAGGCGCCATCTTCAATGAAAATGTCGGCGGTTTGCGCTATGCCCTGCTTTTTGACCGCTGGCAGCATTTCGCTGCATAACAAATCGACATATGCTTGTGGATTGTCGCGATGTTCAAGGGGAATCATATGCGCGCCTAAAAAGGTAGGGACGACCGTAATACCGGCCCGCTCGCCACCGATTTTTATCGCCTCAAGAGACTTAAGCTCAGACTCAATAGACAAGCCATAACCTGACTTCGCTTCACAGGTAGTGGTGCCATGCTTCAACATACGCTTAAAGTTGAGCGTGCAAATCGAAATCATATGCTCGAGGCTTGCATCGCGCACATGCGCTACGCTCGATAAAATGCCGCCACCGCGCTTGGCAATTTCAAGATAATCAGCGCCTTCGGCACGCCAATCGAACTCTTCGGCGCGACCTGTAGCAAAAGCTGGATGCGTGTGGGCATCAACGAAACCTGGCGCAAGAAGTAGCCCTTGCGCATCAAGCTCGGTAGCCGCCTGCCATTTATCGGACAGCACATCATTGAATCCAACATCGCAAAATTTGCCGTCGTTTATGGCGAGTGCCTCGGCACCCGTGTGCCCCCAAATGGCCCCAGCATTGTGTACAATCATCTGACAATTGTCCTTCATCATCACATTGTAGTATGATAGGGGTGTGATAGCCATACCCATCCTGTTGTTGATGCTAGGCGCTTTACTTGGCGGATTACGCTATTTATTACAAGTAGCGGCCGCGAAACATCCAACAAACATCCTCGACGACGGAATCCGTCAGCGCTTAACGGCCGAGCTCGAACGCCGCCCTAATTTGGTGCAAACTAGTGCCTTAGTGCGGGTTATTTTGGTGACTATCGCTGCGGTTTTCTATGTCGACATTCTGCAACAGATCGATTCGCGCACCACTCGTGCCATTTACGCCATCGTCATTGCCCTGTTATCCGGATTATTACTCGAAGGCGTGCCGTCCTTAGTACAACGCAACCGCGGATCCCACCTGGTGCTGCTATTTTTACCGATTGCGCGTGTCAGCGATTGGTGCATGCGACCGCTCATTTTGATCATCGAAAAGTTGTTGCACGCTTTAAACGCTGAAGTAGCCCACGATGAAGACTCTTTATCGGTATCCGAGCAGCGCATGATCGGACGTGTTTTTAGTTTAGCCGAGTCGGATGCAGCGAAAGTGATGACGCCGCGTACCGAATTAACAGCGGTACATGCTGACGCCACTTTAATTGAGTGCCTAGAGACCATGAATCACGCTGGGCACTCGCGAGTGCCGGTATATGGCGAAAACCTCGACGATATTGTCGGCATTGTGTATCTCAAAGACATCATGCCGTTGATGATTGAGGGGCATACCTTAAGCGAATCTGTTGCCAGCGATTACCTGCGTGAATCCTATTTTATTCCTGAGACTAAATCTGTAAGTGACCTGCTCGAAGAGATGCGTAGCAAGCGTGTGCACCTCGCAATTGCAGTGGACGAATATGGTGGCACTGCCGGCGTGATTTCGATCGAAGACATACTCGAAGAAATCGTCGGAGAGATTCAAGACGAGCACGACGAACAGGAAGAGCAAGCACAAGTGGTGCGCATTGACGCACACACCATTTTGATCGAAGGCAAGATGGCGCTGTCAGATTTAAATGAGTTGCTCGATTGTCATTTGCCGCATGACGAAGATTACGACACCATCGCCGGACTGTTATTCGATCGCTTAGGCCATATCCCGATGCCGGGCGAAGTGCTGCAGCTCGGTCCTATCCATATGCAAGTGCAGAAAGCTGACGAGCGGCGGATCCTGCAAGTCAAGGTAACCATTAACAACGACGATGACTAGCAGACTATCTTGTCCAGCAATTGTCTTGCGCCGTTGGCCCTACTCTGAATCTTCATTAGTCTTCCGCGCGCTTACCCCACAGTTGGGCACTATTTCGGTATTGGCTAAAGGAGTGCATAAATTAAAAAGCGGCAAGATTGGGGTTATCGACACTTGGGCCTTGATCGAACTCGAAATTAGCCGGCGTCCGCGCGCAGAAATGTTTAACCTCATTGGCTGCAGCCTACTCGACCGCATGGGGAGGCTCAGTGATGATATCCAATATTTAAATGTCGCTGGGATTCTGGCTGAACTAGCCGAAGTTGCTGCTCCTACCAACCAAAGTTCGCATGATATTTTTCTGTGGTTACAACGCTGGCTGCAACGACTAAACGAAGGCGGAGACTACAATCTGATACTCACTCGCGCCATCCTCGAAATACTACCTATGCTTGGCTTCGCTCCCGTATTCCCTGAAGTGATCGAATTTGAGCGCTATTGGTTTTCGCCTGCCGATGGTGGTTGCAGCATAGATGCCACCGCCGACCGCCCAAATCAGTCTGCGCGGCGCATCTCGGCGCACGAGATTGTTTCATTGCAAAAAATAATGGCTGCCGATGCGACAAATCTCCCTATTAGCTTGGGCAACTTGCCGGCATGTATTACACTATTAGGCGATTTTTTGCACTACCACCTTGAGCGTCTGCCCAAGGCTTGGCAAATGTATCTCGAATCCGAAGTCGTCCGCAACTGATGAAAATCACTACCATAATTTTGTGCCTGGTCATGGGTCTAATGACTTCGTGCGCCACTACTTATCTGCAGCTAAACTCTACGCAGCTTCAAGAGGCAAATACTGCATTTGCAAACGAAGATTACGCATTATGCAACGACCTGCTGTCGGATTTCGATATCGACGACTTCATTATTGGTGCGCAACACGAGTACGCTTATATGCGCGGCATTAGTGCGCATCATCTCAACCGCATTAATCTGGCTATTAGTCACCTCGAAGATTATCTAGCTATGCCGGGTGCCGTCCCTGGACGCATGCGGATTGCCGAAAAGATATTGCTCGATTACGCTAATCGCTATATTGCTGGCGAAATAAAAATCCTCTGGCTATTTACGGCACCCTCAAATGGTTATGCCATCCTCGAAAGTCTCGCGATTCTTGGCACGACTATCGAGGTGCGCGCCGAAGCTATTGCGCGCTATGCCGAATTTTCTTTTAACGATCGACGTTACAAAACTGCGGTCAACTATTATGCAATGCTACTTAACCCGCGCTTTGCAGCACTCGGATGGAACGACCGCGCGACCTATCGTTTTACCGAATGCCGTTATCTGATGTTGGTTGACAACAAATCTGATGAAGAGTCCATTTTGTATGCGCTAAATTCAGCGCGTTCGTATCTTGATACTTTTCCAGCAGGATTAAACCGAGTAGACGCCAACGCCATTCTTAACGACTGCATTTCGCGTCTCGTTAAACTGCATGTCACTATTGCTGAATACTATGTCACTATTGGCAATCGAGTCGGCGCAGTCCATCATTTCAAGTTAGCTAGTGGTGAAGAGTCACAAGGTGACTCTTCAAAGGTCTCATTAATTCCTAGCTCTAACTCTGCTGCTCAACTCGCCGCACAACGGCTTGCCGAATATGCCAAATAGTCGAGGCCTATCGGCGCTCTGCGGCAAGTCAATGATTTGCGCGGTATTAATGCTTAGTAGTTGTGGCTACCAATTAATACGCAATGACCTTGCTAGTGATATTCGCTTTGATGTACCCACAGCAAGCAACAATAGCGATTTCTGGGGCATTGAATCAGAACTCACACAATCCGTGCGCCAACAGCTACATAGTTTGATTGGAGCGCAACTTGGTGCGCAACATAGCGACTACGAACTCAAGCTAAGTATTGACAAAGTACAGCGTTCAGCGCGTGTATGGTCACGTGATGGCAGCGTTAATATGGGCTTGGCCTCTCTCAGAGTTAAATATCAGTTGCTACGAGCTGCCGATAGCGAAGAGGTCCTCAGTAACGATATTTCACGTAGCCAAGAATTTTTATTAAACCTTGGCGAAAGTTCTACTAATGCTTTTAGTACTGCGATCGCCGACATTACACAGCAAATCGTGCTCGAAATTGCCGAGTACTTGCCAACGAGTTAATCCATGTCACAAGACCAACAACCTAACAAGAACGACAAGACTGAAAAGTCAGAAAAGCCATCTGCTAATAAGTCTGGCATCTTCATCCTCATTTTTCTCAGCATCTTATTGTTGCTAGCTGTTTTCGGTGGTGATCCATCCGCGAAAGAGATGACACGCGATGCCTTGCTCGGCAATCTTTATACTGGGCAAGTTAAAAGTATTTCGGCGAGCGCCGACGGCAGCGTTTATACCGTCCAATTAATCGACGACGAAGACGGAGTTAAGTACAGCGTAGCTGTGCCTGATGTGCGCATCGATTTTGCTGAGCTTAGTACCTTACTAGCCAAGAGCACTAATATCGACGCCGCTATTAGCCTTGAAAGTTTTGTTGCCGACATTGACGCTGGCATCATCACCCCGCTACATGGTTATCCATTACGCATCACGCAGCTCGTAGATGCTGAGCAAGTCGACGGCCCTACAGAAGTTAAGCAACGTTTTTTCGCCGAGTACTTTACTAAGACTGGCTTGGTGTATTCCGAAGTCGAATCAGACTCCACCAATGATTCTACTATCGACCTGGTCTCTATCAGCGGCGCTTTCAAGCGCGCCAAAGTCGATATTGAAAATGGTGTTCCATTGAATTTGCCGCACGGTCTAACGACTAAAGCTACTAGCGGCTGGACGACATTCTTTTTCAGTTTTGGCCCGATCTTGATGTTCATGTTGTTGTTTTACTTCATCTTCATGCGTCAACGCGGCGGGCAAGGCGGCATGATGGGCTTCCCTAAATCACGCGCGACTTTGTACAACAAAGACAACCGCACTGGTATTACTTTTGCTGATGTAGCCGGCGTTGATGAAGCCAAAGAAGAGGTTGCCGAGATATCCGAATTCTTAAGCAATCCTGAAAAGTTCACTGCTCTAGGCGGACGCCTTCCACGTGGCGTACTGCTAGTGGGCCCTCCCGGAACAGGTAAAACTCTGCTCGCTAAAGCAATCGCTGGCGAAGCTGACGTGCCATTCATTAGTATCAGTGGCTCAGACTTCGTAGAAATGTTCGTCGGAGTTGGTGCAAGTCGCGTGCGTGATTTGTTCGAGCAGGCGCGCAAAGAATCACCGTGTATCATTTTCCTTGACGAGATTGACGCCGTAGGTCGCAAGCGCGGACAAGGTACTGGTGGCGGTAACGACGAACGCGAGCAAACACTAAACGCTATTCTTGTCGAGATGGACGGCTTCTCTTCAGACGAGCGCATCATTGTTATTGCAGCGACCAACCGTGCCGACGTTCTCGATCGCGCACTACTACGCCCCGGACGCTTCGACCGCCAAGTAACTGTAGATTTGCCAGACGTCAATGGACGTGAGGCTATCCTTGATGTGCATGCTAAACAGATCAAGTTGCATCCTGATACTTGCCTAAAGAATATCGCTAAAGGCACACCCGGATTCTCCGGAGCCGAGCTTGCTGCCCTACTTAACGAGGCTGCGATTCTTGCCGCCATGACTGGGCATAAGCATGTGTCACAAGAAGATCTCGAAGAGGCACGCGACAAAGTTCGTTTTGGCCGTCAAAAGAAGTCGCATGCTATGGACGCAAAAGATTTGCGCGAAACTGCGATTCACGAAGCTGGACATGCTGTCGTGAGTTACTTCATGGAGCATTCCGACCCGGTCCACAAAATCACGATCATCCCACGTGGTCAAGCGCTCGGTGCTACATTCTTTTTACCTGAAAAAGATCACTACAATTGGTCACGCAAGCAATTGCTCGATGAGATTTGTGTTTTGTTTGGTGGATACGCCGCCGAGCTACCTTTCTTAGACGACACCTCTGCGGGTGTATCCAATGATTTGCAACGCGCCACAACTCTGGCACACACCATGGTGCGTCGCTTCGGCATGAGCTCGTTAGGGCCGATTAACCTCGACTTGCAGCAGAATGAATGGGGTATGGGCGAACGCATGTATTCAGAAAGAACTGCGCAGCTCATCGATGACGAAGTCGTTGCCATCATAAAAGGTCAGCAGAAACGCGCCGATGACATCATTCGTGATAAGCATCAATTTATCGAGAGCATAACCGATGCCTTGATGAAATTTGAAACGATCAACCGTACCGAATTCGAAGCGCTCATGAACGGCGCTGCCATCGACAGCCTACGCACTGAAACCGTTAGCGAAGTAGAGCTACCAAGCTCACCACCACCCGTTCCTAGCGATGAGTCTAGTGATGAAGTTGCCGGCGATAACAGCACTCAAGCTGAGTGATAACGAATGGCGAGCGGCAGGCATCGATGATGAAGCCGCTCGCACCTCGCTAGCCACTTGTGGATTCCACTGGCAGCGGCAATTGGCCGATGGCAGTGCCCTTTACTTGCGTATGCCAACAGTTCAAGAAGCCGCGCCTTCTGCGCTTGCAGCCGAAGTCTACGCTGCCCTAATCGCTGCCGAACAAGCTGCCAACAAGCCACGCGCCGCAGTTAAATTTATGGCCATTGTTAATTTAAGCCCCGATTCTTTTTCGGATGGCGGCACTTTTCAAGAAAGTAATGAGGCTTTGCTGGCGCACTGCGAGCAGCTCGTCACTGACAAAGCCGATATTTTTGATCTCGGCGCCGAGTCTACTCGCCCTGGTGCTGAGACCATTGATGACCAAACCCAAATCAAGTTGCTTGATAATGCAATGCAAGTGTTGGGCCACTTAGGTATTCCTTTGTCGATCGACACGCGCAGTGCGGTAGTCGCCGAACATTGCCTAGAGAAAGGTGCCTCGATGATTAATGATGTATCGGCACTTAGCGACCCACAAATGCCGGCGGTTATCGCCAAACACAACGCCCAAGTCGTCTTAATGCATAGCCGCGGGACATCAAAGACCATGCACAGCATGTGCGACTATAAATATTTAATCGGCGAAATTTGTGACGAATTAGCGCCGCGCATCAACCTTGCTCTAGAAGCAGGCATTGCGCCACAGAATATCATCATTGACCCAGGGATCGGTTTTGCAAAAGATTCCGTCCAAAACTTTGAGATTATAAAAAGCTTAAAAGCCTTTCGCAGCCTCGGATTCCCTGTTTTAGCTGGGCCATCTCGCAAATCTTTCATAAGTAAAGTGCTGCCTAACTTGGCCGCTAGCGAGCGAGACGGCGCCAGTGCGGGTGCGGCGAGCGTGTGTGCATTCAACGGAGCAGAATATTTACGCCTGCATTGTGGCGGAACGAATTGGGATGCGGTTAAAATAGCACAGGCATGCAGCTAAGTGCGTTTCATTTCTCAGACGCCATCGAGATCTTTATTCTCAGTGTGGCAATTTACGCGATTTTGCGATTCGTTCGCAATACTCGTGGTTCGCGCTTATTACAGGGCTTAATCACTTTCGCGATAGTTTCGGCACTGCTTGTCGGTGCAATCGAGCTACTCGTCCCTGGTGGCCTAAGTGCGATTATGTTTATTCTGTCGCTTATTGCTCCTGGGTTAGCGGTGATCGTAGTTATTTTGTTCCAAGAAGAGCTGCGCATAGGTATTTCTCGCTTCAGCCAAAGCGAGCGTTTTTTCAAGAAGTTTCGTAGCAGTAACGCCTCAATTGGCTTAACGACTATGATCGCTACCTCGTGCAAGCGGATGGCCCTGCAGCGAACGGGCGCGCTTATCGCCATCGAACGGCAGCATTCGCTCAAACCCTATGGCGAGCATGGCGTTAAGCTTGAGTTACCCGTTAGTTCAATGATGCTCGAAACGATCTTTTTTCCGGCGGCGCCAATGCATGACGGAGCAGTATTGATTCGCGGCAATAATATTTTTGCTGCCAAGTGTGTGCTGCCGATGACCACAGCTGTCGATCTGAACAGCAACTACGGCACCCGTCACCGTGCTGCTTTGGGGCTAACCGAAAAATCTGACGCAGTAGTCATCATAGTCAGTGAAGAAACCGGAGAAATAGGTATTGCAGTAGAAGGCGTCATGCATAAGCCCGTTGCCCATAGTGACGTCGAATCACTGCTACAACAATTTTTGTCCTCGCCTAGCAGCGAAGAAAATACCGATAACGAGGGAGACGCATGAACAAAATAGTTAGCCTCTTTACCTCAGATTTAATTCGCAAGTTAGTCGCCATCGGTTTTGCTTTTATGCTTTGGTTTTACGTACAAGGCATGATTAATGTTGATCGCCAAGTAAAATTCGACATCACCACCCTCTCGCAAACAGCTTTGGGCACCAACAGCTTCACTTTGCGCGTCAAAGCCCCCGAAGGTTGGAAACTAACAAGTCCTGCAAGTGGTGACACCGTTTCAATTTGGTTTCGCGGAGCTCAATCAGAGTTGCAAGATTTCACCGCGCGACAATGCTCGGCAAGCATCAATGTACACTTTGATGCCGACAGCACACAGCATCGTATTGATGTCAACGTTGCGCCTAGTGACTTAGATTGGTTGCGTCCAGGTGATGCACAATACTTGCTCAAAAACGTAAACCGCGCCCAGTCATTGCAAAAGATGACATTCGAGCGTGTCATTGAAAGCGTGCACGTACTTAATTCGTTTGACATTACGATTGTTGGTGAAGCTGCAAGCACCCACCGTGTCGAAACTCAAAGCACACGCTTCAACAATCATTCGCAAGTTACGCTTAGCGGGCCAAAGTTTTCGATGGACAGTTTGCTGCAGCAAATAGATCCAGAGGATCCAAATAACCCAATGCTTAAGTCATCTGGTTTATTAAGCCCGCTGCGAGTGGCTGCCAATACGCGCCAAGACGTGCAACCGCGTTTGCACTTGGCCGACAAATGGCGCAAAGCGGGCATCCGCATGAATCCGCCGCATATAGATGTCAGCGTTCCGGTGCGTTTAAAGCAGAGCGCAAAGTTTGTGTGGCTACCTGTCGCAGCCGACCTGCAAGTACTCGATGACGATGCAAATGCTGGCTTATGGCAAGTGCAACTATGGGAGCCCACGCAGTGGATTGCTGAACTCCCATCAGTAAGTGCCACCGACGTTGATATTAATGCGCAATGGATAAGCGACCATGTGATATTAATACTACCGATGAATGCTTTGTCGGCGAATAGTCTCGAGCTAAACAAAATAAGGGTGCAGGCCATTTTAGTTGGCTTCGACAACGACGATGATCACCGTTATTTCCAGAAAAATATTCGTATCCGCGCGCTACAGCCGGATGACGCGATGGT
>JBLINB010000046.1:0-12776 GCA_047638975.1 Myxococcota bacterium
TAGCAACACCGCTACCAAGGCTGCGACCGATCAAAGAAATACGCGTCGATGCTAAAGGAATACTATCGAACACTTTTAGGGCATCAGAGTAGATATCTTGCTCATCAGGGTGGCCAGTGCTGCGACCGTAGCCGCGATAATTCATCAAATAAATAACGTGGTTCGGGAAATTATTTGCGAGATCTGTTGCCGAATAAGCCACTGCTTCTCCATTGCCGCCGAAATAAAGGATGACTTTGTTTAGACTCTTTTCGGCGTTTAGCACAATTACGTTTATCTCAGCGTCGTCACATTCAATAGTCATCGAATCAAAAGGATGATCCACCGCTTCTGTCGGAAAGTACAACAAGCTTTTTTGAAGTGAAAACAAAATAGCTGCTATCGCTAAATAAATAGCAGCTATCACTAACAGTATCTTCTTCGTTCTATGCAGCATGCGACACTAAGTGGGTATGACATCTAATTGATAGCGATAGCCCTCGTATCCTTCAATATCAACAGAGCTGTGAAGTTCAAACCCAAGCTTTGAGTACAACGTGTTCAAGGCTTGGCGATCACGATTACAGTCTAGTCTGACGTACTGCAAGCCCTTTTGCTCAGCCTTGGCAACGGCATAGTCCAATATTGTTCGGGTATGCCCTTGCCCAGAATTTGTGCGGCGCACGGCAATCTTATGAAGATACAGAGCTTCATTAGCCTGCGCATCTGGCCAGTAGTAAGCGTCTGCGTCTTGCAGCAAAAAAGTAGCCGCCGCCTGCTCGCCATTTACCAGAAGGTAGTACTCACCGGCAACAACATCGCGTTCGATTGCAGCGCTACTGACCTCTGCAACTGTCCACACCGAGGTACCAGTGGCTGTCATCCACCTAACGGCTTCAAGCAGAATATCTGAAATGACTTCAAGGTCGGAAGCTTCAGCTTGGCGGATTGTAAAGTGCATGATTAAGCGTTAACTGGGGTATTTTATTAAAAGATCAAGTTGCTATGCGACTAGCCCTTGAGGTTTACCCAACGAATTGTAACGGATTCTTCAGGAGTTACATTAAACTGAAAATCACTTCGCTGACATCAGTGTCCTTCGCCAATTTTTCGCGACTCTCTCCATATAGCTGCTTGGCAGCGTCATTTAGGCGCCTATAAGGGATATTCCCCCAGCGGGCGAGGTCGTCGACGTATTCGCTGTCGAATAAAATGCGAGATAAGTTTCTAATTAGACAGTGGTTGGCATAAGCGTGAGAGAAGGCGCGGTCAGCGGCCGAAGCGTTGATTACAAATTGTTCGAGCGCGTCGTAAATAAATCCGTCGGTGCAGAACATGATTTCGGCGAGTTTGGCACGGTATTCTAAATCTGCACCACTGAGGTTTGGGTAGTTTTTTATGTCGGCGAAGTGCAAGCCTTCGTGGTGTGAGTTGAACTTAGATTTATTCTATGGGCATGCACCCCAAATTAGGGCCAATCACAAACAGTCAAGCAGTGCCTCAAGTCAAGCTACGACAACATCCCTTGTGAAGGATTCAAAAGTAAAAACTCGCCGAGTGTCCCTTCGTTCGCAATTTGATTCCGATCCACCAATACCGCTCTATAGCCAAGGCAAGACTCAATGAAATGTTTCATCCGATACTCTGCTTCTCTGGCAATGGCTTGGCGTATTTGCGGCTCTACTACCCGCTTAGACGAAATGTCTTTGGTCGTCTCGGCCAGAAGTTCGCTCCAGATTGAAGAGTCTATCTTGTCTTTAACTCGCCAATGCGGATCGCCCATTGTGCCCTTAATTTTACCGAGCATGCCATGGTTATAAGACATTTCATGTTGGATTTTCCATTCCGAATCAATGTCTGAAACACCGGATTGGAACAGTTCTGGAAGACAATACTCAACCACTCGGCCCTCGGGAGAATACCTTACAAGAGCATCTTTCAAATTAATGGCAATCTTCGAGGAGTACTTCGTCTCAAGTTGCCCCGAAAGTCTTGTATCACCATGACTGCGATCCTCGATTTTAGCGGACTTCCATAAGATGCGTTCTCTATCTGCTCCGACACCGGGCTCTTTACCTATAAAGTAATCGACCAATATAGAATGAGTGACATCGACCCGGGCAAGATTCATTTCCAAAACCCATTCCATTTTTTTAACATCGAAGCTTGTATTTTCTTTCTCAAACTTAAGGGTTTCGATTTTACTCTCTACCTCGCTTAACACCTTCTCTCTCTGCTGAATGGAGACTTCGGAATGCTTACCTTTGGGATAGACTACTGTAGTAAGCGCAAGCAGCAAAGCAAGCCCCAGCGAAAACACTGCTTGTGCCCACAACGGCAGCGGCAAAGTGGACGTTCCTAGAACCAGAGCACTTAAGGCACCGAAAAACAAGAAGGACTGCGAGAACTTCTCAAGGCTTACTTTCTTCTTTTTGAGAGTAGCAAGTAAGCGTCCTGGGAGTTGTGAGATCTTAAACATAATGAGACATGCTAGGGATTAGCGTGTTACTCGCAAAGAGGCAATTATTTTAGCAACTCGAATGCCCCATCACTTAGCTCGACCCCAATATTAATTTCTACAACCTTAGACACTGCAGAGCCAATCATCGGTTGGGCGTACTGAATTTTTGTTTCATACGGCAACAACATGCCGGACACGTCGCGAAAATCGCGGAAGCGAATGCGCTGACCGACGCGCCCGAGGCCGTCCATCGTCACCATCGAATCTTCGCCTAGCACCTGGCCCGTTTCTAGGTCGATGAATAAAGTAGGTGCTGGCCCCGAGGTGTTACCCGCGCGCAGCAACAGCAATTGTTTGCCAGCGCGCTCGAGCCGTTGAATCGGAATCAACTGCGCGTGCCACTGATGCCAATCACCAAAGCGCGCCCAATGCTGGCCTAGACGCATCTGAGTTGCGCGATCTCCTTCGACTACTGCAGCTGGATTGTTGCGGGCTTCGTACATGACTTGCTCGCCATCGAATGCGACGTTTTCAAACTCTGTGCCGATGAGGGCGTTGAAGAGATATTTATTGGGCCACGCTAAAGTTGTTTTGATTTCACCTTCCATGCCTAGCTTGAGGAATTCTAAATGGCTTACTATTTGTATCGGTCCAAGTTCTTCTATTAAATCTAGGCGGTGTGTTTTTGCGATCAGCGTTGCTAATACATTGCCATCTACCAACTCAGCGGACGGAGTAAAACGATACTCGCTCTTTCCGCCCAAGGTGTAGCCACTAACTTCGCCATTTTCGGCCCTCGTAAATTCAAGCACCGCCGCTGGGTTCGGTCGTAAAGTCCAACTATCTTCGCCGGCATAGACCAGTGGTATGATGGCTTTACCTGGCACTTCTAGCGCTAGATCTTCGCCATCGCGAATAATCGCTCGGTATGAGTCGTCGTCATGTTCCCAGTAGTAACCAAGGTATGGATCTAGCGGCGGTGCCGTTAATTCTTGCACAGCATCTTGGCCAAGAAACATTTCACCGAGTACTTGCTCGACGCGTAAGCCACTATGTGTTCCGCGCGATTGAGTGAAGTAAAACACCATCGCATTTTGCTCAGGAAAAACCCAAGCATGAGTTCCGTCAGAACCAGTATGCCCAAAAACTACAACCTCACGAGTGCTATCCTTTTCCGGATCGCTACTCTCTTTAGTCCACAGCTGCATCAAAGAACCATAATCTACTTGTAGGCCGCTGAAGGCGGTGCTGGCGCCGAGCCCATAAGGACTGGGAGTTAGAACTTGGCTAATCGACTGCTTGCTCAAAAGTTGCTTACCATCGACGTTACCGTTCTGTAACCAAAAGTTGGTGAAGCGCGCATAGTCTTCTAGTGTCGAATAAAGCCCTTGCGAGCCGAGGAAAAACGGAAACAGAGCACGTTGATCAGGGCTCCAGAACTTAGTCCAGCTACCACGCACTCCTGCATATTTACTACTCCCACGCTCGCGCAGCGGATGATCTTCGCTCATCACACACGCGCTTTCGTTCATTCCCAACGGTGATAGCAGGCGGGTTTCTACAAACTCAGCAGCGCTTACTCCGCTTACGATTTCAATCAGCGCAGTAAGGGTGTCGGTGCCCTGATCGCTGTAATTAAAGTCTGTACCTGGCTCAAATTCTAGCGCTAGACCACCCGCCATATTCGCCACCTCTTGAATGCCGTCGAGGGCATATAAGTCTGCCGACATGATTTGCGACATCGATAACCCGCTGGTATGAGTAAGCAGTTGCTGGATGGTGATTGCGCGAGTCGAGTCTGCGTCAAAAGCAGCAATATACTTGGCAATCGGCTCATCTAACTTTAGCAAACCTTCTTCTACCAACATCATGATGGATGCGCCGATGAATGGTTTGGTCATCGAGCGCACACAGAAAACAGTGCCGGTCTCCATTGCAATTCCGTTCTCGCGGTCGCGCATGCCGTAAGCTTCATGGAGGATCGAGTGACCATTTTTAATCACTAACAACTCGCCTCCGACAATGTCATCATCATTAACGAGAGTCTGGATTAATTGATCTAGCTTCGCTAAAGATTGCGCAGACACGCCTTCGTTTTGGGCGCTAGATGCGTCTTGCCCGATGGCGGCCGGGGCCAGCAATATCAGTGCAGAGAGAATGGTGGGACAAATGTTCATTAAATTAAGTGGCGGGTAGATTAGGGGGAAGAAGGACTAACCTTGTTTGGTTAGTGTGTCGCGCAGAGCTTGCAGATTGCGTTGTTCAGGGACCTGCATGCAGCGGATGCCCAGATGCACGACAGCGATTGCCAACGCCATGCCTAAGGACAGTCCGAGAATAACAACTGGGTTTCGATTCTCGGATTTAACGATGATGCTTACCAGTATGATCGATGCTGCCGGCAGCATGAACCACCAGTGAAAAGTCCTGGCCAAGAGCAGCTGCGCTTTGGATTCGGCAATCGCTCGATCGAGGTCTCCGGTCAATGTAGAGTCGAATTGGCTGCGCATCTTAAGCCTAGCCGAACGTTTCATTAGCATCCAGCCTGCGACGCAGAGCATGACTACTGAGCCAAAGATGTTGTGATAATCGGTTTGCTCTAGAACTGGCTCGCGCAGTGACTCAAGTGCGACGAAGACGCAAATCACCATCATACCTATCTCATTAAGATTGATGCTGCGCTCAACTTTGCGCGCTTTGCGCTTGATGGTACGGTGCATGGCATCGATATCTATCGCATACATTTCTTGCTCTCGTTGAGAGTCCCAAATAACTTGCATTTCTTCAAATTCCATTTTTCTGTCTCCTTTTTGATTGATCCGCGGCTGACTGCCTGGACATTTTGTTCTTGATACGGTTGATCTTTACGCCAACATTACTTTCGCTAATACCCAGCGCTTCGGACATTTCTTGATAACTGAGGCCCTCTAGCTGCAACAAAATCAAAGACCGATCGATGGGGGCAAGTTGGCCGATTTGTTGGTAAAGCCAAGCTACACGCGGGTCATCTTCTGACGACTGATTGCGTGGAATATGGCTCGACACATCTAGCTCTTCATGCTTATCGCTGTGGCGCTGCTCTTTTTGTGACCATTTAATGGCCGAGTACAACGCCACTCGATAAACCCAGGTCGAAACCGAAGAATCACCTTTAAAATTAGGGATGGACTGCCATAGCTGGAAAGCGATCTCTTGAAAAAGGTCGTCTTGGTCGTGAGCACTGAATGCAAAAGCTCGCAGCGCTTTAAACAGCAACCCGCGGTGGGTATGCAGCCATTCATCAAGTATGCGCTTTTGTTCGGTATCGTTCATCAGTAAATTAGGGTGTATCCTCAGCAGACAAATAACTAGTACGGTTGGCGGACTGCTTTCTTACACAAAATTATAGTTTCTTTGAACGACTTTTGGTAGTCAGCCTCTTAAGGCAGGGCTAATATCACAGGCACATGTCCTGCGAAAACGACCATCCCACCCTCTCCGAGCGCGTCCGTACCTCTCGTTTACTCGGCTCTAACTCTGATTTCGTGTTACACGGTGGTGGCAATACCTCGGCTAAGGGTGTCGTCAACGATTTATTCGGTGAGCCACTCGAAGTGATGTGGGTCAAAGGATCCGGCTGGGATCTCGGCAGTATTGAGGCCCCCGGACTGCCGGCGCTCGACCTCAATGCCTTGCGTAAATTGCGCGTAGTAGATTCTATGAGTGACGAAGTGATGGTGCGCGAAGTGCGACGTTGCATGCTCGATCCGAAGGGGCCGTCGCCATCTGTAGAGACACTGCTGCATGCTTTTTTGCCGCACAAATTTATTGACCACAGCCACGCCGACGCAATTCTCGCTATTAGTAACCGTAGTAACGGCGAAGAAATCTGCCAAGAACTTTTTGGTGAGCGCGTCGCCTACTTGCCATACATTATGCCGGGCTTCCCGCTTGCCAAAGCTGTAGCAGATGTTGTCGATAGCAACCCCAATGTTGAAGGAGTGTTGCTGCATAAACACGGCCTATTCACCTTCGCCGAAGATGCTGATAAATCGTTAGAGATCCATCAACAATTGGTAGCGATGGCCAGCGAACTTTATCAATCTGCTAAAGAAACGGTGCTCGCAGAAATCGCTAGCGCTAAGATAAATGCCGCCGACATTTTGCCGCGCTTGCGTGGATTATTTAACAGCGATAAAAACTTTGTTTTTGAACTTCGCAACCAGCCATGGATACTTGCAGCATTAGAAGATCCACTCGCCAAAGATTTATTACTGACTCCGCCACTTACCCCCGACCACAGTATTCGCACCAAGCCTTTGCCGTGTTGGATTGGCGACGACCCCGAACAAGACATCGCAAATTACGCAGCAGCCTACCATCAGTATTTTTTGGACGGCTGCCAACAGCGCGGACCTAAAACCGAACTCGATAATCTACCGCGCTTATTGTTCATCCCCGGACTCGGCATCGTCGGAGTAGGCAACTCGCATAAAGCCGCGGGCATCGCCGCCGATATCGCTGAGCATACTGTATTAACGAAAATGGCTGCTAAAGATCTCGGTCCCTATCAAGGCTTAGACAACATTGACTTGTTCGACATGGAATACTGGTCACTAGAGCAAGCCAAACTTGGCACCGGCACACCGCCTGAATTGGCTGCTAAAGTCGCGGTGATTACTGGTGGCGGCGGTGCTATTGGTGAAGGTGTTGCCGCAGTTTTATTGAAGGCCGGCGCATGTGTTGCCCTACTAGATTTCGATCTTGAAGCGGCGCAAGCAGTGGCCGAACGACTCGGCGGAGCGGTTTGTGCCATACACTGTGATGTAAGTTGTGAAGACTCAACAGCCAGCGCTATCGAACAAGTATGTGCGCAGTTCGGCGGCATCGACATCGTGGTGCCTAATGCTGGCGTGGCACATTCAGCAGGGATTCTTGAACACCAACTCTCGGATTGGCAACGCCTCACGGACATCAACCAAACCGGAGTGTTTATCACGCTCAAGGCATGCGGCGAAATTTTAACCCGTCAAGGCAGCGGTGGCGCAGTGGTGTTAATTTCTTCTAAAAACGTGCTCGCTCCCGGCGCAGAGTTTTCTGCTTATAGCGCCTCGAAAGCTGGCGCGCATCAACTCGCTAAAGTCGCCGCACTCGAGTGGGCCGTCCACGACATAAGCGTCAATATGGTTTGTCCAGATGCTGTTTTTCGCGCTGGAGAAAACTCTAGCGGCTTATGGGACGAAATCGGGCCTGATCGAGCACAATCGCGCGGTCTAGATACCGAACAACTCGAAGACTTTTATCGTCAACGCTGCTTACTCAAGCAAGAAGTGACTGCAACGGCAGTTGGCGAAGCAGTATTATTTTTTGCTGCGCGACGCACCCCAACAACCGGTGGCGTTCTTAATGTAGATGGCGGAATAGCTGCCGCCTTCCCTCGATAATAAAACAACTGTCACCATCATCAACGCCGACATGATCGTACCCCGCACCACCCGTCCCGAAATACTCAAGCGTCTTAAAGCCAAAGTCGCTGCACGCAAACCCATCCTCATTTCTTCTGCTGGAAGCGGATTGGTGGCAAGCCTTCACGAAAAAGCCGGCGCCGATTGCGTCAACACTTTTTCTGGCGCCCGACTCCGCGCCAATGGCATGGGGACGATGGCGATGATGTGGCCGATACTTGATTCTAATCAGCAAGTATTTGATAACACTACCCAAGACATTTTGCCGGCCATGAAAGGCGATGCTTTTGTCTGCGCCTGCATTAACGCTAATGATCCGCTGCGCGACATGCGCTCTTATCTACAAAAATTGCTAGACGCTGGCATTCCGTCTGTTTCAAATATTGGGCCTTCTGTGAGTTACGTCGATAAAGATTCGACGCTTTATCAAGTGTTGCGCAATAGCGGCATTACTTTTGAAAACGAAATAGAGATGCTGCAACTTGCCAAAGAAATGGGTTTAGTGACCATCGGCCTCGCCTTCGACATCGATGACGCGCGGGCCATGCTCGAAACGGCAAAGCCTGATATCTTTTGTTTTCACGCCGGTACCACTAAAGGCGGTTTAGTTGGCTTCGATTCTGGCGAAACGATTGCGGTCACCGCCGAGCGCAGTGAGCAAGCCTATCAAATGGCACGCAAGATACATCCTGAAGTGATTCTAGTCGGTCACGGCGCCGCCATGGAAACTCCCGAAGATGCAGCCTACATGTTGGCCAACACCAGTGGCGACGGCATCTGGACCGGCTCTTCAACCGAAAGAATCCCTATTGAAAAAGCAGTCTTTGAAGCGACTGCTGCTTTCGCTAATCTCGAGTTTCCAGATGCATAAAAAAACTATAGCCGTTATTGCGACCCTCGATACTAAAGGTGAAGAGGCCGACTTCGTCCGCCAGCAGATTGAACAGTTAGGTGGCAAGGCGGTGCTCATTGATATGGGTCTTATTGACGAGCCGACTACGGATGCCGACATTAATCGGCATCAGGTTATAGAAAAAGGTGGCTCAAGTCTTGAAGAATTACTTGTAGCGCCCGACCGTCAGCATGCAGCACCGATTATTATTGCTGGCACTATTGCCATCCTTAATGAAATGATCGCGCAAGGTGAATTACACGCAGTGCTTGGTTTTGGCGGCACTCAGGGTACTTCTAACTGCGCCGCAATCATGCAGGCACTACCCTATGGTTTGCCAAAAGTTTTGTTGTCGACCATGGCCTCGGGCGACACTTCTGCCTTCGTGGGCATCAAAGACATCACGATGATGTTTTCGGTTAGTGACATTCTCGGATTGAATCCGCTGTCGCGCACTATTTTGTCTAATGCCGCCGCTGCTGCCTGGGGTATGACGCAATCGACTGCCGCGCTCACTAAAACCGAAGGCAAGGCGGTGATCGGCATGACTAATTTAGGCGTGTTAACAGATGGCGCGATGCATGCCCTCAAATTGTTTCGTGCCGCTGGGCATGAGGTGATGGTGTTTCACGCTGTTGGCTCTGGCGGATGCGCCATGGAGCAGTTAATGAAGGAAGGACACATCGATGCCGTCTTCGACTACGCGCTTGGAGAAATTTCCGACGAAGTTCACGGCGGATTTCGTGCCGCCAGTCCAGAACGTTTAACTGTGGCCGGCAGTCTCGGCTTGCCTCAAGTTTTGTGTCCCGGCGGTACCGAGCATATCGGTATTTTCACTGAGGCCAATGTTATCCCTGAACAATACAAAGATCACGTTTCGGTTTTTCATAACCCAATCATTTTTGTACCGCGACTCAATGCCGACGACATGCGCAAAGTAGGTGAATCTATTTGCCAGCGCCTTGCGAGTACTAAAGGTGACGCAGTGATGATGTTGCCAACGCGCAGCACCAGTCGCTACGGCATCGCTGGCGCCACGCTGTGCGACCCGATTGCCGACCAAGCATTGTTCGACACCCTTGAGGCATTGATGCCAAGTGGCGTCAGTATCGAGCGCCATGATTTAGATGCCGAAGATCCGCAATTCGTTGCGGCATGCGTTGATAAACTGCTTGAGTTAATCGCTAAATAATTTATTCCGATATAGCAGCAGCATATGCTTGTCCTCAAATCCTTACTCGACTTACTTGCCGACATTGAATCTGGTAAGCGCAAATTGGGGCCAGCAGACAAAGACAATCCGATGGACCCGTGGTTAAGTGATCCTTTGCATTCTGAAATGGATTCTGCCTTGGTTGCTTCAAAAATATTGGATGACAGCGAACCCTATTCAAAAGGCGCTGAACGTCTTTGGCTTCAATTTCCAGAAAATCTTGATTCTGAATCGACGCAAACGCTCAAAGATTGGGTTCACCGCTTAACCCGCAGTGAACGTTTTTGCGCGGGAAGCATTTTATCTGCCGCCGAGAGTGGACACCTTGGACGTGTTATTAGAGCATTGCAGCAACGAGTCTAAACCCTTTTCAATCTTCAATTGCCCACGGCGAGCCAGCGCGGTAATCTTCGGGCTTATAACCAAGACGTCCTTTGCCAAAGCCGAAGCTTGTCGGCTCGTAATCACCGATAAGCGCTGCAGCGAAGCCTTCTTCAGGTATTTGTTCTTCGTTGCCTAGGCACCATAGGCTTGCTTGAATAAATAAACGGCGTAAGTCGGCGTCTAACCAATCAGCAGCCGTGCCCATAGTGGTAGTAAAGATACGTTGTGTGAGGTCGTCGCTTAATTTACGTTGACGTAACCAGGCAACGGGATGCATGGGATCATTTTTCTCGCCTTCGAGCGCAGGATCTTTTTCATCCATGCCGACAAGCACTTCGCCCCATAACAGGACTTGCGCATCCTCGGGCAATTCGCGAATCGCATAAACATCTGTCGGTCCAAAACAAGGACCGACGTTACGCAACACTGCGTGCTCGCTCATTTCAGGATTTGGTAAGCCGCGCGTCGCTTGTTTACCGTGATGGCCATGATGCGCCACCCATGTTTCGCCGAGCACTTGTTTACCGAAGCCACCTGGCCACTGCTTATTTGACCACGACCAATGCGCGTAGGCACTCTCTTTATTTTTCTTGTAGTTAAAAGCATGTGTCGAAGTGCGAATGCCCATCACTGGTTTACCCGCTTCGACATAATCGACAATATATTTCATGTCCGCGTCTTCGAGTTCGCGGAAGCGCAGTTGCAGCACCAATAATTCAGCGTCGGCGATATGTTCGAGTCCGGGGATAAAAGTCGATTCATCCGGATCAATTTCTCCGGTTTCGCGGTTTTGACTGAACAACACGATGCACTCAAAGCCGAGTTGGTTCATCGAACGCGCCAACAGCGGCAGTGATTCTTCGGAGCGATACTCTTCGTCACCGGCAACAAACACGATACGGCGTCCGCGGCCTGGCTCTACATCGGCAGCGCCTTCAAAGGTTAAATGGGATGGCGATTGCAACATGGCGATTAACAAGAGAACTAGCATCGACGCATCATAGCAACTTGGCTAGACTGTGGCTTGTGAAAAAATTCCTGTTCCTTATGCTTCTAGTTACGGCTTGCACTAAGCCCGCCAACGAACTGCACGTTGAGAGTGTCGCCCAAATATCACTCGCGGCAAACGACCATGTCGTCATTGTTGGTGGCGGAGTGGCCGATCGCATGCAACACCATGGATGGTTCGAAACTTATCTACAAGCCTCTGCACCCGATCTCAACCTCGTCATTCGCAATCACGGCTTTAGTGGCGACCGCATCGATCATCGGCCCCGTAATTCTGGCTTCACCAGTGTCGATGATTACCTAGAGATTTCTCAAGCGGATGTCATTATTGCAATGTTCGGCTACAACGAATCTTTTGACGGTGACATGGTGGCTTATGAAAAGGCACTGCTTGATTGGGTTGCAACAACGCGTACCCAAACATACAACGGACATTCGGCGCCGCTCATTGTATTGGCATCCCCGCTGGCACACGAAAATCATCGTAACCCAAACCTGCCCGACGGCCGCAATAATAATATGCGCTTGCGTGGTTATGCCGAAGCAACACGCTCGGCTGCAGAAATTAGCGGTTGCGTATACCTCGATTTGTTCCACATCTCTGAGACTATTTATTCGGCAAATGAAGATTTAATGACGCTTGACGGCATCCATCCAACTGACGAAGGCGATCGCTTGCTAGCGATTGAAATGGTAGGCTTGCTACTTGGTAAAAAGCCCAACACTAGCAGCGACGTCATTGCCCCAGTACGCAAAGCAGTACTCGACAAAAACTTGCACTGGTTCAACCGCTACCGCGCTACAGATGGCAATGATGTATGGGGTTCGCGCTCGACGTTATCTTTTACAGATGGCCAAACGAACGCGGTGGTTTTACAACACGAACTCACTCAACTTGACGTACTTACGGCCAACCGCGATAAAGTTATTTGGGCGGCAGCGCACGGTGAAAGCATCGTTGCCGACGACTCGAATATGCCCGTGGATGTTGAGGTAATAAGCAATCTAGACAAGCCGCAAATTCAAGGCGGTGTTTCTAAGCTCGGCTCGAATGACTACATCACTGGCGAAGAAGGCATTGATAAGTTCACGCTAAAAGGTAATTTACAAGCCAACTTGTTCGCCTCCGAAGAGATGTTCCCTGAATTGACTAACCCGGTGCAGCTAGGCGTCGACCCCGCCGGAAGGTTGTGGGCTGCGGCATGGACGACTTACCCGAAGTGGCAGCCGTCCAAAAAAATGGACGACCGCTTGTTGATTCTCCCCGACGAAGATCGCGATGGCGTGGCAGATGAATGCATCACTTTTGCATACGTGCACAACCCGACTGGCTTTGAATTCTGGAACGGCGGCGTAGTCGTGGCTTCAGCTCCAGATATTTTATTCCTAAAAGAT
>JBLINB010000047.1:0-12193 GCA_047638975.1 Myxococcota bacterium
TCGACGAGCTGCATCGTATCGTAGATAGCTAAACCAGCAGTTACGGAACCACCCGGCGAATTGATATACATTTGGATGTCTTGCTGCTTATTCTGCTTAGCTAAAAACAGTAGCTGCGCCACGATTACATTGGCAACATCGTCGTTTACACCAGTGCCCATAAAGATAATACGATCTTCGAGTAGCCGGCTGTAAAGGTCGTAAGTGCGCTCGCCACGAGCTGTCTTTTCGATTACGTACGGAACCGAGTAGGCCTCGGGTGAGGTGGTGTGCGGATTAGTCATGCGGTAAATCTAGCGTTATGCCTTAACAGAATCAACGGCTTCTGCCTGATTTGCTTTAAGAACCTGGTCTACGATGTGCGAGCGCACTTTAGACTCGTGGATTTCGGAGCGTAGGTTGTCGACCATGTCCTGAGACTTATAGAAGTCTTTGACCATTTTGACGTCCATGCCTTGCTGTGCAGCAACACTGCGGTAGGCCATATCAAGATCTTTACTGGTGACCCGGATTTTCTCTTGTTGGCCGAACTTGCGTAGTACAAACCAATTTTGCAGACGCTTTTCAGAGTCTTTGCGGACGTCATCGCGTTGCTTGTCAGCTTCTTTTTGCGCATCTTCTTCGGATGCGCCTTGCTGTTGCATTTGCTTCATGTGACGCTCGATAGTCGCTTCGGACTCTTCTTCGATCATCTTCGAAGGCAAATCGAAAGGATTCATGTCGTAAACGCTGCCCAGTATTTCTGCAGCCTGACGTTGACGCTCTTGCTGATCGTTATCAAGCTGGATGCGCTCGTTCAAACGCTCATTCAAAACTTCTTCGCTTTCGAGACCTAATGCTTCAGCAATTTCAACTGGAGTGGCCATGCGCGCTTTTTGAATTTCGTTAACAGTTATTTTGGCGATGCCAGTTTTACCAACCCAATCGGCGTTTTGGAAGCCTTCTTTGAATTCTACATCTAGTTCGAATGTGCTACCAGCACTAGTGCCTGTCAATGCAGCATCGAACTTTTCAGGATCAGCACCATAGAGTGGTGAGCCTAAAGTAAAACGCAGACCAGCGTTAGCCTCTAGATCTTCATCAGAGTAACTGTAAGTCAAATCAACAAGTGCGCAGTGGTCTTCGTTGAGTTCGCCGTCTTCGATGACCTCAAATTGCTGATGGTTACCGGCAAGACCTTGCAGGGCTTCAGCCAGTTGCTCATCGCTAGCAGTGGTGTCTTCTTTGCTAACCTCGATATCGGAAAAATTAGGCAAAACAACTTGTGGCACTGTTTCAACACTAAACTCGAAACTAACTGCAGTATCTTCAACGACCTCGATAGCATCAGCATCAATTTCGTGCATGCGTAATACTTCGTTGCGCAAGCCGACAGCTGATAATGCGTCGTTGGATACATGTTCTAGCAAGTGCTCTTTGGCATGTGACAGCAAATCGTCACCCAGCATTTGGCGTAGTACAGAAGCTGGCGCTTTGCCTGGACGGAAGCCCGGTATCTTCATGCCACGTGATGCCGACTGGTAAGCGTGATTGAATTCTTGAGTAACACGCTCGGCCGGAACTGTAACGCTGATTTTGTATTCGCAAGGGCCACTTTCTGTCTTAGTAGCTTCGATAGGATGATTTTTTGACACTTTATTGAGTAGTTTGGGTTAAACTTGGTCGTTCATTGTCGCCTCGCGCAGGGCAATTGTCTAGTTGTCTAGCCCAAATAGAGCGATAAATTTATCGTTGTCTAAATAGGGCGCAAACTCATCAAACTTGCCAACTTCGTGCAACTCTGGCAAAGAAAGGCCTGAGTCATTAAGCCAGTCTAAAGCATCGGAAGGACGTTTCGCTCCGGCAGCTGCACGTGCTGCCCATACGAAGTCTTGACGCTTCATCAGACGGCGCACTTGTTGGTTCTTCACTCCTTGTGTGTGAGCACGATGAAAAACCTTGTAGGCATCTGAATGAAGGCCAAGCTTAACTTGCATGGTGCCAAGTTGTACGGCATATGGCCATGAGCCATTATTCTCCCGATATTCTCTCTCTGGTTCGGCAAGTAAAAAATTAGTGCCTTTATTGTCTTCGAGGCGGTGCAGACACCACGCGATATCAACGGCTAGGCGGTGGTCTGGCGTAGCCTTTAGAAAACGCTGATATTGGTTTTGATAGCGTGACCATTTAAACTGTTTTGCGCCAGCCTCGAATGCACTAATCGCTAAAGCATGAATCTCGGTGTCTTGCGGCTCTAGACCATCTCCGATGGATTCAGCAATAAAGTAGTTAGCCGTTTCTGCTTGCGGATAGGCTGCTAATAAAATCAGTAATCCGATGCGAAAATCTTTGTCGGTAATTTCGAATACTTTAGGGTCGAGATAGAGTTCACTAGAGAATTCGCGTTCGGCTAAAATCTCAAAAATAGCGCCCAGTTCTTCAAGGTCAAACTTAGAGTAATCGATGAGCTTTGAGAGCTTAGGGATATAGCTTTCATCGGCATACAGCAATGAAGATTCGATAATCGACTGCAATAAAGGCTCGTCGGCCTGGGCAATGTGCTTCTGCGCATTTAATTGAGTAGCAGGCGAGCCATATTTGATGATGGCATACATCGACTTAGAAATCTCAGACGCAGGTAATTGGTCGAGCATAGTGAGTAAGCGCGCGGCTGAACTATGATCGAGTACGGTATTTAACAACTGTAAAATTCGAGACGTTTCACTAAGCTTGGTGGTATCGCCGATGCGTGATTTGAGTGCGGCAAATACCGGCGTCTGTATTTCTGGCTTGAAAGTCTGGAGTTGCGACATTAAGTCGCGGTCGCCAGTTTCAAGAAATTTGTCGCCATGCAACTGCCAGGCCGCAATCGCAGCATCAGTATTGGCCGCACTGCGCTGGCTCAATACCTTGCGCAACTCTTCAATGCCGTCTTGGGCAGAGAGAGTAGAACAAAGCAATAACAGCAATGCCGTAATAAAGGTGAGGCTTTTAATCATGCAGTCGTGTAGAATAACGCACAATTGACTGTGAAACATGCTAGAAAACGAATTTGATGTAGTTGTGGTTGGCGGCGGACATGCCGGCATTGAAGCAGCGGCGGCCGCCGCGCGCCGTGGTGTACGCGTTGCCTTATTAAGCTTATCAGCAAATTCTATCGGTCGCATGTCATGTAATCCCGCAATCGGCGGCATTGGCAAAGGGCAGTTAACTCGCGAAATAGACGCACTAGGCGGGCTTATGGGGCTTATTGCCGACCATGCCGGCATCCAGTTTCGCATGCTGAATACGTCAAAAGGTCGTGCGGTTCAATCTCCACGTGCTCAATGTGATCGCGATGCCTACGAGCAATATGCGCAGCAGCTGATTGGCGAAATCGAAAATATATGCGTCGTTGAGGGCGAAGCTGCTGACCTGCAACTCGATGCTGAGCTTAATATCACCGGCGTGATTCTTAGCGATCAGCGCGTTTTGTCTTGCAAAGCCGCTATTTTGACGACAGGTACCTTTCTTGAAGGCATGCTGCATCAGGGCTTAGATAGCACGCAAGGCGGGCGCGTCGGCGAAGGTGCTAGTTTCCCGCTGGGCAAAACTTTAGAGCGTCTGGGGGTACCGGTCGCAAGACTCAAAACGGGCACGCCACCACGCATTGCTCTTGACACAGTTGATCTGTCGCAAATGACGCGACAGCCGGGTGATGAATCGCCGTCACCATTTTCGTTTTTAACAACCAACTTATCTGAACGCAAACAGATTGATTGTTGGCTAACCAAAACGACTGCGCGTACTCAAGAAATCGTGCGTGCCAACCTCGATCAAACCGCGATGTACTCGGGGCGCACCGAAGGTAAAGGTCCGCGTTATTGTCCATCACTCGAAGACAAGGTGGTGCGTTTTGCCGACCGCGATGAACACACAATCTTCCTTGAACCCGAAGCTGTGGGCTCAAACATTTTATACGCCAACGGCATCAGTACTTCATTGCCCGAGAAAATACAACTCGAGTTTGTGCGTACTTGTGTCGGCTTAGAAAAAGCCGAAATCTTGCAGGCGGGTTACGCCGTAGAATACACGCATGTTGCGCCACGTAGTTTGTTGCCAACTTTAGAGTACCGTAACTCTGGCGGCTTGTATTTTGCAGGTCAAATATGTGGCACTTCCGGATACGAAGAAGCGGCTGCGCAGGGCCTAATCGCTGGTTTGAACGCTGCCTTGAAGATTCAAGAGCAGCCGAGTTTTATATTGCAACGTCATCAAGCCTACATCGGCGTGTTGATTGACGATCTGGTAGTAAGCGATCCTAGCGAGCCATACCGTATGTTTACTTCGCGTGCCGAGCACCGCTTGTTATTACGACAAGATAATGCAGATTTAAGACTAACTCCGTTGGCTCAAGAAATTGGCATTAGTTCTGAACAACGCGATGCAGTACTTGCACAGCGTCAACAAAATTTAGCTGTTGCGCGCCAGGCATTACTCGACAAGCCTTATCCTTTGAACGTTGCAAATAGTGGTGCGCGTAGTTTGCTCGACATGTGTAAGCAGCCAAAGTTCATTGGCTGGACGCGCATCTTCGAAATGCATCCAGATTTGTACGAGTTAAATATACCTTTAAGCGATTGGCATACCATCGAATCCGATGTCTTGTATGCCGGATATACCATGCGTCAACAGGCTTGGGTAGATCGTGGTGCCGAGCGTGAGCTCATGCAACTACCGCGCGACTTCGATTACTCAGTGGTTCAAGGCTTGCGCGCCGAGGCGCGTTTGTGTCTGCAAGAGACACTGCCCACAACATTAGGTCAAGCCGGCAGAATGGCCGGCGTTACACCGGCCGATATCGCTATCCTAGAGATTGCTTTGGTGCGTTGGCAACGAGCCAGTAAGAATCTGGCAGATGTCTAGATAGCGCTGGCGGGTTTCCTGAATAATCTCTTGCGGGATTTCCGGGCCTGGAGCCTGACGATTCCAGTCGCTGAGTGAACGCAAATAAGCGCGCACGATTTCTTTGTCAAAGCTTGGTGGCTCTTGTCCTTCGACAATACCGTCGGCTGGCCAATAGCGTGAGCAATCCGGAGTCATGACTTCGTCGATTAAAACCAACTCGCCATTAAGACGGCCGAATTCGAATTTAGTGTCGGCAAGAATGATGCCCTTGGCCGCAGCTGCAGCACTCGCTTCGCCAAATATCTTTAGTGCCATTTCGTGAATCTTAGCGGCCTCGTCGGCATCGCCAATTAATGCGATGGCTTCTATCCAAGTTACAGGTTCGTCTTTCTCCGCCTTAGTAGTCGGGGTGTGGACGACCTCTGGCAACTTAGATGAGTTTTGCAGGCCAGACGGGACTTCGACATCCCAAAGCTTGCCGGTTGCTTGGTATTCTCTGAAACCCGAGCCGGCCAAGTGGGCGCGTAATACGATCTCGACATTAACGCGATCGGCTTCGTGAGTAAAAGTTAAGCGATCGCTTAGTTGCTCGTGGAATTCTTGCGGTAGGTCAGGAACTTGTGCCGGATCGCAGGTGATGCGCGCGGCTGGCATCCAATCTTTGAATTTCTCTAACCAAAATTCGGTGATATGAGTCAGAATGCGCCCACGGTCAGGGATCGTTTGTCCCATTACCACGTCAAAAGCGCTAAGGCGGTCGGTGGCAATCATCAGCATCTTTTTAGGATGATTAGGATGGCGATATAAATCGCGAACCTTGCCAATGTAGAATAAATCCCAGCCTGGGATCTCAAGGCCACCTTTGTAGCCGGTGTCTGAAGCAGAAGAAGCGCTTTGCATGTGGATATTTTAGCGTGGCGAATTAGAATATATCTATGCCAAATCTGACAGTTCTGTTGCCCGGATGTAAATCTACCACCCAGCGGTCGTTGATTTGTGCGGTGATGGGCGACAAGAAAATAGTGCTGCAAGGTGTGTCCGACGCTGACGACTGCCGTCAACTCCGCTTAGGGCTGCAAGCCTTAGGCGCCTCCATTGGGCCTGCTGGCGAGACGCATGCGTGGCTAATAGAGGGGTGCGCGGGTGATTTGCCGATTAAACAAGCGACCATCGATTGCCAGGATGGTGGCACCACCTTTAGATTTTTACTGGCTATTTGCGCTACTCAAGCAGGGGTTTATACCTTGCAAGTCAGTAAGCAATTGGCGCGGCGTCCTCATTCTCAATTGTTTGAGGTCTTGCGTGAAATGAATGTTGATATCACCGAGGTGGCCGACGGCTGGGTGGTAGATAGTCGTAATTGGCGAGCGTGCGATGTCAGTGTTGATTGCGACATCAGTAGTCAGTTTTTGTCAGCGCTAACGTTGTCGCAGGTGTTCAATAAAAAGTTCGTGGCGAGCTGTAGTTCGAAAGAGGCATCATTGCCTTATTACAAGCTTACGCAAAAAGTAATAGCTGACTTCGCGCCGCCGATCGCAAGCTATGCCATACCAGGAGATTTTTCGGCAGCAATGTATTTCGCTGGCTTAGCGATAGTGCGCGAAAAAGATATCGAATTCACTAATGGTTGTGACACGCAGCATCCTGAGAAATACGCTTTAGGTTTTTTACAAGACCACTTCGGCTTACAAGTCGCAGGCAAGAGCATAAGTGTTAGACCTAATGTTCATAAGCCAACTGCAACGTTGCGTTACGATGTGCAATGTGCTCCTGATGCAAGTCTGCTGATTGCCGCGGTATGCCGTGTGCAAAAAGTGGCGGTGCAATTTGTGAATAGCGAAGTTCTGCGTTATAAAGAAAGTGACCGTTTAGTAGCCTTGGAGTCGCTTGAAAAGTGCGAAACCGAGATTGACAGTTGTAATGATCACCGTGTCGTAATGGCAGCAGCAGTTTTGCAATTGCAGAACACGCAGTTGCGAGTCAATGATAGTGAATGTGTGAGTAAATCCTTCCCGAATTTTTTCAAAGAATGGTCAAGTGTAAATTAATTGCTGTCGCGTGCTTTTTGTGCCTTTCATGTTCGCAAGCACCAACTCCTGAGTTGCCATTAGGTGTGGCGCAAGATTTGCAGCATGCTTTCGCCTTTGATGTCGAAGGATTGCTCGAAAAAGCACGTAACGCCGAAGCCGACCAACAATACCGCAGCTGTTTAGATTGTTTGCAAAGCTATGCCAGCTATCCTCAATCGGAATGTGATGCTAGCTTCTGGCAATGGCAAGCGCGTATTGCTGAAAAGCTGCATGACGCTCCGGCGGCTCTGCATGCGCGGCAACAGTGGCTAGAGTTCACACCTGATGATCCGTGGCTACGCATCGATTTAGCGAACGATTATAGTAATTTACAAAGACTTGAAGAGGCATTAAGCGTCCTTCAAGTGGCAGCATTGGTTGAAGAAAACCAAAAGTTGCTCGATGATGCACAATTGTATTTGTTAGAGCACAATGAGTTATATGAAAAAGCGGCTTTATTGTGCATGGAGTTTGCTAGCAAATCAAAAGCTACACAGTCTAAGGTGTATTATCAAAAAGCCTCGATGTTATTTGAAAAGTCAGGAAACCTTCAGGCAGCAACCGAAGCCATTAGCCTGGCACTAAGCGACCAAGCTTTGTCGGAGGTGAGCGCCGACGAGCTACAGCGTTTGCGGTCTTTCGAACTAGGGCAGCCAAAGAATGTCGCAGACGCCAGACGTTTATTGTATTTACAGAGTAATGCAGAATATCGTTTAATCGGAATTCGATACCTAATACGTGGACGCTATCCAGATGATCTGCAAGATTACATTGCAGCACTCAGCGATAGCTCGGTTGAAATTCTTGAAGTGGCGATTAGCCAGATTACGCGGCATGCAACAACGCCAGATTTAGCGCAAGTCGAAGCTTTCTTGCAGCACCAAGATCGCCGAATACGCTTAGCGGCTATTCGCGCCTATGAGAGCCTCGGGGGGCTAACCGAGGCGCAATTAATCCTGCCATTAGCAGAGTCGGAAGACCGTGAGATGTTCAGGGCTTGGCGTTTAGCTATGGAGAAGATGTGTGGGCATACTATCGGTGTAGATTTGGATCCAGATTTAGCGTCTCGGCAGTCCATTATTGAACAGTGGCAGCAGTATCTTAGTCAATGATGTTAATTAGCACCAACCTGATATTAGTCGCAGCATTTGGGCTGCTACCGCAGAAAGATTTAGAACCGCTTGAACTTGCATTGGCTACAATCACTGCCGAAGATTGCTTCGAAAAAGTGAATGTCTTGGCAGGGCCCGAAATGATGGGACGCGGCACCTTAAGTGCTGGCTTTGATAGGGCAGCAAGTTATGTTGAAGCACAGTTGCTCGAATATGGCTTAGTTCCGGCCACCGAAGACGGATTCCGCGTACCTATTACGCTGAATTGTTTAGTGCCGACAGACGAGTGCTTGATCAGTTTCCCCCCGCAAGATGTTGATCCCGAACTGTTTGATGTTCTTGATCAATTCGCTCCAGTCGTAGGTAGCATCGAAGCCTCTGCTTCAGGCAAAGCCATTTTTGTGGGCTATGCGATTGATGCGCGCAATGAACGTTGGCGCGATTTAGATCCATCAAAAGTTAAAGGCAAAATTGTATTTGCTTTTTCACGCGAGCCACATGCTGACGACAAGAAGTATAAAAAGTTTGATGGCGAGAGCGCTACGCGACATTCGCAGTTGGCATCTAAGGCGCGCGCTGTAGCTGCCGCCGGTGGGATTGGCTTGGTGATTGTTCCTGATCCCGACCTAGTGCCCGATTCGAATTTAGTGCTGCCTAATACTACTCCGATGGTTAATACGTCAAAGCTCAGCAGTGAAAAATTCTATCAGCGCTCGCGCTTCCCCGAGATTCCAGTGATGACCGTCTCGCGCGATTTTGCTTCATTGCTTTTCGAGACCGACATCGATAAATACTTTGCCAAGATTGAAAAGAAGCGTCGTCCTTCGATGTTGACGGCCGACAAGAAAATGCTGGTGGCGATGAATGTAGCCTTCGAAAATAAAGAAGTCGAAACTTATAACTTGGCAGCTTTGATTAAGGGCGATGGCAGTACTGACGAATTAATAGTAGTCGGAGCTCATCTCGACCATGTGGGTTTAGACCCAAATGCAGATAGCATGACGATGACTCTGCGTCCTGGTGCTGATGATAATGCGTCAGGTTCGGCATCGCTACTCGAGGTAGCTCAGGCATTGGCCCCGCACAAGCCGAAGTGTGATATCTTGTTCTTGTGGTTCACCGGCGAAGAATTAGGCTTGCTCGGCTCGCGCGAATATTGCAAAGAGCCTCTGTTCCCGCATGCACAAACAATAGCGATGCTAAACATGGACATGGTCGGCCGTGGAGAAACTGAAAAGATTAGCATTGGCGGATTATGGTCGCGTCCAAATTGGGAAAGCTTTATTAATAAGCAACATAAGCGTATAAAAAGTAAATTAAAAATGGATAACAGCCAGGGGCGTGATTTGTATGCCCGTTCCGATCAATATAGTTTCCATTCGGTAGACGTCGTCGGTTTGTTTTTCTTCGAGGCTGACTTGGCTGACAATAAGTTTTATCATCAACCGACTGACGTGCCTGATTCAATCAACGGCGAGAAAATGTCACTGATCGCACAATTGTTTACAGCTTGCACCTGGGCAATTGCTTATGAAGGTGTACGCCCTTAAGTCGTTAAATGATTTCTTTGTTATTAGGCTGTGTGCTGAACTTTGTTGCTGTCCCGCAACAGAGCCTAGAGTCTTTAATTTCAAAAGTAGATAACGAGCGGGCGCTTGAATTATCGGTGATGGTGCAAAAGCTTGATGGCGAAGTGCTTTTCTCGCATAAGCCACAGCGCGATTTAACGATAGCTTCAAACACTAAACTGTTCACCACAGCAGCGGCGCTTATCGAACTAGGGGCCGACTTCCGTTGGCAGACCAAAGTACTGTTGGATGGTAATAATCTAGCTATTGTTGGTGGCGGCGATCCGTCACTCGCTAAGTTCGAAGATAAAGACTTTGCGCAGCTGTTCATCATTGAATTGTTGCAAACGCTGCGTAGTTCTTCGGTCTCACATGTCGACAGCCTTTACATAGACGCGAGTGCTTTTGATGAGCAGCGCCACCCATTATGGCCACTTGAGCATAGGTATGATTATTTTTGTGCGCCGCCTACGGCATTGAGCGTCAATAGCGGTTGCATAGATATCGATTACGATGGGGCCAAAGCCTTATTTTATCCACCACTAGTGCCGTCCGTTAACGTCAGATATTATGGCAAGACATCTAAGTTTTTGTCGGCATGGTGGGCGGATAACGGTGCAACACTATGGGTGCGAACATCACCGGGCAAGAAGCAAGTGGCGAAATATGCTGTTCCAGATGGCGTGCAGTTTTTCGGATGGTGGGTGCATGACCAACTTGAGCTAGCCGGGATAAAAGTAGGCCAGGTGGTTGTCCAGCGCATGCCAGAAACTGCAACTCAAAAGCTAATCTTAGATTATTCATCTGCGTTGTCATTAGCTGATGTCGTACTTGAAATAAATAAAGAGTCGAATAACTTCATGGCAGAAATGGTGCTGAAAACATTGGGCGCTAAAAAACTCGAAGTAGGAAGTTATGCAAATGGTGCGTCTGCTATTAAAGAAATACTTAGCGGAATACTGCCAAATATCACGCAACTATCACAGCTCGACGGTTCCGGAATGGCGCGTTCGTCGGTCGTTAATAATGTGGCTAGTCCGCAGTTACTCTGTGAATTGTTGCGAGAAATGTGCTTCATGCCAGTAGGTGAGCAGTGGTTTGAATCATTGGCAATTGGCGGAGTTGACGGTACCTTGAGTAATCGTTTCTTAGATGCCGCCTTTCATCCACAGCGGATACATGCCAAGACCGGATTCATCCAGAGTAAACAATCGAGCGATGGCTTTGGCGCAAGCTCATTGTCCGGATATTTGTTGCTGCCAGACGATCAAATTGCTGTATTCTCTTTTGTTGTAAATTTCAGACGTAAGATTAATTCGAATACCAATAACCGCCGCTTTAAGAGCTTGCAGCAGCAGTTCTTCAAGCAGCTAATAGAAGATTATAATAATGAACGATCTAAAAATAGTTAGTGAAATAGCCAAAGGTGCCGGAGCGTTATTACTCGAATATGCCGGAAATTTAGATAGCAGCCAAGTGGGCTCTAAAAGTGCATCGCGCGATTTAGTTACGGCTGCTGATATCGCATCCGAAAAATACATCATTGGAAAATTGCAAGCGGCATTCCCTGGGTCTAGTTTCTGGGCCGAAGAGAGCTGTGCCGAAGACGGTGGCGAAGAAGTGCAATGGTGCATAGATCCACTGGATGGTACTGTTAATTTTGTGCAGCAGCTGCCGATGTATGCTGTGTCGATCGCGCGCTTAGTAAAAAAACAGGTTGATATCGCAGTCGTTTATATCCCCGAGCTCGATCAATGCTTTAGTGCGTCTGCAACACAAAGCACTCAGTTAAATGGCCGCAGCGTTCAGGTCGGTCGAACAACAAAACTTAGTGATGCGGTGCTTGCGACCGGTTTCCCTTACCGCAGGCATGTGCTCAACGACAACAACCTAGAGAACTTCAATCGCCTATTCTTAAAGCAGCGTGGTATTCGGCGTATGGGAGCGGCGGCTATCGATTTAGCGTATGTCGCATCCGGACGACTCGACGCCTACTGGGAATTACACCTTTCACCATGGGATGTTGCCGCCGGAGCATACTTGGTGCAGCGCGCAGGTGGCATAGCCGACACCATAGTCCCCGGAGGAGATTGGTTGACCGCGCGCAGTATTATTGCCGCTAACCCAGATTTGTTAGCGCAACTTCGCGAAGAGTTATTAGCAGGACGTAACGATGATTACCCTGATTTGGGCGAGTCCGGTTGAGTGATTCACAGATAGATATCAAAAAACTGCGCGTCGCTAATTGGCGGGGTGTAGATGTCTCGATACCTACGCATTGTTGGACGGCAATTACCGGTCCCTCTGGCTCCGGAAAAACATCCTTATTGTTCGGAGGCCTCGAAGCCTGGTCCGCACGTCAGTTCGAATTACTCGCTAATCCTGCGGCAATGGTTAACAGTAAGTCAAACCTTAGTATTGCAGATGGTATTTGTGGTTTAAGTCCGGTCTTGGCCTCGGCCGGAGAAATACCGCGCAGTCGTGGGCAGGCAATCCTTATCGACGTATTAAATTTGTCACCCCTATTAAATAGCTGGTGGCAACAACACGGACGCCATCAATGTGCGGACTGTGGTGA
>JBLINB010000048.1:0-12161 GCA_047638975.1 Myxococcota bacterium
TCTTGGCTGACCCGCGTCGTGGCGAGATGGTAGAAAAAATAAATTCTGCAATCAAGAAACGTGAAGCCTACCGCCCGTTTGCGCCGACAGTACTCGCCGAGAAAGTAAGCGACTGGTTTGAAGACGCATCCCCCTCTCCGTACATGTCCTTGACTGTGCAAGCGCGCGCCGAAAAAGCGCATGAAATTCCGGCAGTGGTACACGCCGACGGTTCGTCACGCATCCAAAGTTTAACGGCAGATGCTAACCCAAAGTTTTACGCGCTTATTCAACGCTTTGAGAAGCTCAGTGGCGTGCCTATGTTGCTGAATACTTCATTCAATATTAAGCAAGAGCCGATAGTCGAAACCCCGACGGACGCGATGAAGAGCTTTTTAAATAGCGGACTCGACTTACTAGTTATTAACGGACGCTTATTCCAGCAACGCGAATTTCCAGAGATGTTAACCAGCTCAATGATCCCGCTGGCCGTCCCCAATTTTAGTGCCGAAAGCGTATCTAATGCTGAAGGCGATAATATGTCGGTGCGTTTAATGGTGCGCGCAGAAACCTTTGATATTGAACCGCTCGAACTGGGCTTACTTGAATTTAGCGATGGCAAGAACACTTTGCACGAGATCGCCGAGTACTTCCAAGAGCATTGGGATGTCGAACAAGACACGCTTTTGAGCCATTTGCAGGGATTATACTCGCGAAGACTTGTTTCAATAATCGCGCCGCAAGAGTAGAATTGTAGGCACTATGAGCGAAGAAACTACCATCCGCATTACGGCAGAGCCGCAGGTCATTCCTAGTAACTGCTTATTCAGGGTTGCTAGCAACATGTTTGTCGGTTGCCTTTATACCTCTGATAAAGAATGGAGCGCAGAATGGGTGCCGCTGGCCGGACACTTATTTGACAGCGTCGAAAATCTTAAAGGAGTACGCATCAGTAATGGCGAAGTTTTAATTAGTATGGCTTCGACACCAAGCGATTGGCGCGATGTTGCACGCGCTGCTGGTTCGGCAATCCGAGAACATTTAGGCGCCGGCAAGGCGGCTGTTAAAAGTGGTGCACTCGAAGCACAACAAGGCGACGATTTGCTACGCCAAAGAGCGCAAGCTGTAATCGACGAAACGCTGAATCCAAATCTTGCTTCGCACGGTGGCTGGGTAGAAATACAAGCTAGTGATGCTAAAGAATTATACATCACCATGGGCGGCGGCTGTCAAGGCTGTGGTTCAGCAGCGATGACTATGAAGCAAGGTGTTGAAGTAGGTATTCGTGATGCGGTGCCAGAGATAGAAGGCATCCACGATGCTACTGATCATAATTCTGGTGCTAATCCATACATGTAAGTGCGGGCGTTTAGCCTAGTATTTTTAAGTGCGCTGCTGGTTTGGGCATGCAGTAAGGCGGGTAGTGTAAAAACTAACGCGCTTGATTTGTCGCGGCAACAGCAGCCGTTGGTCGAGTTGCCGAATGTTGAAGATCGTGTATGCGCAGAATGTCATGCCAGCCAAGTCAATAAATTCAAAACGCATGGCATGGCGGATGCGCTTGCAAGTTTAGATCCACAGCGGATTCCGGCGCGCTTGTCGAATGAGTTTATTGAAAATAATTACTCTGGCATGCGTTACAACATTGGCGCAAACAACAACTGGCAACTTACGGCGCAGCATATGGCAAGTGGTTCGAGTCTTAGTGTGCCGATTAACTTGCGCATCGGTGCCGGAGTCGCCGCCATGAGTTTCGTGATTAATAATAACGGCCGTTGGTTCTTCTCGCCGCTCGAATACTTCACTAAGCAAGGATGGCGCCCCGCTCCGCATGAATGGCATTCCTCTGGCGGACTAGATGCAGTACCGATTACCGCGCAATGCCTGCAATGCCATACTTCGTCAACGCTGCCCGACGTGCATCCGCTGAACAATTTACAAGATTTTCAACCGCAGCCGATTGGCTGCGTGACTTGCCATGGCGATGGTAGTAAGCATGTTGAAATAATGCGTAGCGATGCATTTGCAGCTGACTTAGCGATTCTCAACCCTATCGACTTCGCCGTCGAGCAGCAACTTGACTTGTGCGCGCGCTGTCATCTTGAAGGCGATGCGCATGTGAATTTAAGCAATGGTGCGCTACAGCAAGTTGCCCCCGGAGTTGATTTGTTAAAAAAGCACGCGGTGTTGGTCGCAAGTGAATCCACAGACAACAGCTTGCGTTTTGTAAGCCAAGTACAACGCCTTAGTGCTAGTGAATGCTTTAAGCAATCGCCGAACATGACTTGCACTAGCTGTCACGACCCGCATCAGCCGGCGCGCTATCAGCAACGGGCGAGCTTTGATAATAAATGTATCTCCTGTCACGACGGATTACTCGACGACCATCAAGCGCAGGCCCCCGAGCAGTCGTGTGTGGCTTGCCATATGCCAGCCGTTAAACCCTTTGATTTACAGAACGTAACGATTGCCGATCACTTTATTCAGGCGCGCCCTATCCCGCAAAAAGAAGTCGCGTTTAAATTGACTGAAAGCCCAAGCGGCGATTGGAAAACATTTAGCTACCGTGGTGAAAACCGTTATTCCGACAGTCTGAAGCGTGCTATGCAAGCAATGGCTTTATTCGAACAAGGACATCTGCAACGTGCCGCAGAACTTTTTGACAGCTTCTCAGCACCAGGACGTCCGCAAGAAATAACTCTATCGCAATTTCATTTTTTGCGCGCACGCAGCCTATTTACTAGACAACAACGTGCCGCATCCGAGTTAGCTTATCGTGACGCCTTACTACTCGATCCGCTGCATACTGCGAGCATGTTGAATCTCGCGACCATCCTTGCTGAAGACGGGAAAATCGATGAAGCTAGTCATTTAATGACGCAGCTTAGCCAACGCTATCCTGATTCTGAAGCGCCGTTTAATATCGCCATTATTATTGCGAATAAGAATAGTGATTGGTCAGCAATGCGCGAGGCAGCGCTCAATTCTTTAGAGCGTAATCCGCAGCAACAGGCTATTCAACGCGTGTTGCTGCAGTTAAACGAACGTAATCTGTAGCTGCCAAACCTGCTTAAGCATGCAGCAGCCAGCCAAAAGTGCCGGCTGTTATTAGTGCGTATACGAAACCATCGATAACAAATTTGATTGCGACTTTGCCTGGAGTGCCGGCCCAAATGTAATTATGGATGTAGCCAAAAGAGTATGCGCAAAAAGCCACGACTCCGGTTAGCCTAAACACTGCTAAGTAGTCGCCGTCTTGAACTAATGCAAAAGAACTTACATAAGCACAGACGATGCTTATACAAATCGACAGGATAAACCATTTGCTTAGCGCGCTTGTCATGTTGGCCGCGTTGCTCGACATAATCGTTATGCGTGCTATAGGCCCCTCTTCTAATTTTGCGCAATAAGCCTCTGACTTCATTGCGGCCATCGACTCTGCATGCGGCATCATGTACTCGCCAGGTCCATTACCAGATTCGCGCAAAGCACGCATCACATCTGATTCGCTTTTGAGGCCCTTACAGTCGGGAGCATGCCAACCAGAAAAGACTATGTGCAGCATCGAACTAACGATGAACACAAACACCGCCGACAGTAAAATCGGCATCCACATTTCTATTAAAAAGTTCATGCACGCAGAATACTGCGCATATATTCCATTAACAAGCTTTATTCATGATGCCAACTAAAATATCTTGCACAGCATTAGCCACATCAGCGCCATCTGCAGCATCAAACATGGCTAACATTGCCTGCGGCGCGATAGTAGCCAGATATGTTTGACCGTCCTTAGCGTAGACCGAGATGCGACATGGCATTGCCGCCGAAATATTTAGGTCGAGCCCCAGCATCGTTTTTGCGTAATTCGGCTCGCACATTTCAACAATGCGCACGGGGTGTTCGAATGTGACACCCTTCTTAGCCATCGTCGCATTGACGTCGTGGTTAGCTTGAATGCCAAAACCGGCAGCAACGGTCGCTGACTGAAGAGCAGCGACTGCGTCGTCTACGCTCAAAGATGATTTAAGTGTAATGATCGGTGATTCCATATCATTGATTATAGGTTATTAATCTAACAAAAAAAGAACTCATGCCGACAAGAAGTCGACATGAGTATATTATGTTTTAACCGCGATTAAACGGCCTGCCGTATTACAGGTTATTAATCAGCAATCTATCCTGAAGATTGTATGGGTTTAGGATGCCACCGTAGCTAGGGACATAGTAATCGAGGTCGAGGTCGCCATCTGCATCAAACAAGCGGCCGTAGTATGAGATGAAGGTCGCGGATGGTCCTGGAACCCAGAAGCTCATATCTTCATCAAATCTACCTAGCGTACCGCCTTGCGCACCACCTTGATTCAAAAACAACACTGGGCGTCCAACGAATGGTAAGGCTCCACTGCCAAAGAACTCGTGCGGGTGGATGATAACGTCTTGGTCGCCGTCCATGTCTACGTCGCCGGTTTCGATACCCAAGCGGATACCTAAGTGCTCGTGCAGCGCATCAGGAAACAACGATGCCGCGTCGTAATATACTCCTGGCTGACTCACGCCGTAGTTCATTAGCATATCGCCAGACTCGCTTGGCGCGACTGACAAGTGACTATTGGCAACAATGAGGTCGAGGTAACCATCGTTATTTACATCAACAAACTGCGCATCAGAGCTCTTATCGCCAAGTCCGCTATTCATTTGAGGTAGACGCGTTAGGGATTCGTCGGTAAAGGTGCCTGCTCCGTCATTCATTAGCAAAATGTTTAATGCGCCATCTGTGTTGTCGGTGCGCGACACGTAAATATCAAGATCGCCATCGCGATCGACGTCACCAAACTCTACCGCGGTAGTTTGCTCTATCGAATTATTGTAAGAAGCAGCCGCAAAAGTAGCATTCAATACTAAAGCACCAAAATTATTGTCATACAGTGCCATTGACTGCGCGCTACTAGACTGAGTCTGGGTACCGCCTTCACTCATTAACAGCTCAGCGTAGCCGTCACCATTAATGTCGCCCCACGCAAAGTTATTTGAACTTGACAAACTAGAGGCCATGTCTTGAACGTAAGAGAATACGCCATTGCCGTCATTGGTATAAAGGCGAGTTGGATAAGGCACTACTGTTGCCGGATCGATACCACCGCCCGCAACGAAGTCTTGGTCACCATCTAAGTCGTAGTCGCAGAATGAAACAATAAACACCGCTTCATTATTACCACTAGAGAAAGCTGAGCTGGTGATGTCAGTGAAGTTTCCGCTGCCATCGTTTTGGTAAATAAGGATTCCGCCAATCGATAACGCACTACCTGCATCGGCCAAAACCAAATCGAGATCGCCATCTAGGTCGATATCAACTGGAGTCACCGATGCCACCGCGCCAAAACCGGATGAAATGGGCAAACTGGCAGTAGCATCTTGCCACACTGCATCATTGCTCGATTCACCGAGCAACCCAACTACATCTGATGACTGAAATTTACCCGTTGGGTTTTTAACTAGCGCCTGCATCGCAAAACGCGATCCTGGCCAAGCCAACGGTGGCAGAGTCACATCAAACTCATACACGCCTGAAGCATCAAGCACGCCACGAAAGACACGCAAAGGGCTAACTAACTGCAAGCCTAGAAGCGCACTATGAGTTGCAACTGTCGGCGTTCCAGCCAAAAGAATTGCTGGAGAATTTGGATAATCTCCGGTGATACGCACATGCATTACGCTGCCGCCGTATAATCCTGTAGTCTCAACAACGGGTTGCTGCGCCTGAATGGTAGCACATGTGAGCAAGCTGATTAAAGGTATTACTATTAGTCTAAGGCTATTTTTCATGATTTATGGGCGCCTGACTCTATTTATTGATATTGAGTCTCATTAGCGGCGCATGCAAATTATACACCCAATTGGGTCGGATGGTTAGCGCCTAGCTCTATTTTAAAATATTGGCACTATCATTCACACACACGAGTGCCGTTCTCTAGCACATAGCTAGAAAACATTTTTGATAACTGCTCCGCCATTGGCCCTATCTTGCCGTCACCGATGACACGCCCATCAACTTCACCAATAGCAGCGATCTCGCCCATGGTGCCGGTACAAAACATTTCGCTGGCCCGATAAACGGCAGTCAGTGAAATGTCGCCGACCCGGCACTCGATATTATTCGCCTCGCACAAGCGCAACACACTATCGCGCGTCACCCCCTCTGGGCAGGCACGCGTACTAGGCGTCCACAGCACCCCGCCATCCACAATAAAAACATGTGTGGCATTCGTTTCAGCAACGAAGCCAAGAGTGTCAAGCATCAGGGCGTCGTCAGCTCCCGCAGCATTGGCCTGCACCTTTGCCAGAATAGACTGTACTAAATTATTATGATGAATATTAGGATCAAGCGTGTCGGGGCGAAACCTGCGCACCGTAGAAGTCATTAGCTTCAAACCAGACTTGCTGTAAACCGGAGCTTTATATTCAGCGAGCACGATTAACAGGCTACCTTTCGTGTTTAAGCGTGGATCCATGCCGGAAGTCACTTTTTCGCCACGCGATAGCGTCAGGCGGATATGGACGCCGTCATGCATGTTATTAGCCTTTAAAGTACGCTTAAGTTGCTCTGTTATTTCGGCATCACTAGGGATGTCGGCGAAGGCAAGCGCCTTAGCGGAAGAGCGCAAACGCTCAAGATGCGTGTCGAGCCTGAATATTTGGCCGTCGTATAAACGCAGGCCCTCCCACACACCGTCACCGCCTTGCGCGAGTGAATCAAAAGGCGAGATACGCGCCTGATCACGATGTACAAGTTCGCCGCCGATATTGACAATCAAGTCTGTGTTACGTTCATCGTATTTTTGTAGCATGGCTACATGATAACAGTTTAATTGTTAAGAGATATCTCTAAACAAAAGCTTATAGATAGAGTATTCTTCACTCCATGGCTTTAGTCTCATTACGACAATTACTCGATCACGCTGCTGAAAACGATTACGGCGTTCCGGCATTCAATATTAACAACATGGAGCAAATGCTCGCAATCATGGATGCCGCTAAACGATGCGACTCTCCAGTGATCATGCAAGCCAGTCGCGGCGCACGCAAATACGCCAATGATATTGTGCTCACGCATCTGATTCAGGCTGCTGTTGAAATGTACCCAGAAATCCCGGTGTGTATGCACCTCGATCATGGCAACGCCCTCGACACCTGCGAGTCGGCAATTGCTGCTGACTTTTCATCCGTAATGATGGATGGCTCTCTCGAGGCTGATGGTAAAACTCCTGCCAGTTACGAATACAATGTTGACGTAACCAGAGCTGTAGTTGACGCCGCGCACAAAGTAGGTGTATCGGTAGAAGGCGAACTCGGTTGTTTGGGTTCACTCGAAACCGGCGAAGGCGAAAAAGAAGACGGTCACGGTTTTGAAGGTACCCTCTCTAAAGAGATGCTGCTTACCGACCCCGTCCAGGCTAAAGACTTTGTTGCTAAAACAGGCGTTGATGCTTTGGCGATTGCAATTGGCACATCGCACGGAGCCTACAAGTTTACACGTAAGCCGACGGGTGACATTCTAGCAATGGAGCGCCTGGCTGATATCCACGCAGCGATCCCGAACACGCACTTAGTAATGCATGGCTCGTCTTCAGTACCGCAAAATTTGCAAGACCTCATCAATGCCAACGGTGGCGAAATGAAGCAGACTTATGGCGTGCCTGTTGAAGAGATTGTTAAAGGCATCAAGAATGGTGTGCGAAAAGTAAATATCGACACCGACAATCGCATGGCGATTACAGCTGCGATTCGCAAGGTATTCCAAGACTCTCCGGAAGCCTTTGATCCGCGTAAATACTTGACGCCGTCTATGGCTGCAATGACCGAAATCTGTATGTTGCGCTACGAAGCCTTCAATACAGCGGGTCAAGCAGGCAAGATTAAGTCCATTTCGCTAGCCGACATGGCCGCGAGCTATAACGCGTAAATTACAACGGAAACAATTTAGATTGAGTGCGGGTCACACCGATCAACTCAACTAATTCAGCAACCTTTTGTGGGTTATCAGCGGCTAAGTCATGCGCTTCGGCATTGTCTTCGCGCAAGTTATAAAGCTGCCATGGCTCTGTTTGCTTTGTGCGTAACAGCTTGAAGTCGCCATCAATAATGGCTTGTGCTTTGCGTGCATGCTCAAAGTAAAGCGGCGACTGGCGCTGCTTATCATTGTCGCCACGCAGTACTGTCATCAACGATTCGCCGTCTTGAGGCTCAAAATCGACGTCGGCAGCATCGCAGAAACTTGGCAGCCAATCCCAGAATGCGCTGACATAATCGCTAGTTGAATCGGCTGGAACTACGCCTGGCCAACGCACAATCGTCGGCACGCGCAGGCCTCCTTCAAACACTTGCGCCTTGCGACCGCGCAACCCACCTTGCGATTGGAAAAACTCGAGATCGCAGCCTCCGATCCATGACGGTCCATTGTCGGAAGTAAACACCACCAAAGTATTTTCGGCGACGCCCATTTCATCTAAGGTGTCGAGGATTCTTCCGATATCGCGGTCCATGCGAGTGATCATCGCGGCATAAGCGGCGCGTGGCTGTGGATGCGGAAGGTATCCATTTTTGCCATCATAGGGCGTCTCTTCGAAGACTCCGAGGTATGCGTCAAGCGAGTCTTGTGGCACTTGCAAAGCCAAGTGCGGTACTGGCGTGGCGTAAACCATCATGAATGGTTTGCCGTCGGTGTTTTGCAAAAAATCTACAGCTTCGTCTGCCATCAAGTCAGCCGCGTAATCGACTTCGCTGCCGCCAGGGTTAATTTCGATCTTTTCTTGATTACGATGTAGGTGATCAGGGTAATAACTATGCGCTACGCGTTGACAGATATATCCGAAGAAATGGTCGAAGCCCTGCTTATTAGGATCCCCTTCAGTACCGGTCCAACCGAGTCCCCACTTGCCGATAAAGGATGTGGCATAACCAGATTCTTGGAAAACCTCTCCCATAGTGACCTCGCTAGCCAACAATGGGCGCTGTCCTTCTAGAGCAGGGTCATTCCAGACGTCTCCGCGCGAGCCCATTTCGTCGTTGTCGCGGATGTAGGCATTACCGGTATGTTTGCCGGTGAGCAACACACAGCGCGACGGCGCGCACACTGGACTGCCAGAGTAGTGGCGTGTAAGCATCATGCCATCTGTAGCTAATTTATCTAGATTCGGAGTTTTTATATGCTGTTGACCAAAGCAACCGACATCACCGTATCCTAAATCATCGGCAAGGATGAATAAAATATTCGGCGGCGGTGCATCTTGTGGTGTGGAACAAGCGGTGAGGGTAAGTAAAACTATTAGCAGTAGACGCATGCCCTAATCATAACGCCACGTTACTATTTTCTTCGATGAAAACCGACGTACAAATAGCACGTGAATTTACTTCGCGGCCTATCACCGAAATAGCTGATGCTATTCATGTCAACCCTGCCGACTTGCTGCCATATGGCAAAGATATCGCCAAGGTTTCTCTTGAAGCACTTCAACGACCGCGCGGTATCGCTGCGCCAGCCAAGCTTATTTTAGTTTCGGCGATTACGCCTACACCGGCTGGCGAAGGCAAAACGACTACATCGATTGGCCTGGCTCAGGCATTCACCCAGCTCAACGAATCGGTGTGTTTAGCCTTACGCGAACCTTCGCTCGGCCCTTGCATGGGTGTCAAGGGTGGCGCTTGCGGTGGTGGTTACTCTCAAGTGATGCCACTTGATAAGATCAACTTGCATTTCACCGGAGACTTTCATGCGATCACTGCCGCCAATAACTTGCTAGCCGCGATGGTCGACAATCATTTACATTTTGGCAACCTACTCGGACTAGATGTGCGCAAAATTGTTTGGCGCCGCGTCATGGACATGAACGACCGTGCGCTACGCAATATCGTTTCGGGTATGGGTGGCACCGGCATGGGTGTGCCGCGCGAAGGTGGCTTCGACATCACTGCCGCTTCCGAGATCATGGCGATACTTTGCCTATCCAGCGATATGGACGACTTGCGCGCTCGCATCGAGCGCATCATCGTTGGCTATGACATGAACAATCAGCCGGTGTTTGCCAAGCAAATGGATTGTGTTGGTGCGATGATGGCATTGTTACGCGATGCGATGAATCCTAATTTAGTGCAAAGTTTTGAAGGTACACCTGCTTTTATCCACGGCGGCCCCTTCGCTAATATTGCGCACGGTTGCAACTCGGTTGTCGCTACCAAGATGGCCATGCACTTCTCTGAGTGGGCCATTACCGAGGCCGGATTTGGCGCCGACTTAGGCGCTGAAAAGTTCTTCGACATTAAATGCCGTAGTGCGAATCTTGATCCGCAAGCTGTAGTATTGGTGGCGACTGTTCGTGCCCTAAAAATGCATGGTGGTGTTGCTAAATCTGATTTAGCTGGCGAAAACGTTACGGCGGTAGTCGATGGATTGGCCAATCTCGAAAAGCACATAGAAAATATTCAAACTTTAGGCAAGCCACCGATTGTGGCACTCAATAAATTCGCTACCGACAGCGATGCCGAAATTGCCGCGGTGCGCGACAAGTGCGCGGCATTGAATGTTGAATTTGCAGTAAGCTCACATCATGCTGATGGCGGCAAAGGTGCAATCGACCTCGCCAAAGCCGTAATGGCAGCTGTCGAACGCGGCTCCGAGCCGTTTACTCCGAGTTACGCATTAACAGATTCACCAGAAAATAAAATACGTAAAGTCGCCACTAAAATTTATGGCGCCGACGACATTAGTTTAGCCCCAAAGGCCAAGCGCGAGTTAAAGAAGATTGTCGACTTAGGCTATGGCGACTTACCCATCTGTATTGCGAAAGTACCCGGCTCGTTATCTGATGACGGCAGTAAAGTCGGTCGTCCAACTGGGTTTACGCTTAAAGTGCGTGACGTCCAAATAAATGCCGGAGCAGGTTTCATCGTAGTAATCACCGGAGCTATTTTCAGGATGCCTGGCCTACCGCGCGACCCGATGGCATCACATATGCAGCTCGAGAAAAACGGCGAGATTACAGGTCTAGAATAACCAAAATGTTAAACGACAAACTGCAGGCAGCGATTGCCAAGTTTCAAAAGCAAGCCAAGTGGCCAAGCGATAACGACAAGTTTAGATTTAAAGTTGCCGAGCGCGATGACTACTCGCAAATTTACCAATTGTTCGAAGAGACTTTTGGTGAAAAGCGTAGCGCTGAACACGTGCAATGGAAATACTGGGACAACCCTAGTGGCGAACCCTTTGCAGTGATTGCTATTGATCAACAAACGGATAAAGTTATTGCGGCCTGCACTGGCATGATTAAAAAAGCTTGGGTAGATGGCAAGCAATCCGAGGGAATCATGTTGTGGGATATCGCGGTGCATCCTGAAGCACGCGGCGGCGGACGCCTATTTCGTGACATAACCTATGGCATGCAGGTAGCTGTTAACGCTCAAAAAGGCGTTAACTGGGGCTTTGGAGGTCAATCCAAGCCTACTGTGATCAAGATGGGTATCCGTTGGTTCGGTTACCACATGATTTTATCATTGAAAACCTACGAGTTACGTTTAAGTTTACGCTCGGCGCTGAATCAGCGTTTAGGTGGCATAGGAAATCTTCTTGCTAAAGCCGCCGATGCATTAACACCTTTGCCTAAGCCTAGCGAGCATTTTCAAATGCGTGCAATAAGCAAATGTGATCAAGACTTCGACACCTTACTCGCCGAACAAGGCCAGCTGTATCGCGCCTCGATACATCGTGATGCTGCAACATTAAATTGGCGCTATTTTGATAGCCCGCAATTCAAACATCAGATGTTAGGAGCTTATCGCGACAAGCAATTAGTGGGCTATGTCGTATGGCGTGAATATCTCGACGAAACGGTAGTTGTTGCCACCATCTTAGATTTGTGGCATGGCGAAGACCAACAATTAGCTGCTGACTTGTTTACTGCGGCATCGAACTCTGCGAAATCACGCAAAGTTTGCTTCATGCGCATGGCAGTAGAAGAAAAAACCACTACACAAAAAGCTATTAGCAGTCTTCCAAAAACTTATATCACGCCGCGTATCGAAGAAGACAACATCATCACTTCGGTGATGCTAGGCGAAGATCCAAGCGCGCATAGCGATAGCGCATACACCGAGATGGATACCATCACCGAAGGCAGTAATTGGTTTTA
>JBLINB010000049.1:0-11926 GCA_047638975.1 Myxococcota bacterium
ACGCTGAACAGATACATGCCGTCAGCGCCACGAACAAAATCATGCGCCGCTCGTGTCCGCCAGAAAGCTTCATTACTAGTCCAGCAAAAAACTCAACTGCGCCGGTGCGCGATAATCCTTCGCCCATGACATAGAGCGCAGCAACCATCACCACCGCTGGGTTGCCGAATAGATTCATGGCGTCGTCCACGCCAAGCAGACGAGTTTCTATATCGAAACTATTATCAAAGATTTTGATGATATATCCGGACACGACCAACACCACAACTAAGCCAATGCCAATTGCGTCTATGCCAACCTTCTCAAACACTAGCAGTAACAAAACTGCAGCGACTAAGACCAGAACGAGGATACCTTCGATTCCCATGGTTGTAATTATCGGCAAAAACTACCGTTTATGTAAGCGTACTGCGCAAAGCTTATATTCTGGAGTGCCCACATCTAAATCTTTTCCGTCGCCGGTTAACACATTAGCATTAGCCTCAGCGTAGTGTATGGGCATCCAAATAAGTCCATTTGTCACTTTTTCACTTATTTTTGCGCGCGAAGTGATGCTGCCACGCCGCGACTGTACTGTGATTTCTTCATTATCGGCAATATCTGACTGACGGGCATCTTCCGCTGAAATCTCAAAAAAGCACTCGGACTGCTTCTCGGCGTGTCCAACATTTCTACGCGTTTGTGTCGCAGAATTATAGTGATAAAGGGTTCTGCCAGTGCTAAGCGTGAACGGATAGTCATCGTCGGCCTCTTCCCACGGCTTAATATGATCAAGCGGATATAGCTTTCCTTTGCCGCGCTTCGGAGCGCCTTCATGCAAAAACTTTGTGCCGGGATGCGAGGTGTCTGGGCATGGCCACTGAATACCCTCGTCTTCAATGCGCTGATAGTTGATGCCGGAAAAATCAGGTGATAGTCTTGCAAACTCGTCCCATACTTTGGACGGCTGCGCTTCGCCCCAATCATGCCCCATCTCATTTGCTAAATCAAAAATGATTTGTAAATCGGTGCGCGCTTCTCCTGGAGCTTCAACGGATTTACGTACACGTTGCACGCGACGCTCTGAATTCGTAAAGGTGCCTTCTTTTTCAGCAAAGCATGTCGCGGGGAAAACAACGTCGGCATATAAGCGCGCAGTTTCATTCAAGAAAATATCTTGGCTGACTAAAAAATCTATTTTGTCAAAGCCCAGGCGCACATGTTCGAGATTGGGTTCTGAAACCATTGGGTCTTCACCCATTACGAAAAAGGCTTTGACGCTATCGTCGTGCATACCTTCTAGCATTTGGTCTAAGCGCAGGCCTGGCGTTTGCGAAAGATTGCATCGCCACGCCTTCGAAAATTTCTCTAGCATGGCATCGTCTTCGACTTCTTGATAGCCCGGTAGGTACACGGGGTTGTTGCCCATGTCGTTGCAACCTTGCACATTGTTTTGCCCGCGCAGCGGGTTTACACCTGTTGACTCGTAGCCTAAGTGTCCGGTGATTAAGGCTAAGTTAGACAAACTACGCACGTTGTCGACTCCGCAAACATGTTCGGTGATGCCGAGGGTGTAGTAAATGCCGGCGCGTTTATATTTTGCATAGATGCGCGCCGCACTACGGATGTCGTCGGCGTTTACTTGGCAAACTTCGGCAGCGCGTTCGACCGGCCATTCGCTGGCAGCGGCACGCATCTCTTCAAAACCCTCGGTTAATGTTTCGACGTATTGATGATCGTATAAATCTTCTTCAATAATTACGTTGGCAATCGCATTCATTAATGGAATGTCGGTGCCCGGTTTAATTTGCAAATGCACGTCGGCGCGTTCGGCAAGCCACGTTTTACGCGGATCTACAACCAGTAGTTTTGCGCCGTTGCGCATCGCCTTTTTCATGCGTAGCGCTAACACTGGATGCGCTTCTGTAGTATTACTGCCGACGACTAACAAGCACTCGCTGTTTTCAATTTCAGCAATCGAGTTCGTCATTGCGCCGGTACCTAATGATCTGACCAGACCATAAACTGTTGGTGCGTGTCAGGTTGCAGCACAAGAATGAACGCTGTTGGTGCCGACCACCACGCGCGCAAATTTTTGCAAGGCATAAACATCTTCATTAGTGCATCGCGATGACGCCAAAAACGCAATGCTGTCTGCACCATATTGTTGCTTAACTTTTTTAAGACTTGAAGCTGTATAGGCAAGAGCTTTTTCCCAGCTAACCTCTTCGAATTCACCACTGTCTGCGTTGCGTATCAGCGGCGTGTGCAAACGTTCAGGGTGGTTAATAAATTGCCACGCGAATCTACCCTTGGTGCACAAGTGCCCATCATTGGGCCCAACACCGGTTTGCGCATCTATATCAATAATGGTATTGCCTTGCGCTTCGATATCTATCACGCAACCTACCCCGCAATAATTACACACTGTGCGCGTGGTTGACATCACTTCGGTGCTATCCACATTAAACACATCAAGGCTTTGCTTACTGTATAAAGCATCGGTTGGGCAAGTGCCAATACATCCACCGCATAGTTCGCAACTGGTATCTAAAAACGATTCGCCTTGCGTCGGCTGTATGAAAGAATTACTACCCTGGCCAACATGCTCGAGTGCGGTGCACTGCATAACCTCGTCGCAATAACGCACGCAGCGATCGCACATAATGCATTGCGTCGGATCGTATCCGATAAAGCGGTTGCCGTCCGACCAGGTTTCAATGGCTGCGCGCGAGGTGCACGCCAACATTTCATCAACTGTATTAAGGACCGCCTCTAAGCGCGGTGATGCGGTAGAGATCACCATGTTGGGGCTGGCCAGTGTTTTGCAGGACGGAACCAAGCGCGGTGATCCTTCAAGTTCTACCAAACAAGTACGGCATCCGCCGTATGCTTCAAGCCGTGTATCGTGGCAAGCGGTTGGCAAAGGAATGCCTATTTTAGCGCAGGCTTCGAGCAACGTTTCGCCGACAAGCACTTCTACTTGCCGCCCGTTAATTGTTAATTTATTATCCAGCATGTTGAGTCTCAAAAGCAAAGTGACGCTTTAGTTGGTGGATGATTAGTGGAGCCGTAAACCCTAGACCGCAGATAGAGCCGAGCTCCATCGTTTGTAACCAATCATCAATGGAGCCGTTGTGCGGCCAAGAATGATTTTCGTCGGCTAAGTAATCAGAAAATTCGGCGCAACCGATTCGGCATGGCGTACATTGTGAACAGGATTCTTGTGCGAAGAATTGCATTATTTGTTGAGAAACTTGCAATGCACTACGCTTACTAAATACAGTAATCCCGCCGGTGCCAAGCGCGGTGCCATGCTCGCCTAGACTTTCATTATTCATTGGAGTGTTGAGTAGTGATGCTGGCAGTACTCCGGTAGCCGCGCCGCCGGGTATCCAACAACTCACTTGTTCGCCATCGATGATGCCGCCGGCATAGTCGTCTATTAAGTTTTGGGCACTGATGCCAAGTGGCGCTTGATAGACTCCGGGATTATTGACTGCGCCAGAAATAGAAAATAAACGCTCGGCATCTTGCGACCACTCGCCACTTAACATGCGCGACGCCCACCAAAAAGTTTCTACATTATTCACCAACGTCGGCAATCCCCATAAACCGTTGGTCGTAGGAAATGGCGGCTTATGCCGCGGCTGTGGACGCTTGCCCTCCATGCTTTCGATTAGTGCTGTTTCTTCTCCGCAAATATAAGCGCCGCCGCCAATACAAATATCTAAACAGAAGCCTTCTCCCAATCCTTCGTTCTCCGGTAGCGGGTATTGACGCTCCGGATCATGCGCGAGTCCACCGGATTCTTGAATTTCTCCAACAAGATCTTGCTCGCCGTGCTTAACAAACCACTCGAGCTTGGACAACTCTATCAGGTCAAGGCCGCCATCCGACAGTTGCGCGGGACGTCCGGGAAAACCGCTTGACTGAAAAACGCGACCGGAATGAGGTGCGAGTTTATTAGCAGCGACTAATTCTTTTATTTTCTGCTGAATAATTTTCGCTTGACTTACATATTCTGGGCGCAAATAAATAAATCCGCGCTGCGCATCAACGTATTCTGCCGCACGGCACATGCCATCAATGACTTCGCCGCAATGATTGTCAAACAGCCATCCATCTTTAAAGGTGCCTGGCTCGCCTTCGTCGGCATTACAAATAATTACTTTGCCAAAATCTGGAGCGGCATCACGTACCGCATTCCATTTAAAAGTAGTTGGAAATCCGGCGCCACCACATCCGCGCAAACTATCGAGGCAATCAATGTTCATTACATGCATAATATAGAGGTGCGCATCTTCACCCCACTTTGTTTAGGCGCGGTTCTTTTTACCGCATGCCAAAAAGAACTTCCGGCCCCGTTGCCGCTAAGTGGCTGGCGGATCGTTACGATTGCTCCCTCAACGGCCGACAACATAAGTGCTTTAGGCCTTGGCGAACTAGTAATCGGCGTCTCTGAATGGTGTGCAGTAGAAGAATTCGCAGAATTACCACGAATTGGCGGATTAGGCTCGCCATCTCTTGAGAGAATTCTTGAATTAAACCCAAATATGGTATTAGTTCAAGGGCGCCAAGATGTTCTGCGAAAGTATTGCTTACAGAATAATATTTTCTTTAAATCGTTTAACACCGACAGCATAAGCGATTGGCGCCAGGAAATTGGCTGGCTGGGCCAGGCCTTGCAGTGCACGGAGCAAGCGGATCTTTTGCTAAACTCTTTCGATGAAAGCTTAGACGCACTCGCCAACAGCGGTGAAACTGTCGATTGCTTACTGGTAGTGGGTCGACGAAGTTTTCAGGTAGCTGATCTACTTGTTGCAGCAAACGCTAGTTTCTTAAGCGAACTACTGTCTGCCGTAGGCGGACGCAACGTTGTAAACGAAGATGATAATTATATTTTTCTACAAGAAGAATTGTTGCCGCAGCTAAACCCACAAATCATTTTCGAACTGCATGCTGCCGAAGAAAACGCCAGCGCCTTAGACATTTGGCAAGACTCTTTCGCAGGACTAGACGCTGTAAAAAACAATGAGTTGCATAGTCTTTTTCGAGCTCAGGCCTTAATGCCAAGTTCGAAAATGATTGAAACGGCGCGCTTAATGTCGCAAATTATTCAACAACAAAAGCTTGTTCAATGATCTCACAGAGGTTGTGACCGAAAAACAGGTGTGCCTCTTGAATGCGCGGAGTATCGTTACTTGGCGCGATAAAACAAATATCGCATTGCGCCGCAAGCTTGCCGCCATCTTTACCAGTTACTCCCACCACTTGTGCGCCAACCTTTTGCGCTGCACTTACTGCGCGTAAAATATTCTCGCTGTTGCCACTAGTCGAAATCGCAAAAACGATATCGTTGGCACGCACATGTGCCAAGACCTGGCGCTCAAAGACCTCCTCTGCGGGGTAATCATTCACCAAGGCGGTATACACACTAGAATTCGTGGTCAACGCATGTGCATTCAAGGGCTGGCGTTCGCACAAGTATCGGCCAACAAGTTCGGCTGCCCAATGCTGCGCGTCTGCTGCACTGCCACCGTTGCCAATAAAAAATACAGCGCCGCCAGCCCTTAAAGACTCGATTGCACATGCCGCCGAATCTTCTACCGCCTCAATGAAAGAGTCGTCTAATGCTGCAAAAGTGGACTGCACCTCGTTGATGCGCGTGCGAAGCTGGGATACGTGGTCGTTGCTCATGTCTCTAAATTTTAACATCGCGGCTGTATTGCTTAAGCGGTGTTGTCAAAATATGCGCATGAGCCTGCGCGCTGACCACCTGAGCTTCGCTTATAGCGACGGACAAGTTGTTCTTAACGACTTGTGCTTTGAGCTCATGCCCGGTGAATTGCACTTTATCGTCGGTGCCAACGGTTGTGGTAAAAGCACCCTGCTGCACTGCTTAAGCACTAATGAAAGCACTGCTTTTTTGCCGCAGACCATCCAGCCAAGTCAGCGGTTTAGTGTGCGCGAAGCTGTAGAGCTTGGCGCACGCACATCCGGCCATAGCAACATCGAAGACTTAATGTTGCAACTAGATATAAAGCACCTCGCGCAGCGTGATTTGGACCAATTGTCTGGTGGAGAATATCAGCGGGTACTGGTTGCGTCCGTTCTTGCCGAACGTTCAAATTTTTTGCTACTTGACGAGCCAAGCTCTTCGCTTGATCTGCATCACCAAGTTCACCTTTTTAGGATTTTAAAATCTTTCTGCGCCGAAGGCCTAGGCATTGCCGTTGTTTGTCACGACTGGAATATCGCCAGCCGCTATGCCGACACCATTAGCATTTTACATGACGGGGAAATACTCGATAGTGGTACACCACAAAAAGTAATCACTTCGACTAATCTCACCACCCTATTTGGCAACGATGTGGTGATAATAAAAATAAATAACTTACCGGTGGTGGTGCCGGCAAATGAATAAAAAATATTTATTGCTACTTGCCATCGCCGCATTTTCCCTAGGCTGTTGGCTGCTTGCGCCCTATTTCGGGGCAGCCACTTATAGCCCTCAAATACACAATTTAAGGCTTCCACGAGCGACTTTAGCATGGCTGACCGGCGGATCTCTAGCTGTCGCTGGATTATTAATGCAAAGTTTATTGCGCAACGATTTAGCGACGCCTTTTACTTTAGGAGTAGCCTCTTCCGCCAGCTTCGGAGCTTTTTTATGTTTTGCTTTTCCAACAATCGTTAGCTCTATTTGGGCGCCACAATTATTGGGCTTTGCCTTCTCTGCTCTAACGTTGTTGTTGATTTTGCGCCTCACTAAATCTAAGCTCGGCAACAACGGAATTCTTTTAGTCGGCATAACTATAAACTTTATTTTCGGCGCGGCATTGATGATAGTGCGTCACCTCGCGCCACCCTATCGCGTTACCAAACTGGAGCACTGGTTAATGGGGTCCATAGAAACTTCTAGTTATGATTCGTCTATCGTGATTGCGATTGTTGCGACGCTCTGTTTAGTGATTGCTTGGCGCCTACGCAACGACCTCGACCAGTACGGATTTGACGCCACCGTCGCTGCTGCGCGCGGGGTAAATGTGCCGCGCCTTATTCAGAAAGGATTGCTAATCAGTGGTCTATTGACCGCTGCCGTAGTTACCCAATGCGGGCCTATTGCCTTTATCGGGCTAGTCATTCCGCATGCCCTGCGGCCATTTTTCAGCAGCTCCCACCGCCTAATGATTCCGGCTTGCTGGCTGCTTGGATCAGGCTTTTTGGTTGCTGCCGACACTCTGGCCCGAAGCCTGCTTATCTTCGGGCTCTCTAGCGATATCCCTGTCGGAATTCTCACCTCACTCATAGGTGGGCCCGCTTTTCTTCTCATTATTCTTCAAAAGACCACTAAGCGCTCACATTAAAGAGAAGATTCGGCTAAAATTTCCGGCATCATGAGTGACATCGACCGCATTGAAATCCAACACATTCTCGTTTCTTTTAACGAAACCCCTGTCAAAGCTAAGCGCAGCAAAGACGAAGCCGAAACCCTCGCTACACAGCTGCTTGAGCGTGCGCGCGCCGAAAGTGATTTTACAGCTTTGGTTCGTGAATTCTCAGACGACCCTATCAGCGAAGAAGATCCGCAGCCAGGGGTTTACAAGTTATTAAACCACGGCATCGATGGTGAAGATTTCGGCGCTTTTGTCTCCGCCCTTAACGGTCAGGCCGAAGAAAAGCAGGAAGAGCTTTCTACCAAAATAGAAGAAGGTGAATTGAGTAAAGAGGACGCCGAAACCACCATGGGTGATTTCATCGATGCTTTGCGCGCAAGCGCCGAAGACAAGCAGGCGTCTCTTGAACATCCCCGAGCTGCGATGGTTCCCGCTTTCGGTGACACCGGATTCGCACTTGAAGTTGGCGCTGTAGACATGGCTGTCTACCACGAAGATAACTCGCCTTTCGGCTGGCATATCATTAAGCGCTTAGCTTAATTGTGGCTGAGCTTGCTATTTTCTTTATAGCCTTCCACAAGCTCTTTGAGCACGCCAAGCACAGCGTCTAAATCGTGAACATCAAGCGCAGCTGTTAGCAATAATAGCTGTGCATGAATCATCTCGTTGTCGGGGCCTTTCTCTAACGACTTATATATTTTGTGATGCGACGTTTCTTCAGAAGAATTAGGGTCTACCAATAGCTCTTCATAAAGCTTTTCACCAGGACGTAGTCCTGTTATTTTAATATCGACCTGGCGCTCTGTACCGCGAGTAGCTAAATCGATCATGCGTCGCGCTAAATCATATACCTTTACCGGCTCGCCCATGTCTAGCAAAAACACTTCGCCGCCATTGGTTAAGCCGCTAGCCTGAATAACTAATTGCGAGGCTTCAGGGATTGTCATAAAGAAGCGACTGACATCTTTGTGGGTAACGGTTAGTGGGCCGCCTTCTGCGATTTGCTTTCTAAAAAGCGGCACCACCGAGCCGGCGCTATCAAGCACATTGCCGAATCGCACTGTACTGAATTTCGTCGGTACTGGCAAAATACCATCGACCACCTGCAACTGTTGCGCTTGGCTTTCGACTAGCTTGCAAGCCAGTTCGGCAACGCGCTTGGATGCCCCCATAACATTTGTTGGGCGCACCGCCTTATCGGTTGAGACGAGCACAAAGTTCTTTACGCTGCTTGCCGCGCAGGCTTCCGCAACGGTCTTGGTTCCGACAACATTGTTGCGCACTCCTTCTATCGGGTTTCCTTCTACCAGCGGTACATGCTTATACGCTGCTGCGTGATAAACGGTGCAAATGTTATGTTTATCTATAGTTGCACGCACCAACCTTGCGTTTAATACGGATCCCAGGACGGCAACCACTTTCAGCTGTGGATACATTTGGCGAATTTCCATATCGATTGTATATAAAGAAAATTCTGACACATCGAATAGCACCAAGCAGCTTGGATCAAGCGAAGCTATTTGCCTCGATAGTTCTGAACCGATAGACCCGCCTGCGCCTGTAATCATCACTGCGCTACTAAGTACCACCTCTTTGAGGAGTTCTCGGTCAGGGTCTATCCTTTCGCGCTGCAACAGGTCGTTTACATTTACGTGAAACAAGTCTTCAACCCGTACGTTACCCTTAACTATTTCCAAGAAGTTAGGCATCTGCCCATACTCAAGTCCGGCTTTACGCAGGTGAAAGCCCATCTTGCGTCGATCAACCGCGGAGGCCGACGGGGTAGCAATAATTGCCCGCAGCACATGGTGCTTTTCGATTAAGCCGGGTAGCGCCGATGGCGGATAAACCTTTATGCCCGCAACCAACATATTCCATTTCGATGGGTTATCGTCGATAAAAGCTACAACTTTGAGGTCGGCCATTAGCTGAATGCTGTGCGCAAGTTGAATGCCCGCTAAACCGGCGCCGTAAATAATGACTCGCTCGCGCTTGGTGACATTACTACTTATCTTAAATAATTGCTTGCCAGCTATTTGGCGGCTGGTCACCACTAAAAAGAATGACACGAACGGCTCAATAAATAGCACGGAACGTGGCTCGCCTTGCAAATCAACGAGATATAAAGCTGCGCCCATAAGTAGCGCTGACAAAGCAATGCCCTGAGCGGTAATACTCCAGGTTTTTTCTCCGGAAAAACGCAAAAACGAGCGGTAAAAGCCGAGCTTAATAAAAACCGGTATACGAACTATTGAAACAATAGCCAGCAGTTGAAAAAAGTTACCGTTAAACTCCGGCGAGGCGGTCGCCGTCCGCAGCGCAAAGGCTATATAAATGGCCGCGCCAAAAATGCAGATGTCCATCGACATCAACATCGCCTTCTTGTATACGCGGGGTATTTTATCTAGCACTATTAAACTCCTTCTTACACATTGTAACCTGTCCCGAAAAGTTACACTACTGTAATGATCTCGACGATTCCCGAATCTTTGCTAAAACTGTTGCGCTGCCCGATAAGTCGCCAGCCGTTGACGGTGCAAGACCAGCGCCTAGTGGCCCACGACGGCAATAAGACCTATATTTATCCAATACGTGATGGCTTTGCAGTATTGCTCGCCGAAGAAGCCACGATTACCGAGGGCTCAAGATGAGTCCGACTATCTTTGCTAAGATCCTTGCCGGGGACATACCCACTGACTTTTTACATCAAGACGCGGTTTGCGTAGCCTTTAATGATATTTCACCGCAAGCGCCGGTACATATTTTGATAATCCCCCGCCATCCTTATCGCAACATTAGTGAGGCTACGGCAAAAGATCCGGCTCTAGTGGGCCATCTACTGGCGGTCTGTTCTAGGCTAGCCAGGCAGCATAAACTTGACGATGGTTTCCGCATAGTGACCAACGAGGGTAAAGAAGGTGGGCAAAGTGTAGACCACCTACACTTTCATTTACTTGGTGGACGCGGCCTGCAATGGCCTCCTGGTTAGAAAGAATTGCCGCTCGGCACCACGCCTTCGAAGCCAGTCGCTGCATCGAAGTCAACGGGGGCACCTGGGTCTTCGAAATCTAGAATCCGGTAAGTAGTATTTTCGAGACGCAATAAATCTTCGACGAGGCCGTCTTCCATTTCAAAAACTACGCGCAGCGTGCCGCGAACTTCGATAGTGTTATAGGTGTAGTCCATTCCGCCAGCATCACTAAGCTCGACGCGCAAAATTTCGTTTAGCTGCGGCGGTGCGCCGAAGCAGCAACTATACAAACTGCGCACCAAATGAAACTTTTGGATGTGCTCAAAATCGATGTCGGGCATCATGAAGCCGCGGGTTATTATTTCTTTGCCATCAAGCGCGCGGATGTAAGCCGGAAAAGGGTCTTCTAGAAGTTCGTCGAATTCCCATCCACCCATGTCATGCATATCGATGACTAAAACCGGTTGGTCTTCTTCAATAATTTTTTCTATCTTTTCTTGACGCTCTTCAACCGTGTTGGCTGTTGACCAAAAACTTTCTACTGGATCGACTTCGATGGTTTCCATCCGTCCGCGCAGAGAGCCGCTATTTTCTTCAGTGTCTACGTCTGATACTGCACCGGGATCTAGCTGCTCATCGGAGCATGCGAGAATAAAAAAGCTAAGGCAAAGTAGTGATAAGGTTTTAAGCATTGGAAGAAAGTTGTTTTGCGGCTTCGGTTCGGTACGCCTCTAGTGCGGGGACCAGCCCGGCAATGGCTCCGGCAATAGTCACGCTAATGATTAGCAAGAGTTCATCTATACCTACGCTGGCTTTTAACGTTACGCCACTAAAGGAGTGAAGTTGGGCAGCCAAAAGGTTGACAGCTACAGTAGCAAGCACTAAGCCCATTATCGCCCCCAAACAGGCGATAATAGCTGATTCGAGGCTTACTATGGCCATCACCGTGCTGCGCGATGATCCGAGAGCTCTGAGAATTGCAAACTCTTTGCGGCGGGCTCCCATTGTGTTGTACAAAGAAACTAACACACCGACCAGCGCAACAACTATAACCAACAGACTAATAATGCGTAAAACTAAATCGCCGCTACCTATTATTTTAAATAGCTTGCGCATTTCTAAGCTTGGGAAAACTGCAAGTGCATCTAATCGATTATTTACATTACGATATATTTGCTGCCGATAGTATCCAGATTTGGTGGACAACATTATTGCACTAAGTCCGCGAGCGTCACGCGTGCCAGCAAAATCGCCTTCATCTTCACCGGCATGCCCCTCCATTAAATAGTAAGCTAATATGGGTATGTAAATCGCGCGGTCTATCGGGGTGCCGGTTGGCTTCAAGACACCCACCACTCGGCTGGCGGCATCGTGGTGCTCTTCAGTTGCGGCCTCTACGCCATGCGCCGGAACTATTTCGCTACCCACCTTTAGATTTAGCCGTGTCGCAACTTCCGAACCAATAACTGCCTTAAAAACATGGCTGAATTCTTCATGTTCTTCATGTTCTTCATGTTCTTCATGCCCTTCATGCCCTTCATGCCCTTCATGCCCTTCATGCCCTTCATGCCCATGA
>JBLINB010000050.1:0-11433 GCA_047638975.1 Myxococcota bacterium
AATGCTAAAGTAGTGCGTCTTGAGCAGAACTATCGTTCGGTGGGCAATATCCTTAAGGCCGCTCAACATGTGATTGAGCAAAATGAAGATCGCTACGAGAAAGGTTTGACTACCGATCAAGAAGATGGCGCTCCGATTTTATTGACCGACGCCTACGATGAGCAGCGCGAGGCCGATACGGTTGCCATGCAGATTGCGCGGTGGGTCGACGCCGGTACTTCGGCAAAAGAGATCGCGGTGTTCTACCGCACCAATGCATGCTCGCGCTCGCTAGAACAAGCGTTTACGCGCTTGCAGATCCCTTATCAAATGATTGGTGGCTTAAGCTTCTTCGAACGCAAAGAAATCAAAGACTTAATCGCTTTTGCGCGCTTAGTTGTCAATCCGCGCGATGATGTCGCTTTTGAACGCATCATTAACATGCCGCCGCGTGGCATCGGCGCGACTTCGGTTGCGCGTCTGCGCGAACAGGCTACAGCGAATAACGAACCGATGCTAACGACGATCAAGCGCGACGAAGTACGTGCAGCTATTCGCGGTACGGCTAAAAAGGGTGTGCTTAAATTTTTGTCGATCTATGACAATATAAATCAGCAAACGACATCCGCAGAAATAACTTTGCGCAATGTCGTCGAACGTACGGGCTACCGCCGTTACGCAGATAAACTTGAGGCCACCGAAGATGTCGATCGTCTCGCAAACATCGACGAACTACTAGCCTTTGCTGCCGAATACGATACGCGTGAAGAAGGCGGCATCCACGGTTTCTTGCAAGAGATCTCGCTGCTTACCGATACCAACCGTTGGGATACCGAAGCCGAAAAGGTTTCGCTGATGACGATACACTCGGCCAAGGGTTTAGAGTTTGATAGGGTGGCGGTTATTGGCAATGAAGAAGGGCTGTTCCCGCATGCGCGCTCATTCGAAGACCCCGAAGGTTTAGAAGAAGAGCGGCGCCTGTTTTATGTGGCTTTAACCCGTGCGCGTAAAGAAATCATGTTAACGCATGCCAAAGTGCGTTATCGCACTGGCGCACCCGGCCCCACTTCGCCGTCGCGCTTTTTGCAAGAAATACCGGCGGCGGTCTTGCCCGAAACGGCTTTTGCTAGTGAATTAGCAGATGTTAGCAGCTTTTCAAGCCGTTCAGACGCCGCGCCAGAGGATGAAGCCAGTGCAATCATCGTCGGTGATGAAGTGCGGCACCCGGTGTTTGGCGATGGTTGCGTCGAGCGTATTCAAGGTACCGGAGTAAACGCGCGTATCGTCGTCGAATTTTACGAATCGGCAGAACAGCGCACTTTGCTTATGGCATATTCTATGCTCGAGAAGTTAAGCTAGTAGCATGTCCTCTGTGAAAGACCGTATCATTGAAGCGTACCTAACTTGTTTTGGTTTAGGTTACGCGCCATTCGCTTCGGGCACTTTCGGCACGCTGGGTGGCGTGGCATTGGCCGTCTCTTTTGCGTGCTTAGTGCCGGGTGTTTACACCGTGGCGTGTCTCGGAGCAGCGACGCTGTTAACTTTAATCGGTGCGCCGCTGGGCAAGTGGGCCGAACAGAAGTGGCAACGCAAAGACCCCGGGCAATATGTGCTTGACGAGGTCATCGGTTTTTTAGTGACTGTCGCTTTTATCGATCCAACGCAGCATTTGTTTAGCAGCATGTTAGTAGGCTTTTTGTTGTTTAGATTTTTCGATATTTTCAAGCCACCTCCTGCGCGTCAGCTCGAAAAAGTTGCTGGCGGTTGGGGCATCATTTTGGACGACATCGTTGCCGGAGTTTACGGCGCAATAGCGATGTGGTTTTACCTTGAATACATCATCTAATGAGTGAATCACGCAGCCGCCGCAAACCTGGCATGGGTATTGCCGGTCGCTTCACCCTTGGGCTGGGGTTGGTGACTGCCGTGCTCGCAACAGTCGCCGCATTTGTTTTGCTGAATGGCATTGACGAAATCGGTGACAGCATGGTGCTCGAGGCGCAAGTCGAAATGGCGTCCGAAACTGCGCGACTTCATGCTCAGCAGGCTGCGCGGCGCGATACTTTAACGATGATCGCGCATCGCTCGCAATCGGATGCGATAGTGCAAGTCGGTCGCGGCAAAGTGATGGTTGGCGACGAGCCACTCGAAACTGTAGTCTTTTTAGCGTCACCAGGTAACAGCGGCGGCTCGAAATCGATCTCGCAAGAATTTTATGCACCGCTAAATAGCACGACGTCCGCATCGCAAAAAATCATGACATTAGTGATTTTAGTGTTTGCGGCCTTTGTCTTGATCGTGCTGATTATGGCTTCGCTAACTGCGCGGCGTATCACCACGCCGTTAAATGAAATGGTCGACGGCATGTTAGCCATTTCACGCGGACGCCTCGACACGCGCATTGGTGCCGAAGATGCGGTGGGCGAAGTGGCCCATCTTGCGACTGCCGTCGAACGCATGGTCGACGATTTACTCGACAGCCAAGAGCAAGCCCAAGATTTGCTTGATTCGCAGAACGAAGCGGCCAACTTGCGTGATGTACAACGCCGTTTAAAGCCGATGGATATCCCAGTTATTAATGGCTGGCAAGTATCATCATGCGTGATTGAAGCTGAAGGTGTCGGCACTGGCGATTTTGTAGACGCCATGCATGAAGATGAAAAGGGTTTCACCACGGCCTGGGTCGGAGCACCATCGATCAGTGGCTTAGCCGGAGCATTAATCATGACCATGACCCGTGCCTACTTGCGGGTGCGTTTGCTTGCGGGCATGGATTTAGCCGAATCCGTCGACGAGGCAAATTTCGCATTACACCGCGATTTGGCCAAGGGTATGTACTGCACGATTATGGGCACCCGCTTTAATCCGCAGACGGGCGCGGCGGCAATCGTCTCGGCAGGTCATCAATCACCAGCCGTGCGCTTTGATGCCGAATCCGGACAGATGCGCACCTTGCAGCCCAACGGCATTGCCTTGGGTTTTGATGGCGGCCCCATCTTCAGAAATTCGATAGAGACCTTGCAACTGCAATTGAATGCCGGCGACGCATTATTTATGTTTAGCCCGCGCGCAACTAAGTGCACTAATGCCAGTGGCCGCGAGCTCGGAGAAAAGGGTGTTTATAGTTTGGCAAAAGTAGCCATCGAGCAAGGGCTAGATGTGATGCAAACCAAATTGTTGCAGTACACCGGTGGCGCGACAGATTCTGATTTAGGGTTTGTGCTTATTAGGCACATAGGGGATAGCAATGAAGATTAGCGAATTTCAAAAACACATCGAAGACATCTACTTCAAGAAAGATAGCGAGCGCGGTATCGAAGGCAGCTTTATGTGGTTTGCCGAAGAGATCGGCGAGCTGACGCGGGCCATCCGCCGTGATGACGACCGCGAGAATCTTGAAGAAGAGTTCGCCGACGTACTTGCTTGGCTGGTTACCTTGGCTTCAATGAAAGGTGTTGACCTCGAAGCGGTAGCGCAAAAAAAATACGCGCAAGGCTGTCCGTATTGTAGTACAGTGCCCTGCGCGTGTTCCTAAACTTAAATCTGAGGGGATCTAAAGTTGCGGCTTGATTTGAACGAAGCAAGAGCCTCATCATCAGCCCCCTGGATAAAATGCGACGACAAAACCTACTTGCTTCGTTAGTTATGATGGTGTAACTTGGTAGATGTTCCACGAAAATAATAAAAAAAATAAAAACGGTGAAAAAAGATCTATATGTAAAGTGCCCCGGTTGCGACATCGAAATGCGTATCGACTGCGAAACAGGCGAGGTTATTAGCCATGGTAAGAAAGAGCAGTCGTCGGGGATAGACTTTGGCGATGCCCTAGCCGCTGAAAAAAATCGCAAACAAGAGCTAGAAGATTTATTCAAAGCCGCTGCCGATAAGGCGCAATCAAAGCCAGATGAAGATAAGGATGGCTTTGATGACGACAAATGGCGCTAATAAAAAAGCAAACCTGCCGTTAAGGACAGGTTTGCTTTGGGGAAGGCGCGCTAAACGCCTACGATGACCATCTCTCGTCGGTCACCACTATTCTATGTTAACTTTATGAAGAGTAGAACTCAACGATCATGCCGAGGTGCACATCAAAAGGATGTTGCGCGCCTTTAGGCATATCGGTAATAGTACAAGTTAAGTTTGCACCATCGAAAGTCATCCACTCGAAAGTAGGTGTGTTCTCTGCTAGCTCGACTGAGCGACCGATGAACTCTTTACTTTTATCAACAACAGTAATCACATCGCCAGGGCGAACCTGGTATGAAGGAATGTCAACGCGACGGCCGTTTACATTAACGTGACCGTGGTTTACAGCCTGACGTGCTTGCCAGATACTGCGGCCGAAGTTTAGGCGGCGGCAGACGTTGTCGAGGCGACGCTCGAGAATCTCGATAAGGTTGTCGCCGGTGTTACCCTTGCGACGCGTTGCTTCTTTCATGTATTTGCGGAATTGCTTCTCTTGTACGTTGTAGTAGTAACGTAGCTTTTGCTTTTCGCGCAAACGCACACCGTAGTCGGATAGACGACGCATACGCTTTGCCGAGCCACCTGGAGGGGTGTCGAGGCGACGAGAGTTAAGATGCTTTGGATTGTCTGAAATTGCTACGCCAAGTTGACGAGACAAACGAACTTTAGGGCCTGTGTATGTAGCCATGTTTTTATTTTTTAAGCGCCCCGAATTGAAACGGAGATAGGGGCTAAAATGGTCGGATAGAGTAGTGTAAACCTACAAAATGGTCAAGTAAAAAATCATTTTTGCCCTGGCTCAAAGCGCCCATCGAGTGACAGGTAGTATTTTGCGAGTGTTTCGCGTTTCAGCTTGAGGAACTCGCCGGCCAATGAATTGAACGAGCGGTCGCGGAAAGCCAGTCTAGAGCCAAAGGATAGCATGCTGAGGTCGGGGCTAGTTGGGCTAAGTTTCCTTTCTAGACGCAAGTCGCGCAATAATCCTTGAACTTGCACTTTGCCAAAGTAAATTGCAATCAGATTGCCGCGGCTGTCGATAAGCAGGCTGAACGGAAGTGGGGTAGCAGTATTCTCTCCAAGTATCTCATTCACAATGACTTGCATTATCTCAGCTACCTCAGGAGTGGCGGTGCCGTCTAGCTTTTGAAAACCAAAGGCGTCCATTAACTTGACGGCTAAGGGGTCGCTCTCGTGGCCTTCGGTAATCATCGGCACGACCTGCAGCCCGAAGCGGTTGAGCTTGCTCTTGGCCTTTGAAAGCTCATCCAGCTCTTCTAAACAAGCCGCACAGGTAGTAGACCAGAAGTTTAGCAGTATCGGTAGCCCACCTAAATCGGCTATTGTGCGCGCTGGCGCATCTTGTGACGGGATCGGAAGGACTCCGACCGGCAGGCGGCTCACTAGGGGGATGCGCCAGACATCTTTATCGGTGATGGCTTCCCACTCGCCCGCGGCCAACTGGGTTGCTTTGGGCTGCTGTGGAGCAGCTTGCGTGACTCCTTGCGTGACTAGTATTTGCTGATTTATTGCGGAGGCAGCAATTTGCGTGGTGCCATCCGGCCAAGTGATTTCAACTTTGGTGATTTCGCTTGCGTCGCCGATACCAAAGAACAAAGTTTTGGACGACTGATTGAGGTAGCCATCGCCAGCGCTGAGTATTTGCGTATGCTTGGCGGTCGCGGTGTGGGCTATGACTTTAGTGCCAATCGCGTCACGGTTTACGCTAGTGCCGTTACCGACTAGTTTTACTTGTAGCCAATTATTATGTTGCAGGTTGTTCTGCAACATGCGCAGGCGCGGCCCATTGCGATTACGTAGCAGCAAATCAATGGCGCCATCGTTGTTCCAATCACATTTCGCGATGGCGCGGCCGTCTTCTATAAAGTCGGCGGTAGTCACAGCCGAGACATCAGAAAATTCTTTGGCACCCATCGATAAGAATACGCGATTGCGTTCGCGGCCACTCCAGGATAATCCTTCGTTACGCACTAGCAGCAATAGACTGGCCCAGGCATTTTTGTAATCATCACTAGGCCTTTCATTGGCCGTGGCCGGGGATTGCGACGTCACGCGTCGCCAGAAAAAACTTCACAAATCTTGGCTTTTAGCGCTGGTTACAAAACCATTCGGCGAGTAAATATCGGCGTAGCCATCGTTATTGAAATCAATAAAGCTGGCGCCCCATCCCCATCCGCCAACGGTCATACGTGAGCTTTCGGTTTTGTCGATAAATTTGCCGTCGTCAAATGCGAGCAAGGTGTTGCCGCGCGCATGGCGCACATAATCTTTATGCACTTCTTGCGAAGAGCCCTGCATGAAACGATCGGATTGCGCGGCGATTCGGCGTCCGGCAGAACTGAACATGTTGGTTACTAGTAAATCGCTGTCGCCGTCGCTGTCGTAGTCGGCGACACTAATGCCCATTGCTGCACCGATGTCGTCGGCTTCAAGTGCAATCGCTTGATCGCTGAAGTGGCCAGTACCATCGTTGACATAAAGGTTGTTGCGCCCGAAGTCATTCGACACGTATAAATCTAAATCGCCATCGCCATCTAAATCATGCCAAACGGCCGCCATACTGAATTTGCTGTTATTCTCGTCTAGGCCTACTGCAGCAGCTGATTCGGTCCATTCTTGATTACCGTCGTTGCGCCATAAAAAGTTTGATGCGCCATTATCAGCATCATGATAAGGGCTAGGGGCGCCGCCCATTATTCCGCCGAGTACATATCGGCAGGCATAAATGTCTAGGTCGCCATCGTTGTCTGGATCACCGGCGGTCATTGAGTAAATGTCAGACGCATTATTCATGCGCAGCACGACTCGCTTGCTAAAAATACCGTTACCGTCGTTGTATGCAATCAAGATGTTCGCCCCGACTGCAGCGGCTAAGTCTTGATCGCCATCATTGTCGAAGTCGCATAACAAGACTCCGCGAGTGTTGTCTAGAAAGTCTACACCGGCTTGTGCCGCTGTTTCGATGACGCTGCCATTAACTTGATGTATGAATAGACGATTTGCTAATCCGCCTTGTTGTGCAAGATAGATGTCATCTAAGCCATCACCGTTGACGTCACCAAGCGCGATGCCTTGTGAACCAATTAAACTGCTGCGGATGATGCGATCGTTTTTGTTGATGTACTTGTCAACGCCATGTAATAATTCTTGGCGGTAACGCGGCACATTAGAAAAGATAGCCGCCGACACGTCACTGAACAATGGTTTAGCTGTAGAGATTAATTGATACCTTTCTAATTTAATGCTACGCAACAAGGGTAGATCATCGGCATCAGCAGGGTAATGCCAAGTCGCATAAAACTCTAAATTTAATTGACTTAAGAACGGAGCCTCTCCGTAAGGACCATGCATCATGACTTCCGTGCCAAAAAACTTATCGGAATCTAAATCAACGCTGACGATTTTGAAGAAGTCATTGAAAAACTGGCCCTCCCAGATGCAATCTTTAAGCCATACTTCACTAGCTAGTGAGGGTAGCTGATTAATGTTGACGCCGTCAATTACAGTGAAGTCTTGCTGCTGATAAGCAGTAACCGTTTCGGCAGCCTGCAATTTGGTGCCAGAAAAGTCTACCGCAAATAAATGGTCAGGCAGTTCCCCGGCATGGCAAGTGTACTCAAATAAATGCTTGAGCTGTTCTTTTGCAGCATCATGTAATGCTTCACTCGGCCAACCATCGGCTGCTGGATCGACTTTCTCGGTGTTCTCTTGATGCCAGTCTTGTTGCTGCGCGTGCATACCCGAGCTAAGAATGCAGATCATAGCTGTGCAAAAAATGATTAATTGCTTTGATGAGCGGGGGGGCATACCTTATCTTAATACACATATGAGTATGAGCGTCTTACCATTCGTAGCTTTTTTTGTAGTTCTGCATGTTGTGTTCATCAACTTGCCAAGGGCTAATTTCAACCGAGCGATGAAACTTTCGCGCGGAATAGCTGCTGTAATACTATCCGTAATTGGCTTTTATGGTTTATTGGCTAATATAGGGCAGTGGCAAAGCGCATTTATCTATCACCACACTGGCGAAGAGGCTGCTGGTGGCGTTCTGTATTATTGCATGTTGGTTTGCATGGGGCATTTCATTGCCGACCTACTGTGGCTGATCTGGGGCCAGTTGCGCTACAAAATTAGGCCGCGAGCCGATTTAATCATCCATCATGTGATTGGGATTATCGCTTTCGGATATGCACTGCAGCATCAGTTGGCGTATGTCGCATGTTTAGTCACTATGGCCTCCGAGGTCATGCCAGTAACTACCGGTATCGCTGCTTATGGGCAGCGCGTGCAAAACATGGGCATCGTTACGTTCGCTAATCGTTGGCGATTCTTGCTGCTGGTTTGGTGGCGCGTTCCGTTATGGGCAGCAATGGTGATACTAAGCGTACGTGTGCTAATCGGCGGTAGCTATAGCGACGATTTGTTCGTTGCTTACATTATTTCAACTGCCGGCTTCAGTGCTTTACTGTTGCTTGACCGTTTCTGGATCAAGAGATGTTTAGCTGCTAATTAATTGCGCCAAGCGAACTTTTATTTCATCGCGCGTGGTGCAAAAATGAGCAAGGCGTTGGGCATTGCTTAAATCTTCGTTCTTACGATCGGGGTCTTGCAGTGGCCAATGTAAATGCTTGGCGGCACTATAAAAAGCCGGGCAGACTTCTTCGGCGCATAAGGTGATCACTAAATCAACTTTAGTAGCGTCGATACTCTGCACATTTTTTGAATGGTGGCCATCCATGCTTAAGCCTATTTCTTTAACTGCGGCAATCGCCAATGGGTTTACCCGGCTAGGCTCGGAGCCCGCAGATTGCACGATTATCGAATCGTCAAAAAGATCGCGTGCTAAGCACTCAGCCATTTGACTGCGCGCTGAATTAGCTACGCAAAGAAATAAAACGTTCTGTAAAGAAGTCATTGCCTTTGTTGTCGGTAATAATGAATGCAGGGAAATCTTTAACTTCGATTTTCCAGATGGCTTCCATGCCCATCTCGGCGTATTCTAGGCATTCAACTTTGGTGATGCAGTCTTGTGCTAAACGCGCCGCCGCGCCGCCAACCGATCCGAGGTAAAAGCCGCCGTTCTTTTCGCAAGCATCGGTTACTTGTTTTGAACGATTGCCTTTAGCTACCATGATCATCGAGGCACCATGCTGTTGAAAGAGATCAACAAAGGAATCCATGCGGCCTGCAGTTGTCGGACCAAAAGAACCGGAAGCCATGCCGTCAGGAGTCTTGGCTGGCCCAGCGTAATAAACAGGGTAGTCGCGCATGTAACTCGGTAGCTCGCCAGTTTCTTCTAGACGTTCGCGCAGTTTGAAATGCGCCATGTCGCGTGCGACAATCATGGTACCGCTTAGTGATAAGCGAGTCTTGATCGGGTACTTGCTTAACTCGGCTAGAACAGCTGGCATCCCCTGATTGAGGTCGATGTCGATCACCTTAGAGCTTAAGTCTTCAGCGCTAGCTTCGGGCAAGTATTGCGCCGGATTGGTTTCGAGTTGTTCTATAAAGACGCCGTCTTTAGTTATTTTCCCCATGCACTGACGATCGGCAGAGCATGAAACTCCGATACCGATTGGCAATGACGCACCATGGCGTGGTAGACGAATGACGCGTACATCGTGGCAGAAATACTTGCCGCCGAATTGTGCACCCAAACCGATCTCTTGCGACATCTTTAAAACTTTTTCTTCGAAATCTAAGTCACGCATTGCGTGCCCGAACTCATTACCTGACGTCGGCAGGCTATCGTAGTAATGCGCGCTTGCCAGCTTTACCGTTTTCAAATTTGCTTCAGCCGAAGTGCCGCCGATTACGATGGATAGGTGGTAGGGCGGACATGCTGCAGTACCTAAGGCCGTAATTTGTTCACGCAGTAAATTGAGTAGTAAGTCTTCGCGCAACATCGAAGGCGTAGATTGCACCAAAAATGTTTTGTTGGCTGAGCCGCCTCCTTTAGCAATAAAGAAGAAATGATATTCATCACCATTGATCGCTAGTAAATCAATTTGCGCCGGAAGATTGGTGCGCGTGCTCGTTTCTTTAAAAACAGATTGCGGCGCCAATTGACTGTAGCGCAAATTCGTCTTGATGTAGGTGTTATAGACCCCACGCGACAACGCTTCTTCGTCTTTACCTGAGGTTAAGACTTGCTGCCCGCGCTTAGCCATAATAATCGCAGTGCCAGTATCTTGACACATAGGCAAGACACCACCAGCCGCGATGTTGGCATTCTTTAACAATTCAAGCGCGACGAATTTGTCATTTTCAGAAGCCTCGTCGTCATCCAGAATATTGCGCAGTTGCTGAAGATGAGTTGAACGCAAAAGGTGCGCGATGTCATGAAAAGCGATTTCGCTCAATAAGCGTATTGCCTCGTCATCCACTTCTAAAAAAGTTTTGCCGCCGTATTCGACAGTGCTCGCGCCAGTGCTACTCAGTTGGCGCCAATTTACATCATGTTCGCCAGTTGGGAACATCGTTTGGTAATGGAAGGGTGTATCGGCCATGGCTCTGTCGCTATATTAGCACCATGTTTAAACATCTTAGCCGAATTTTGAATGCTGCTTGCAGTACTTGCGGCATAACTACCGAGAAAGCGGCGCCACCTGCAGGAATCAATAAAGGGTTCGTTGAGGCCGACGACGCCGCTCTTGCCGGGTTCGTTGAGCGCTTTGAGGGCGATTCGCGCGAAGTCTCGTTGGCGCGCGACGCAATATTCGAGGCTCTAGATATAAAACCTGGCATGGCCATCGGAGACGTCGGCGCCGGCACTGGCCTCTACGCGCCCTTATTCCACAACGCTGTTGGGGTTGATGGTGCCGTGTACGCTACCGAGTTGTCACCGAAAATGGTCGAGTACTTGCAGCAACGTGTCGTAAACGAAAAACTAAGCACGGTCAAAGTTATTCAAAGCACTGCGGATACTGCCGGCCTACCCGACCATTCATGCGATTTGGTTTTCGTCGGCGACGCTTACCACCATTTCGAGTATCCTGGCGAATTGCTTACCGGCATAAAAAAAGGCCTCAAGCCGGGTGGACGCCTGGCCATCCTCGATTTCCATCGCATCAAAGGGCAATCTGCTGACTGGGTTATGGATCACGTGCGTTGTGGCAAGCAAACCGTCATTAAAGAAGCGCGGCAATCTGGTTTTGAGCTGCTTGGCGCGCCCGATGTTGACGGCCTAGAAGAAAATTATCTGCTTATCTTTAAGAACACATAAAATCTAGCCTTGCATGATTTCGATAAGCAACCATCGCTCGTCGAAAATTAATTTCACAAACTCTGGCGAGGTGTCACTCGTCGTAAAGTTAAGAGAGGCATCAACGTTGCCGCCTAGCGGTAGTGCCAGGCCAGCTTCCCATCCGGATAGTTTCTGCCATTCGTAACTGAGTATAAATTGTTTGCCGTTTTCGCTGGCTTTGACTTTTGCTGGCGCCCCAAGTAATTGTAGGCATTGTGTTAGAT
>JBLINB010000051.1:0-11347 GCA_047638975.1 Myxococcota bacterium
TCTGTCCACACTAGCGCTGTACTACGTGCTTGGATTAAACGCGCGGCGTGGCATTGCGCGCGCATTCGGTGACCTGTTTGTTGCGCTAATCATGACCGGCGGAGTTTTCACTCTGCAATATGTTTTACAGTTAGACCCAACAGGCAAAGCCCTGCCACCGGCACTGCAATCGTACTGGTTTAGTACGCACATCACTGCGTATATGATTGGATACTTTACGTTAATCATTGCAGCACTTGCTTCTTGGTTACACTTGTGCTTTCAGTATTGGCGCCAGTTAATTAGCCGCGAAAAGCAAAGCGCCGTAATTAAGTTTGGCGTACCCATTCTTGCATTAATTGCTGCACCGTTTGGTAGCATGGCGTTGATGATGGGCATCGGTGTATTCGTGGTCGCCGGTATAGTAAGCGCTTTTAGTTTGCGCGGTGATGGCGAGATGCTGTGGTATCAAACATGGGAGCGCGAGTCAGACGACTTCACTTGGCTGATTTTCGTAGTCGGCTTCCCGTTCTTGACAAGCGGCCTCATTCAGGGCTCATTATGGGCTCAAGAAGCGTGGGCTAATTACTGGGGATGGGATTCAAAAGAAGTCTCAGCCTTTATCTCTTGGCTCTTCTATGTGATTTATCTGCATCTACGCATGATAGCTGGATGGCGTGGCGAGAAGGCAATGATGTTGTTGTGCGCAGGCGCACTTTCCATTTTCATCACCTTCCAACTCTTTGGATACTTGCCAGACTCTCAAAAGAGTTTGCATCGTTATACCGACATGGAATCACTACCATCCGAATCGATGATGCGTCCGCTAGAAGAGACTGAGCAGGCTAACTAAAGACCTAGGCGCAGCTCGGCGGCCTCTACAGTGTTGCTTAACAACATTGCAATAGTCATCGGGCCAACTCCGCCTGGTACCGGCGTGATATATGCGGCATGTTCACATGCAGCATCGAACTCGACATCGCCAACTAGCTTGCCGTCTTCGCCACGGTTGATGCCGACGTCTAGCACAACAGCGCCCGGCTTTATCCAATCGCCTTTGATGAGCTCGGCAACGCCTACTGCGGCAACTACCACATCCGCGCGTGAAACTTCAAGCGCAAGATCAGCTGTACGTGAATGACAAATAGTTACGGTAAAGTTTTGTGCTAACAGCAGCATCGCTACCGGCTTGCCGACGATGTTAGAACGACCGACGACCACTGCATGGTGACCGTTACCTTCGACACCACTTTCTGCGAGCAAACGCATCACGCCTTTAGGAGTGCAGGGTACCGGTGCTTGAGTGCCTTGCATTAAGGCCCCTTGATTAAGAGGATGGAATCCGTCGGCGTCCTTCTCGGGAGTAATGGCTGCTAAAACTTGATTCTCGTCGTAATCAAAACCCTTGGGAAGAGGGAGTTGAACCAGAATACCATCGACTTCTGGATTGTTATTAAGCGCGCTAATCAACTCGAGTAATTTAGACTGTCCGGCGTCGGCATCGAGTTCGTAATGGAAATTTGTTAGACCAACGTTTTCGCAGGCGCGCCGCTTATTACGCACATAAACATGCGAGGCTGGGTCTTCGCCGACCAAAACAGTCGCCAATCCCGGAGGGTTACCACCATTTAGCTTTGAGATTGCAGCCGCGCGCGGCTTGAGCTGCTCGAGAATGGTGACCGACAATTGTTTGCCGTTAAGGATGTTTGCTTTAGACACTTGGGATTCCATGGTTGGTGTTTTAGAATGGGTATTCTAAATGAGAGTACTCCTTCCTCCAATTACAAAAAGCCTACTGATTTGCTGGTGGCTGTTGTGGCTAGTCGGTTTGGTGTCACCCGACGCGTTTTTACCGTGGGGCATGGCGCTAAACTCTAATCTTTTTGCAGATCCTGGCCTGCTTAACATTCTCGGAATAGTCTGTTATCCACTATTGCATGCCGATGTGATCCATTTATTGCTGAACTCCATCGTTTTCGCATCTATTGGTGCACTACTTGAGTCTACGATTACCCGCAAATTATTCATTCGCATCCTCATCGTTGCGACTTTGGTACCCGCCGTCTGCTGGTTGCTACTCAGTTTAATCATGCCTAGTGCAGAGGTGGTCGGCAGCTCCGGCTTGGTCTTCGCCATGTTTGGCGCCTGCCTATGCCTGTTCCCGAACATGCCGCTCAACCTGATCTTCATCGAAGTCAAGCTGTGGATGGTCTCTAGCGCTCTAATCGCGCTTAGCTTAGTGATTATGCTCGCACAATTATTTGGATACCAGTCCGGCACTGCGCATTCGGTACACTTTTTCGGCGCAGTCTGCGGATGGTTCCTAGTCGGAGGACATCAGCGCTTTTCTTTTAGTGATATAGGTGTTCTAAAGATATTCTCAGAGCGCAAGGCAAAGTCTGTAAACCGCAAGCAACGCGACGCAGTAGCGCGTGTGGATGACATTTTGGCTAAAGTTAGTCGTTCGGGCATTGCATCGCTGAGCGCGTCCGAGCGCAAATTCCTTGAGCAACAGTCCCGTAAGAAATAAGCAGAGCTAAAATGTTGACATGTTGTTAAGCCTTAGCCTGTTACTTAACCTTGCTTTGTTTGCGCCCCCGCAAAACCCTGAGCAAGTTGCCGAATTCACAAGAATTGTTTTTGAAGCTGACGAAGTCGGTGACTCGAAGGCTATGCAGGCTGCATTACGCAAGTACAAGGAAGACGCAATCATAGCCTTTATCGGCAGGGTAGAGATGCGCCTTGATGAAGATTTGCCTGAAATGGAAAAGTGGCTGAGCTTATTTACCGAACTCTGGGAGGAGACTTACAACACCAATTTCGCCAAGAACTATGATCGTTATATACAGCGATTATCAACAAAACAGCGAGATATACGTAGCCGCTTACTGCAACGTGATTATCCAGAAATATCCAAGTTGCATTTTAAAATAATATCAGCAAAATCTGGCGATTGGCAAAATGCAGTAGAGCGCGCTGAGCAATTGGCGGAATCTTTTACGGCATTAGCTGATTTGTATTATGTTGCTCTTGCTCACAACATTGTTGCTAATTTATACAACCCTAACTATTACGAACACGAGAAATCAAGTTCTGATAAAGCTTTTGCATCTTATAAAGCGGCGGTAGCGGCGCGTGATCGGCTAGGCTTGCGCCAAGACAAATTCTATACAGACCTAAAAGTTGCGTTAACCGAACTCGAATCGGTGCTTGGTAATCACGAAGAAAAAGTGACTGCTAATAAAGAGAAAGCTACTCGCGAAACAATACCTCTAAAAGTGGATACTGTTACCGCCACCGGCGCTGTCGCGTATACAGTTGAAAGCGCTAAAAGCAAATTAGTGCATGCCTCTGATGTCTACGATAGTGATTATTATTCGTGGATGCGCGGCGTCCTTCCTGCCATCGGCGAAAGTATTGCAATTACAAAGGTAATGCCGATGGTCACTTTAGTGCGCATCGATAATACGAAATATCGACTCGAGGCTGGTGCCGAACCTTCAGCAGAATTCAAGCTCGGTCCGCAAGAGCAATTGGTGACAGTCATGCGTAAACATGAAAATGATGAAGAGCATCCCTATTCAATATTGTTTATGGGGGGCAGCCAAGACTCTGTGTATCAGGGCATTAAGATAAACCTCGAGCCTTCGCCGAAGGTCGGAACCTATTTTTACCGCTCACCATCTACGCGCGATTTTGACACCGAAATCGATACTGTGCGCATTTATGACACCAATGTTGACGGCCAATTTGGTTATGACGAGTTTAAGTTAGCATGGTGCGAAGGCTTGCTACCAGACGAATGGTTCTGGCGTCCAGATGCGATCAGTCTAGGTAAGCAAAAAGTGTCGCAGCCGTTTAGCCGCTACATTTTTGATAAGAAAGGAGAATGGTATGAAGTGGTCCTTGATTCGTCGTTAAATCCAAAATCCTTAAGTTTAGTGCCTGTAGCACCGATACTCGGAGAAATTAAATTCTCACATAAGGGTATCAAAAAGCTTAAACCGCTGTCAGTGTTAATCGCTAGCGAGTCGTCTGCAACGAAAGGTTTAGTGATAGATTTAATGGCGATGCCAAAGAAAAGATTTGTGCCTATTGGTCGCTATAAATTTCTACAGGCACGTTTTGGCGACAAAGAAGGATCTGAAGTATTAGTGACTCCTGATCCCAACAAAGTGATGTTGTTTGATGTTGGGGATGACACTGAAGAAGTGCCTGAGCTGTTCATCGGCGGTGATTTTTCGCTTGTAGCTCCTGCTACTCTCGATGGTATGTCCTTGCACATCGAAGGCCGCGGTTTGCATCTAGTCGGAGACAATGGTGAACGCTGGTTCAGGTTTGCTGGCGAACCGATGTTCGATGTTGAAGTAATGATTAAAGGTCAGAAGCCTAGCGTATTAGCTATGCCTAGCGTCGATGAAGCATCTGAAATTTGGGATAGGTTCTTTTATCCGATGGCCGCTAGTTTAGAATTAGCTAAGCCAGCTACTGAGGTAGAGGTTACTCTCGTGTACAAAAAGCATCCATGGTTTGGCAACCTCAAATCTACCTTTACCGTAAAGTCTAAATAAACCCGTGTTAGATCCTAAATGGCTCAGAGAAAACGCTGACGTCGTCCGTGACGCTGCTAAACGTAAACGTATGCAACCAGAGTTGGTTGACGCGTTTATTGAACAAGACAAGACCTACCGCTCTCTGCTGCAGCGTGTCGAAGACTTGCGCGCCGAACTCAAGGCGTCCTCTTCGAAGCTTGGCAAAATGACACCCGAAGAGCGCGAGCCGGCACTAGCTGCGCAACGCGAGAAGAAGCTTGAACTTAAAGAACTTGAGCAGCAAGAGCATGAAGTGCGTGCCGCAGTTAACGATATTGCGATGCGTTTGCCAATGCCTCCAGCTGCTGATGTGCCAGATGGCAAAGACGATGCTGATAATGTCGAAATCTCAAGATTTTCAGATGCACCCGAGTTCGATTTTGAGCTTTTAAGTCATGATGAGCTTGCCGAAAAGCTCGGCATGCTTGATATTAAGCGCGGCGTAAAAATTGCTGGTTCACGTAACTACCTACTGCTCGGAGACCTCGCACGCCTCGAGCGCGCAGTGTTGAATTTCGCGATTGATCACATGCTTGCGCGTGATTTCGAGTTAGTGTCTGTTCCCACTTTGGTTAACCGTGCTTGCATGGAAGGTACCGGTTATTTCCCTGGCGGCGAAGAGCAGGCTTATTTAGCGGAGCGCGATGACTTAGCCCTAATCGGAACTTCCGAAGTACCCCTGACCTCTATCCATTCCGGCGAAGTACTCGACATAAGCGCCTTGCCGTTGCGCCGCGTAGCCTTGTCCCCGTGTTACCGCCGCGAAGCAGGCACTTACGGCAAAGACACCAAAGGTTTATACCGAGTCCACCAATTCTGGAAGGTCGAGCAAGTAGTGCTGGGCCCCAATGACGTCGAATGGTCGCTAGCTGAGCATCAACGTATGCTGGGCCACGCTACTGATTTGATGCAAGCATTAGAATTGCCTTACCGTGTCGTAAACGTCTGCACTGGCGATCTCGGACAAGGTCAGGTTCAAAAGTTCGATATCGAAACATGGATGCCATCGCGTGGTAATTATGGTGAGACCCATTCCGCCTCACGTTTTCATGACTTTCAAACGCGCCGTTTAAATTTGCGTTACAAGTCCGGAAGCGATAAGCCCCAATTCTGCCATTCGTTGAACAATACAGTCATTGCTTCGCCACGTGTGCTGATTGCTTTGCTTGAGAATAACCAGAACGCTGATCGAACTGTTAATATCCCACAAGTGTTGCAGCCATATATGGGCGGGCAACAAACGATTGGCTAGATCTAACTATCTTTGGTCTCTTGGCTGCCGCTGTCAAGGGCACGACTGTCGCCGGCAGTAGCATCATTGCCCTTATCGGCAGCGTCATCTTGGCTCGCATCGGCCTCTGCTTCTTCAGTATCGCTTAAGCGTCCGGGTTGAAAATGGTGACGAAAGCGCCAACGTTTCTCTTCCGGGATATGGATGACATCCGTAAAACTAAGGCGTGCACGATTGGCAGCAATAATATTCAGGCTCTCTACAGAGCGACGTGGTTGAATTTCTATTTCTAGAAAAACCTCAACGGCGAATGGCAGCGATTGCTCCATTTCTGAATCCCAGTTGTCTTCCCAGACCATATTGTAGTCAGGTTCTTTAGCGTACCGAATATCAAGGCTAACAATTCGGTCATAGACCAAGGCATATGAACCATCGCGAAAGGGATCGTCATCGACCAAAGTGTCTTCGCGGCGATACAGCTCTAGAAAATCGGAGCGCAGCGGGTTTTGCTTAAGGCGATATCCGACTTCATTGAGATAAGAATGCAGCAAGCGGTCGCCATCTGCTGATAAGGCCGGGATATAACTGCGGCGATTTACGATTAAGTCTAGCTTGTCAGCGCCCGCACCAATTAGCGTGTTATCTTCGCCTTTCAATAAATTGTAGTCAGCTATATCTGATACGGCAATGCTCTCAATATCACGACGGATTTGATCAAGAATACGTGGACCGACGTTTTCGGTCTCCATGATGTTATGGATGGTGTCTACAGCATACTTAGTCTGTTGCACCGTTTGCATGACTGTCGCCATCACCATCCCCATGATAGCTAATGAAATCAATACCTCGAGTAGGGTGAAAGCCTTTCGCGATTTATTGCGCATTAATCAATCTCATCGGGGTTAAGCTCAGGCCACAAAAACTCATAGAGTTCGAAATCGCGTTCAACAGCCCAGGTGTCAACTAAAGCTTCAAGCACGTAGTCTTTGAATTCTTCGCTGTTGGTAGTGGGGTAACTGATCGTAATAAAGACCCGCGTGAATTCCGGCTTCTTTTCATCTTCTGTTTCACTAAGGTCTTCGCTTTGGTTCTTGCGATAATCGCGCCACACGCCTTCAAGGTCATTGGCGGAGGCACTAGCGAATTGCGATGAGTCGCCAACTCCGATTACGTATTTGAATTGGCCAAAACCTTCCTCAGAAAAATCTCCGCTATAGCCATCGATTAAGTCGACGACCAAGCCACATTCTATTTGATGCAATAAGCTTTTCCCGAGGCGTGCAGAAATGGAGAGGGCGCGTCCGCGGGTGGCTTTTTCTATTGCTCCAGCACGAATTTGCATAACCGTGGTGAAAATAATGGCCAACAAAGTTACGGCGGCCATAATTTCAAGCAGAGTAAAACCTGCACGGGTGTTTTTTGCTCTAGAAATCACGCTCGACATAAATGGTAGGTTCTAGAGTTCCTTGTGCGACACTGGCAATACCAGTAAGCCCGAGGATGCGGATAGTCAGTTCGTAATCAGTATTCTGCTCAGCACCAAGATAGATGTAAACATCGCGTGCAGCGCCCTGGGCATCAAAAGGGATCGAGTATTTGCCTTCGCGAATGCGGACCCCACGTGGGTCAAGAATGCTACGTAGCATTACACCATCACTGACTTTGTGCCAGCGCAAGATGGGCTTGTCTTCGTCATTCGCTATTAACTTTCCTTGGTCATCAAAGGGTAGTTGAATCCCGAAACGTTGCTCCTCGAAATCAAGCACTAGGGCATAACTTTGGCCGCGTCCTATTGCTTGCATGCGCGCAAAATCGAGATTGGCAATCAGCTCGCGTGCCATAGACTCATTACGAGTCGATGGTAAAGCGCTATCAAGGCGAACAACAGCCATGCTCATAAGTAGCGATATCAGAATCACTACTGCAGTTATTTCAATCAGAGTGAAGCCAGCAGCGCGTGTGTGCTGGCGCGATATCATTCGTCGATAGTTTCAGAAGAAATATCGGCGTCCATGTTCTCACCACCTGGGGCGCCATCCGCACCGTAGCAAGTGATCACTGGGCGATTATCAGAATCAAACTCATACATGTATTCGTTATTCCATGGGTCTAACGGAATGCGCTTAATAATCGGCTCGCCACTGATTGGATCTGGCTCGGCTAAAACCTCTAAGCTTTCTGGATATTTAAAAGTGGATGACTTGTACATATCTATTGCACCTTGAAACAACCGGATTTGGTTTTCTGCGATTTTGTATTGACTCTTAAAAAGTGAGTTCCAGACGTTTGTACCGACGGTGCCAAGTAGCAAGCCAACGATGAGGACCACTACCATGATTTCAATCAGGGTGAATCCAGCGCTGCGTGATTTTGAGTGAGTTGTTTTTTTCATAATTAGAAGTTTTGTGTCATCTGCAATACTGGCCAAAGAATAGCCAAGATGATGAAGCCCACCATAACCGCTAAAACTAAAATTAGAATCGGTTCGATGAGGGAAGTAAATTTTTGAGTAGCGATTTCGACTTCTTCTTGGTAACTGTCACCAATTTGTTGCATCATTTGGTCGAGTTCGCCGGATTGCTCACCAACGGCAATCATATACCCGAGTAGTGGTGGGAAGACTCCGGAGGCTTTAATCGGACCTGCGATATCGGCGCCTTCTAGAATCTTTTCACGCACTTCGGTGATGGTGTTTTCCATCAATTTATTGCCGAGTACGGTGCGGTTTACTTCGAGACAGCGCACTACGGGTACGCCGGAAGCGAGTAGCGTAGCAAAGGTTTGTGAAAAACGAGCGATGGCTTGTTTCTTGATGAGATCTCCGGCTACCGGTATGTCTAAGAGCATAGTGTCTATTTTTAGACGACCTTTTTCGGAAGAGTAGATCATATTGAAGCCCAACATACCTAAGATCATTATAAAGATGACCAGCCACCAGTATCCAATTAAGAAATCAGAAGCACCTTGTAGGATTTGGGTAGGCAAGGGTAGTTCGGTTCCTTGATTCGCTAGCATCACCGTTATTTTCGGTACGACAAAACCGATCAACAGCGCCACCACTAACAAGCCAACCACTAACATCACGATAGGGTAAGTCATCGCGGCCTGCACCTTATTACGCACACGCGCCTGCTCTTGCATGAAGCCGGACATCTTCATCAGCACTTCATCTAGGTGGCCAGAGGCCTCTCCGGCGCGCACCATAGATACGTTGAGCTCGTCAAAGTAATCAGGGTGTGCAGCCATCGCATCAGCTATGGGCGCACCTTGAGAAATGCGTTCGCGCAGATCTCTGAACAATATAGACAAACGCTTGTTCTCGGTTTGTTCAATAATGGCACGCAGAGCTTCGGTAATGGGAATACCAGCTTTTGTTAAAGTTGCAAGTTGACGGGTGAAGGTGGCTACATCGTCAGTTTTCGTTTTAGAACGCGAGGCGCCTTCTCCGCGTCCACGCGCAGCATCTAAACGTTTTTGTAATTTAGATTGCTTTTGTGCCTTGGCTTTTCCGCCTTTGGACTTTATCTTTTTACCACCTTTAGTCTCGACGACCTCATTTACAAATTTGCCTTGACGTTTGCATTTACTACGTGCATCACGTTCAGAGTCGGCGTCAATGACACCACTCGCTTTTTTACCTTTGGCGTCGAAGCCTTTCCACTCGTAAATAGGCATTAGCTCATGTCGAGTTGGGTCACTCGTAATACTTCATCTGGTGAGGTGATACCGGCTATGACTTTTGCGTTTCCGTCAGAGCGCAGGGTACGCATACCACCAGCTACAGCAGCGCGTTTAAGCACTGTAGCCGATTCGTTATTCATCACCAATTCGCGAAGGTCATCGGTCATTGGCATCAATTCGTACAGCGCAGTTCGTCCTGAGAAGCCGGAGTGAAAGCACTCGGGACAACCTTTAGCGACAGCCATTTTGCCGTCTGTAAGTTCGTCTGGACGGATACCGATAGCGTGCAACTGACTAAGATGATGATCGTCTGGTGTAACCCATTCGTGGCAGGACTTGCACAGACAACGCACCAAGCGTTGCGCGACAACCAGCACTAATGAAGATGATACGAGATAAGGCTCGAGACCCAAGTCAATCAAACGCGTGACGGTGCTTGGAGCATCGTTGGTGTGTACTGTAGAGAACACCAAGTGACCGGTAATCGCTGCACGAATCGCAATCTCTGCGGTCTCAACATCACGAATCTCACCAACCATCATCACGTCTGGGTCTTGGCGCAAAAAGGAGCGTAGGCCAGCACTAAAAGTTAAGCCCTTTTTAGTATTCACTTGCACCTGAGAAATACCGTCGAGTTGGTACTCAACAGGATCTTCTATCGTAAGAATGTTCTTCTCTCCGGTGCTAATCGCTGTTAAAGAACCATATAGGGTCGTCGTTTTACCCGAACCGGTTGGCCCCGTAACCAAAATGATGCCGTGCGGGAACTTAACGTAATGCTTAAGAGTGGCGAGATTCTGCTCGTCTAGGCCAATGGACTCTAACTCGTAAACACGTGCTGACTTATCAAGCAAGCGTAGCACACAGCGTTCTCCTTCGGCGGTAGGCACTACCGAAATACGCACGTCAACTTCTCCGTCGCCAATGCGCACTGAAGCGCGTCCGTCTTGTGGCAAGCGGCGTTCAGCGATGTCGAGTTGTCCCATAACCTTGATTCGCGAAGTGATAGCATCCTGCGCGTTTTTAGGGATGGACTCCATGTCGTAAAGTATGCCGTCGATTCTAAAACGAATCTGCATACGATCGGTGTAGGGCTGGAAGTGCACGTCAGAGGCGCGCAACTTTAGAGCTTGGAAAATTAGCGAATTAACTAACTTAATAATCGGAGCTTTGTTGGCGACATCGAGCAAGTCTTCACTTTCATCGAGGTCTGCAACTAAGCCCATGATATCGTCTTGGGCTAAATCATCGAGAGCGTCATCGACACCATCAGAACGATTGCGAAAAGCACGATTAATCAACTCCGTGATTTCTGGGCGCGGAGCTAATACGAAACGTACAGCAGCAGGCAGCATCGCCGCCAGATCATCTTGCGGATGAAAGTCTAGAGGATGCGCACACGCAATTACGATAGTGCCATCTTCTTCCTTGCGAATCGCAATGACATCGTGGGCGCGTGCAAAAGCTAAAGGCACCGTATCAACGAATAGGGCCGGCACCTGAGTACCTGTTAATTCGGTAACCAACTCAATGTTTAAGTGCTCACCAAAAGCTGCAAGTACTTTGACATCATCGACACCTCTGCTTGTCAGAATTCGGTCGAGAGACTTGCCCGAGCTAATAGACTGCTCAGTTAGTTTGTGAACTTCGTTATCGTCAAGTTCTGAATGCTTGACGATAAGCTGATGCAGGCTAGGCCTGGCAGTAGACGTTTCTGTGTCAGTCACGATAATTATTTATTGTCTTCCGAAACGTTTTCGGTTACGCCACCAGAAGTTGAGTAGCTTGGATTAGCGAACGCCGACAGGTTTAGCTGCGCAGTATCGCTTTCTCCGTTTTCATCATCATCTTGCGGCAAGATGAT
>JBLINB010000052.1:0-11134 GCA_047638975.1 Myxococcota bacterium
GCGCTGGCACCGCACCGTCGGCGATACAGAAAAACACCGCACGTGCGTGATCGGAGATACGACGCATACGCACCCCATCGCCAGAATCAGTGACGTACTTGCGCTGCGTTAATTCTTGCAGCGATTCTAAGCATGGTGCAAACAAGTCTGTTTCGAAATTGTTTACGGCATTTTGTGCCACAGCTGCTAAACGTTCTAGGCCTAAGCCAACATCAATGTTTTTGTTTGGCAGTGGATCGAGTTGCCCGCCATCTTGTCGATTGAATTGGGTGAAGACACAGTTGCCGACTTCAACGAACCTATCAGGTAACTCTTCGAGACCAGCGTTAGCAGGCAGAGCTTTGCCTGGTTCGGTGTCCCAGTATATTTCTGAACACGGGCCACAAATACCATTAGGCCCCTTCGATGGAGCTGAGGATGGCCAAAAGTTTTCTTTTTCGCCAAGACGGTAGATGCGATCGGCATCTAGGCCAACGACTTCGTTCCAGAGTTTGAAAGCCTCGTTGTCGTCTTCGAAAATAGTAACGACAAATCGCTTTGGATCCCATCCGAGAGTTTCTGTGAAGAACTGCCACTCCCATGGGATGGTCTCTTCCTTGAAATAATCGCCAAAGGAAAAGTTGCCCAGCATCTCAAAGAAAGTATGGTGGCGTGGAGTTGCCCCTACATTTTCTAAGTCAGGAACACGAATGCACTTTTGCGAAGTAGTGACGCGTTTGAAATCGCGCCCCCTACCCATAAATTCGTCTTTAAATTGATTCATCCCCGCACCTGTAAATAACAAGGTCGGGTCGTTGGAAGGAATTAAGGAATCTGAATCTAAACGAAGATGTCCCTTGGCTTCGAAAAAGCCAAGGAACGCCTCGCGGATTTCAGCAACCGTTGTAGGTTTGCTCATACCGGTAAGGACAAAGGGAACTTATTTTGAGGCCGCCTTAGCTTTTTCAGCTGCTGGTTTTTTGGCCGGAGCCTCAGATTGAGTACCTGAAGACTTGGAAGGTGCTATTTTAACCGGATTTAACTGCTCGCGTATGAGAGAATCAAGTTCGTCTGCTAATTCTGGGTTTTCGTTCAGAATCGCGCGTACAGATTCGCGCCCTTGGCCTAAGCGCAGAGACTCTTTATCGGGATGCTGATAACTGAACCAGGCACCGGCTTTGGTAACGAAGCCGTGCTGTAAGCCCAAATCGATCAAATCGCCAGAGGTTGAGATGCCCTCGGTGTAGAGAATGTCGAACTCGGCTCGACGGAATGGTGGTGCAACCTTGTTTTTAACGACTGTCGCTTTAGTACGGTTGCCGATAATCTCTTCGCCGTTCTTGATAGCGCCAATACGACGAATATCAATACGGACCGAGCTGTAGAACTTAAGCGCGCGACCACCAGGTGTTGTTTCGGGGTTGCCGAACATCACACCAATCTTCTCGCGCAGCTGATTAATGAAGACCACTACGGCATCTGTTTTACCGATTACAGTGGTTAGTCGGCGCAAGGCCTGTGACATCATGCGTGCTTGCACACCCACGAAGACGTCGCCAATTTCACCTTTCATCTCGACCTTTGGCACCAGTGCAGCAACCGAGTCGATTACGACGACATCTACAGCGTTTGACTTAACAAACTTTTCGCAGATATCGAGGCCTTCTTCGCCAGTTGAGGGTTGTGAGAGCAAGAACTTGTCGCCCGAGATACTTACCCCAAGCTTTTGGGCATACTCTGGATCAAAGGCATGCTCGGCATCGATGTATAAGCAAAAGCCGCCTTTCTTTTGTGCCTGGGCTACTACAGATAGAGCAAGCGTAGACTTACCTGAAGATTCTGGGCCATAGAGTTCAACGACACGCCCTCGTGGTAGGCCTTTGCCACCTAGAGCTGCGTCGAGACCGAGGCTACCTGTAAGTACGCCAGAGATGGGTGCCTTAGGGGATGCCGAAAGATCCATTACGGCTTCGGTGCCGTGATCTTTGTGGACCGCAGCTAATGCTTCGGCGATAGCCTTTTGCTTAGCAGTGGCTGTCTTTGGTTTTGGCGTTGGTGCCGGAGGCGGTGATGCTGATGTTGATTTAGATTTTTTTACCACGTTATTCTTTGAGAGTTGGGTTGTCATTAGTGTAAGGCTTTTGTTAGGCATTTCAAGAGAAATTATTTATTTCCTCAGAAGACGCCTAAAAGGGCCTAGCGACATGCGAATTCATCTGAAAAGCTTAAGAATTCGCCTAATTCTTTAAACCTTTGCTCAATTTCGGCCATAGAGACGCTCTCGAGCGCCTTTACGGAGAAATCCTGTACCGTAAATGAGGCACATACGGTGCCAAAGGCCATTGCACGGTGAATGGCCTTAGCCGACATGTCTTGACCAGCAGCAAGTGCTCCCATCATGCCACCGGCAAAGGAATCGCCTGCACCAGTCGGGTCAACGACTTTACTAACGGGATACGCTAATAAACCGAAACGCTCGTCTGGAGTAAACAGGAACGCCCCATGCTCGCCCTTCTTGACGATCACATACTTAGGCCCCATTTTTTGCAGAGCAGCGCCGGCAGCAATGAGATTCTGTTCACCGGTCAGCATGCGCGCCTCAGCGTCGTTCAAGATCAAGCCGTCTACCTTAGACAATAATTCATTAAGCGGTTCGCGCGCAATGTCGATCCATAAATTCATGGTATCCGCGAATACGATGGAATCAGGGAACTGACCTAGAATTTCTAGTTGTGTTTCAGGCGCCATGTTGGCGAGAAACAAAAATTTACTATCGACGTATGAATCTGGAACCAGAGGCTTCTCTATCAATACGTTTAAGTCAGTGACTAAAGTCTCTGCTTCGTTCATGTCGCCGCTATAACTACCCGCCCAATGAAAAGTCTTCTTGTCGGCGAAAACCTGCAAGCCTGCGAAGTCGGTGCCACGTTCGCGCAACACGCGCCAAGCTTCATCTGGGAAATCTCCGCCGACATTAGCTGCTAAACGCACTTTGGTAAATAGCGAAGCGGCAAGTGAAAAGTAAACAGCCGAACCACCGACGACTCCTTCTACCGATCCGGAAGGGGTTGTAATGTCGTCACGACCAATGGATCCAAAAACAGATAAACTCATGTTATTTATTTGAACGGCGGTCAGAAGAGGAAATCCAGACTAGTCCGCCGATGAGTCCGAATCCGATTTGAGTGATTAAGCGGAACAATACGGATGCTGTTACTCCGATGGTGATAGTGTCGCCAAAACGTTCAAAGAACAAGCCGTATAGTTGTTCGCCGACGCCCCAACCCGCTGGGGCTATAGGCACTGCTGAGGCTGTTTGAACTAGGGGAAAGACGATGGCGTGGTCACGGAAGACTAAAGATGAGTCGAGCGCAGTCGCGATAAAGTAAAAAGCGCAGATGCCTGAAAACTGCAAAGGTATAGATACCAAGAAGGCTTTTATAGCTGCTGGATATTGCTGGCGATAAAGGGATAAGGCATCGTGTATTTTCTCGATTAAGCCTTGAAACGGCAGCTTTGAGATAATCGTTTTAATGCGCAGAAAGCGTCGCGCACGCGTGGACATGTAAATCATTACGCAAGCGACAAACACTACCACAAACGCCGTTACGAGAAGGCGCATGGTGTGCAGTCCCGGAATCGCGGCGAATTTCTCGGGGTCAGAGCTTTCGAAAAGATACAACATCACGCAAGCAATGCTGAGCAACGCAAATAGGCCAATGACGCGATCAACGATGACTGCTACCACCGCTCGCCATCTATTCCCGGTCATGTTTTGAGTGACCATGTAGGCGCGTACAACGTCGCCACCAGTCGAACCAAACATCACATTATTAAAGAAGAAGCCAATGAAGAGCAACTTAAGACTGCGCGTATAAGTAATCGAGACGTCAGCAGCATTAGTTAGCCAACACCAGCGCAAAGCTCCGAGCAAACACAAAAGTAGCCAGCAACCGATTCCGGCAGCGAGCAGACTGATATTGGCATTCGAGATATGCCCTACAATGTCTGTAAAGTCCACCTGTTGCAGGATAAAATAAATTAACCCGACAGCAATGGCTGTCTTAAGAACTACAGAAAATATAGATTTCAATGGGCGTGTTCCATCAAGAGTTCAATAGTCCGCTGCGCACTTGTAGAAACATCGGAGTCAGAATCTGCCATCGCAGCAGAAAGCCCTACCTCGACCATCCGCAATGCCATAGAAGTAATCACGGCATGGCGTGGCGGGTCGACGGCAAACAAATGAATGGTGCGGCCAAGTGCGGCCATGATGCGCGCCGCAACATAAGTATTTGGGGTCGGCGCTTTTAGGATTGCAAGACAGGCCGCTTCAAGTTCTGCAGCCGTTGTCGACGAGGACATCATCGCCAATCCTTGCTCAATACTTAAAACACCATCGTCATATGCGCGCGCATTATTGTGAGTCACCCAGCCGCCCGCCATGTTGCCGAGGATCGCAAGTGATAAGCGTCGCGCATCCGAGTTTTCATCGTGCACCAGCACCAGCAGCATCCATGAACTGAGTTCAAAAGCATTGCTGAAGTCTTGCGAATCGACGCTACCCATATTAACGAGGATGGCTTCTTCGAGTTCGCGGTGGTCACTTATTTCGTAGCGCGCTTCGACCTCGGCATTGGCCACGGGTTGCCATGTTACTGGATTATGAATCGCCGCCAAATCATATATGCTGAGTGCAGGGTTGACCTGGCAAGAAACAAATACCAAGCTCATTGGCAAGAGTAATAGCAGCATACGGCGGAGGCAGGAAGGCATCCCCTAAAGCGTAATAAAAAGATAGCCCATCTTCTACGCTGTTGCGCACAAAAATGGTGGAGGCGGCGGGAATCGAACCCGCGTCCTAAGAGGCCTAAGCAAAAGCGTCTACGTGTGTATTTAGCTGTTAAATCTTGTTACTTCAACGCACAGCTAACAAAGCTTTGACGCAACAAGCCCATTAAATTTCGCTTCCTTTCCCCGGGCCAGGGTCTAGTTGCTATCTCGTCATCAAGCACCGAGAGAACCGACGAGCAAGGTTCTACAAGGTGACACAGCACTAGGCTGCGAGTTGGTAATTATTTTTGGCAGTTATAGCCTTGAAATGATTTTTACGAGGACCTCATTTCAACCTCGACACGCAACTTAGACTAATGACATTCCAGTCGAAACCGATCGCCCCCATCTTTGTTGTAACTTAAGTATACCACAAAAATAAAGCTAATGGAAGATATCGCGCCAAGCTATGCGATTTAGAGGGTGTCAACGCGCTTTAGCCACTTGCGCATCAGCCCTGATAACGGGACGCTGTCGGGGTCTGTCTGTGGCAGTTGCGAGTCGCCTACGCCTCTGTAAAAATGAGCCGTAATCTTGTGGTGCGTAATCGTGTGCTTTAGCGAGCCTATCTTCTCGCCTATTTCTCCCGTCCATTGCTCGCGGGTCGGCGCTTCGTACAAACCTATGTTCCAGCCCTGTTCGCGTTGAATTAATGCGCAGCGCGCGCCATCCGCAGACCAAACATAATCGAGTTCAAGTGCGACAAACTTTTTACGCTTAGCCGCCAGCGGGAATTCGTTAGGATCCGCTGCTGATTGCCGCGTCTTGCAAAAGTCTTGCACCGGGCAAGTCTCGCAAAGTGGCAGACGCGGACGACACACGGTAGCGCCGAGTTCCATGAGTGCCTCGTTCCAGTCTCCGGCGCGGAAGTCGTCATTACTGGTGCTTGAGAGCAGTTGCTGCGACCACGCCTCGGCCTTGCTGTGTAGCGCGCGGTCATTCAGCGCTAACTTTATACCTAGCAATCTAGCGGCGACGCGCTTTACGTTGCCGTCTACTACTGCAACTCTTTCGCCAAGTGTGATGGATGCCACTGCCGCAGCTGTGTAAGGCCCTACACCCGGCACCTTCAACCATTCCTCGGCCGAAGTCGGAAAACTAGCAGCGCATTCATCGACAATGTAGCGCGCACCCTGATGCAAAAAACGCGCGCGACGATAGTAGCCAAGGCCCGACCAATACTTCAATACTTCATCTTCATTCGCTGCTGCCAATATCGCGACATCTGGGAAACGTTCCATCCAACGTTCGTAAAAAGGGATGACGGTCTCTACTTGCGTCTGCTGCAACATAACCTCAGAAATCCAGACGCCGTAAGCATGACGCTGTTGGCGCCACGGAAGCAGGCGGCGGTTTTGCTGAAACCAAGAGAGAAGCTCAGAGTGCATGGAATGTAGTCCCTGTCTAAGATTATTCGCGATGTCTTAGAGAAACCGCTTTATATCACGTTTCGCATCACGCTCTTTCATCACCTGGCGCTTATCGTAATCAGTACGTCCACGGGCTAAAGCGACCTCTACCTTGGCCCAGCGACCGCTAAAGTACATTTTCATGGGTATCAAAGTTAAACCCTTCTGCTTGACCTCGATCTCTAGCTTCAGCACTTCTTTCTTATGCGCCAGCAAGGCGCGTGGACGTAATGCCGGGTGCCCGTTGATGTTGGCATTGCTGTATTCGCCGAAATGCGCGCGTTCAAGGACTAAACCCCTACCAACGATGTGAACATAGGCCTCATCTAAGCTGACTCGGCCTTCGCGGAGTGCCTTGACTTCAGTACCCACCAGCGAAATACCAACTTCGAGAGTCTCTATGACCTCGTAATTGCGTCGCGCCCGTCGATTGTCGATGATAGACGGTTTCTTGTGTTTTACTTTTTTTGCCATTAGGGTTGAGTTAGTTGACAGATACAGGTATCTTATCGCGGCGTCAGGGCAGTAGCTCCAATTGGTAGAGCGGCTGATTCCAAATCAGCATGCTGCGGGTTCGAGTCCTGCCTGCCCTGCCACTTTCAACATTATGGCATTCCCTGGCATTCCCGACCCCGACCAAGCCGGCATTGAGCAAGTGCCGCAGCACCTGGTCGATGCGATTAGCGAGGCATTAAGCGATGTCCTTGAATACCCTGCCTCAGCGCAATACTCCATATTAAGTTATTGTCGCTTCTTAATGGCAGCAAACACAGTCACCAACCTGACTGGTGCTAAAGATTACGAGCGCTTAATTGGCGATCATGTGATTGATTGCATTAAAGCTGCAAAATTTATGCCTGGCACCGCCTGCTTCATGGATTGGGGCTCGGGTGGTGGATTGCCTGGTTTGATATGGGCTTCAATGTATGCAGACAAGCATTTTCATCTCTGCGAACGCAATGGCAAGAAAGCGGCGTTCTTAGAAGAATGCCGCATGCTACTCGAGTTTATGCACGTTGACGTGCATGCGCGCCAAGCAGAAGAGATCGCATCTAAACTCGATCCACAAGCGGATTGGATCTGTGCGCGTGCGGTAGAGCCATTACCTAAGTTCTTACGTCGTCTCGACAGAAAGACCTTAAAGATTCGGCGTCTATGCTTGATGGCTGGCCCGTCATGGCAAGATGAATGGAAAGAAATAAAAGAGCATGGCAGTCGCTGGAAGCTAATCGCAGAACATAAATATCTGCTTAGCGAAGAACGCGGCGAGCGTTTTGTTTTGCATTTCAAGCGGCCTAAGTAGTTAGCGTATGTCGTCATCATCTCGACCGCGAATTATCGATATGCCATTTCCGGCAAAGAAACTTGACCAGCGTGCTGTTTCAGTGGTTCGTCAACTACGCAAAGCAGGTCACGAAACTTATTTAGTGGGTGGCTGCGTGCGAGATTTGTTGCTTGGTGCTTCGCCGAAAGATTTTGACATCGCGACTGCGGCCACTCCCAATCAAGTACGGCGTGTTTTTAATAGGCGTTCGCGTATTATTGGACGGCGCTTTCCTATCGTGCATGTGCGTAATGGCCACGAAATTTACGAGGTCGCGACTTTTCGCAGTGAGCCTAAGAATGCTGAGCATACCAAGACTCTCGAGCGCGATGCCAATTACGGCACACTCGAAAGTGATGCGCTACGCCGCGACTTTACTGTTAATGCTTTGTACCTTGATCCAGAGTCTGGTGAGATTTATGATTACACCGGTGGCATCGACGATTTAGAGAAGCGTTTGATGCGCTCTATCGGTGATCCATTAGTGCGTTTCAAAGAAGATCCAGTGCGTATCCTGCGAATGATTAAGTTTATGCGGCGTCTTGATTTTGACGCTGGCGAAGACGAAATAAATGCGGCGCACGAATTAGCTTATGTAGTAAAAGAAGCCGCTGCAGCACGCATTGCCGACGAAGTGCTACGTTTGATGCGCACTCGCTGCATGGCCGGAGTACTCGCTGATTTGTTTGAGCTTAAGCTGTTGCCAACGATGCTGCCTGAGGTAAGCTCGTGGATTGAAGAGAGTCCGGATAATTATAATTTGCTGTTACGCAACATGGCAGCCCTCGACAGTATGCCGTGGCGCAATGCGCCAAGCAGCGCTTTATTGTTAGCGGTACTTTACGGGCCGATGGTCGAACAAGAAGTCATGGCTAGCGATCAGTATGATTTTAATACGCCACAGCGTGTGGCCGTATCGTGGCTGCGGCCCTTCCAAGAGCGTGCACATATGCCGCGTCACGCGCTCTCTGATGCGAAAAACATCCTGGCGCTGCAACATCGCCTCGATGTAAGCATCGCGCCGGGCAAGCATGGTATTAGTCCAAAGGCAGTTGCGCAGTTGCGTCGCCAACTCTTTTTGAAAGATGCGTTGCGCTACCTAGAAATACGCTTGGTGGCGGCTGAGCGTGATACTCAATTGTGCCAAGATTGGCGTAATAAGCTACTACCCAAAGCAGCGCCGCGGCGTTAAACTTTGCGCCATAAAGAATGGGCGTTTAGCTCAGTTGGCTAGAGCACCAGCTCGACAAGCTGGGGGTCACAGGTTCAAGTCCTGTAACGCCCACCATTCTTTACTAACATATTTGGTCGCGACGCGTAAAATGAATATATGCGAATTAGATTACTACCGCTAATAGCCTTTGTGTGTTTTGCCGCCTTGGCGATGGCCCAACAGCTAGACCACCAGAACGAAAGGTTTACCACAGAAGCCCGTGTCTATCTGTCATCAGGCCCATCGGTTGTCAATATTGGTGTCTACGCGGTGCGATTGGGCCCAAGCGAGGTGCTTAACATGGAGTCTATCCCGCAATCTAGTACGCAAATCAGTCAAGGCACTGGGGTTATTATCGATGAACGGGGCTTGGTCATCACCAATGCACATGTGGTAAGTCAAGCAACTAATCTTGGCACCATTGTTTACCAATTGACTTTTGGCGAACAATTTAAACGCGCACCTGTTTCTGCGCGCTTATTGAGTGTTGACATCCAATCCGATTTGGCGTTACTTAAGATAATCGATAAAGGAAACTATCCGCCTATCGTTTTTGCTAAAGAAGATGATTTAATGATCGGTGAAAAGGTCATTGCGATTGGCTCGCCACTTGGCAATGCTCACTCGTTGACTTCTGGGATTCTGTCTGGGATTCATCGCGATATAAATGTCACGACGGGTCGAGGGCAAACAATTAGATTTAAAGGTCTTATCCAAACGGATGCTGCGATTAACTTTGGCAATTCTGGGGGGCCACTTCTTAATTCTTTAGGCGAATTGATAGGCATTAATAACGCTACGGCGCAGTCTGCTGATGGTATTGGCTACGCTATCCCTATTCAACAGGTTAACAAGATATTGCAAGAGCGTTTACGACGACCACGCGTATGGCTAGGTGTGGTCCTTGAGTCCGATGATGATTTGACTGTGTCGCAGATGCATCCGCGATCGCCGTCACTAGCGCAAGGTTTATCCTTGAACGACACTATATTATCTGTAAATGGTATTGAAGTCGCTAGCCTCGAAGAACTCAACAGCGAACTACTCTTAATCGATAGTGGTGAAAAGTTTGAGATAGAAATTGAACGCGCACAGCGCTTCCTTCATTTAGAAATAAGTTTGCCCTCTATCGGAACGCGCGACACGATTGGCCTGCTCGGTTTGACTGGCCGCCCTTCAACTTTGCGCTATACCGACGAAAACGGATGGCCGCGACGTTCGCGTGTCGTTGAAATTATTACGGTGATTAATGACTCACCTGCTGCTAAATTAAAGCTGCAAGTTGGCGATGCTATTCATGCAGTACGCTTAAATGACACCGGTTCGGCTAGCGTCTGGACGCCAGTGTCTTCAATGGCTCAGTTAGTCGCGCTCTTGAAAAATTCTAAGTTTGTGCGCGATGACTTCAATATATTGTGGTCATCAAAAGACGGAAGTTACCACCAAGGGCAACTTACTCTTTAATCAACGCTCACACAGTGACGTAAACCTTCTAACAAGCTGGTTTGCGCGCTGTAATCAAGTAGCTGTTGCGCGCGACTGATGTCCGCGACTGAATCGCGAATGTCGCCATCACGTCCTGGATGATAATTAACAGGTGCCCCATCGAATTGGCAGATTTCGCAGATGTCTTTCCAGAGTTGCAATACGGTAATGGCTTTGCCAGTAGCGATATTGATCACAGCAGAGCCATGATTAGCTAAAGCATAATCTGTAGCGTTTAGGTTAGCATTAACTACATCGTCGACGAAAACAAAATCGCGCGTCTGGAGTCCGTCTCCAAATATGTTGGCCGGGGTTTTGTCATGAGCCCATTTCGAAAACAGCGAGATCACCCCTGAGTATGGAGATGACGGGTCTTGTTTAGGACCAAAGACGTTGAAGTAACGCAGCGCCACAGTCGATAAAGAGCTGGCGGCTAAGGCCATTTCACCGGCCAATTTATGTTCGGCATACGGCGACATAGGTGCCAAAGAGCAATCTTCGGTTTTCGGCAGAGTCGGCTCGTCGCCGTAGACCGCCGAACTTGAAGAGAAAACGATGCTTTTTACGTCTTGTGCGCTGGCAGCTTCAATAAGTGACAGAGTGCTTTGATGATTTGCACGATAAGCTTTCTTAGTGTGTTCGATCGAATAAGGAACACTTGGACGCGCTGCTAGGTGGTAAACATTTTCTACTCCGATGCATGCTTGTTGCGCCACTTCTATATCACTGATATCACCGAGTAACAGTTCGACATCGAGCCCCTGAATGTTGTGTTGGTAGCCCGTCGATAAATTGTCCACAACGCGTACTTTACGGCCGCGTGCTAATAAGGCTTCTACGATATGCGATCCTATAAAACCACACCCGCCTGTGACTAAGTCTATCATTCTG
>JBLINB010000053.1:0-10987 GCA_047638975.1 Myxococcota bacterium
TAAGCGCATGTTAGTTTCTTTTTCAACGGTGGCCGCGAAGCTGAATTCGCTGGCGAAGATCGGCATTTGGTGCCGTCGCCTAAAGTGGCGACTTACGATTTAAAGCCCGAGATGTCGGCCTACGAGATAACGGCTGCAGTGCTGAATAAGCTCGAAGCCGGTGAACATGCACAGTATGTGATTAACTTCGCCAACTCTGACATGGTGGGGCACACTGGCCTTATCCCAGCTGCTGAAGCCGCGGTGCGCGCGGTTGACGCTTGCCTGAAGCAGATTGTCGATAAAGCGCTAGAGCTCGGAGGAACGGTGGCTATTACTGCTGACCACGGCAATGCTGAACAGATGCGCGACCCGGTTACCGGCGACGTCCACACGGCGCACACCATTAATCCGGTGCCGTTGCTGCTAATCAGCGATGCATTCAGCGGTGTTGAAATGCGCGAGGGTGTTCTTGCCGATGTCGCACCGACCTTGCTTAAGATAATGAATCTCGAGCAGCCGAAAGTTATGGACGGCCAGCCGTTGTTCTAGTTTTATTTGGCCGCGACGCTACAATTTGCCCCCTATGAGCGTCTCCTGCGGCATTGTTGGCCTACCTAATGTAGGCAAATCCACCATCTTTAGCGCCTTAAGCGAAGCTAAGGCCGAAGTGGGTAATTTCCCTTTTTGTACTATCGATCCTAATACTGCGATCGTCGAAGTACCTGATCAACGTCTGTTTGAAATCCATTCGCGTATCAACACGCAAAAAGTGATTCCAGCAGTGGTTAAAGTGGTTGATATCGCTGGCCTGGTAAAGGGCGCAAGTGAAGGCGAGGGCATGGGCAATAAGTTTTTGTCGAACATCAAAGAGTGTGATGCCGTCATGCAAGTGGTGCGTTGTTTCGGTGGCGATAAGGTTTTACGCGACGAAGCGATCGACCCATTAGGCGACATCGAAATCATTGAAATGGAACTCGCGCTTGCCGACTTGGCTACAGTCGAGCGCAACATCGATCGCTTGGCGAAAAAACTGCGACTCGGTGACAAAGAAGTCGTCGCTCAACATGCCACCTTCGTCAAAGCACAAGCGGTGTTAGCCGAGGGCAGCCAACTACGTTCTGTAGAATGGAAGGCTGACGAACTCGAATACCTTAAGCCAATGTTCTTGATGAGCATCAAGCCGATGCTGTACGTGGCAAATGTCGCTGACGACGATTTGGCTGGCGAAAACGAATGGTGTCAAGCAGTCGCTAAACACGCTGCTGAATATAATTGCCAGTGGGTGCCTATCTGCGGCGACCTCGAGCTAGAATTGCGCAACCTCGACCCCGAAGATCGCGATATGTTCATGGAAGATCTAGGCGTAGAAGAACTAGGTCTCGGACGCTTAATCCAGTCGGTCTATACGCTGCTTGGCTTGCAAACATACTTTACTGCTGGCGAAAAAGAAGTACGCGCCTGGACCATCCATAAAGGCGATTCAGCACCCGTTGCTGCCGGCGTCATCCATACTGACTTCGAAAAGCAGTTTATCCGTGCCGAAGTTTACTCCGTCGATGATTTGATTGCACATGAATCGGAATCAGCGATTAAGTCTGCGGGCAAGTTACGCACCGAAGGCCGTGATTATGAAATGCGCGAAAGTGATGTCGTACACTTTTTGCTCGGCGGCTAATTAGCTCGTCAACGTATCTAATTCGCCAGACTTGTTTAACTCGGCCAAGTCGTCGTAACCACCAATTAACTTGTCGTTAATAAGGATTTCAGGCACCGTCATGCGACCGTCGCAACGCTCGAGCATTTCTTCGGTGCGCTCTGGGTTAGTAGATAAGTTGATTTCTTCCCATGACAAACCTTTTGATTCAAGCAAGCGCTTGGCAAGAGTGCAGTATGGGCAGACATTTTTAGTGTAAATTTCGATTTTCGCCATGATGCCGATATAATATGCGCTTCTCATGGAAAATCAAGACATTGCTAAAATAATTACTGACGCCATCGCTGGTGCTAGTTGTCAAGTTACCGACCTAACGGGTACTGCCGATCATTGGGCAGTTAAAGTCGTGTGGCCTGGTTTCACTGATATGACTTTGATTAAACAACATAAATTAGTAATGGAAGCCGTCCGTCCGTATATGACTGATGGTACTAACGAAATCCACGCTGTCCAAATAAGCACCTTCTCTGACAATGACTGATCTCAAACAACAACTCGAGCAAGCAATTGCTGATAACACCGTTTTGGTTTTCGCCAAGGGTAACAAAATGTTTCCACGCTGTGGCTTTTCTAAAGCTGTAGTAGATATGTTCAATGAAATCGGTTGCCCATTTGAGGTGGTTGATATTTTCGAGCACGAAGACATCAAGCCAACTTTAATTTCAATCACCGATTGGCCAACGACACCACAGGTGTTTATCGGTGGCGAATTTGTGGGTGGTGGCGACATCGTCCGCGAGATGCATGCCCGCGGAGAATTAGCGCCACTAGTTACCGCTGCTACAAAATAAGTAGTGTTAGCATATTCGAGTCGTCGACACCGGAGCTATTCATTGCGCCGCCTTCGACGTAAGCAATAGTGTTTGGTGCAACCGACATCGGAACACTAAAGTTTATGGTTGCGGCTCCGTTACCATCGGCAGTGCCGGTGCGCACAACGGTGTAGGGCGACCCGATATCGAAGTTATGACCAAAAATGCTAGTGCCAGCATTACTGAGGGCGACCAATAAACCGTACCTTGCATTTGGTTGCATATTAGTCAATGAATAACTAACTGCTTGGCCAGGTTGTGCAACAGTTGCGCCATTTAGATTGAGCACATTACTTGAACCACCGGAACTAGCAACCGTGTAAAGTTCGAAGTCGTCGATGTTCCAGCCGCCAAATTCTAGACCGGCGTCGGATTTTAATCGAAATTCAACCTGCACTGCCGGGTTGTTGTCGGCATAGCCTGAAATGTCTATGTCTTGCACGCTCCAATTATTATCTAAGAGATTAGTGTTGGCTGGGTTGCTCCAGACAACGCTGCCATTCACTCGAATTTCGGCTTGGTCATATTGAGATTCTTCAACGGTTAGCCAGCGTGCAAAGCTTAGAGTAACCCCCGTTTTCGCTGAACAATCAATTATCGGCGACAGTAACGCATTATCTACATTCGTAGCGTATGAGCCGTTCCAGCCGCTGCCGCCTAAATCGTTCGCCCAAACATTTGAGCCAGAGAAAGCGCTTGCCGAATCGCCGGCTTGACCTTGCGGAGCACCACGCTGCCAGTCGTCTTGAGTGGCATATTGCACGTGCGTCCAGCCGTTGTCGGTTGAGCTCTCAAAGTCGTCAAAGAAGATTGATTGAAACAGTCCGACATGAAAACGGTAGTTATTTTCGCCAGCATTAAAACCATCAGGTAACCATTTTTGATTGCCGGAGGAGTCGATCGCAGTTACGTAGTATTCAACCTTTGCCGGGCTAGCCTGTCCGGGAATATTACCGCTAAAAGTATTCCCTGCCGTTGGCGACATTGAGACTTGATTAAAGGTGCTTGCGGTGTCTAGTTTCCAGTATAAAGTGGCAGTGCTAACAGTCGCAGACGTATTCGATATCGCATTCAAGTTCACAACGTAAGGCCCGCTCTCGTCTTGTGTGTCAGCGAGTGGCGTGTGACTTAAAGTCATCGACAATGGCTGCGCCAATTCGGCAACCGTGGCCAATGCCCCTTGAGTAATTAGAGTTGCCAATACAAAATCATTAGCTGACGTGCCACTGACATCGTTGTAACCGTGAATGAATGGGCTATACGAACCTAGGTCTTCGAACGGGAAAGTCGATGGGAATCCGTGATTGAAAAAGGATCGATGATCACTAGTGCCACCAGACAAATAGCCAATGTTCACCGGTAGTGTAGGGACGTAAGCTTGGTAGATATCCATAGCGAAACTGTTTAATCCAGGATCGGTATCGTTGGTCACAAAGCCAACGCTAAGGCTGTCGCCAGGCGCACGGTACGCAATCATGTCGAGTTGCACCATGCCAATAACGTTTTGCCCACTTGCTTCTAGATACGCGGCGTACGCTTCTGAGCCTAGCAAGCCCGATTCTTCGCCAGACCATGCGCAAAAACGGATGGTATAATCAAATTGTTGACCACTTAAAATGCGAGCGATTTCAAGCACTGCCGAAGTACCAGAGGCATCGTCATCGGCGCCAGGGGCAGTGGCCGTATCACCAGCATAATTAATAGAGTCGTAGTGAGCACCAATAACTACAATCTTGCTTGGGTCGATGCTACCGGGCAGTTCGGCAATAACTACATCAGCGCCAGTGTCGTAGTCAAACGTAGTAGTGTTTAAACCCAAAGCACTCAGGCGCGACACTAACCAATTTTCGGCAGCAACCTCACCCGGTTGACCATGACGGCGTGTGCCGAAGGCCTCCATGGTTGCGACGTCGGTGCTTAGATTGGTTTGGCTAACTTGCGCCACCAAACCCTGTACAAAAGCATTCGGAGCAATTGCGTTGCTGCGACCACCACTAAATTTGCTCGGAGTTATTGCGCGTGTACCGATTTTGCGGACGGCACCGTGGCACTGAAAAATCGGGCCACTAACCGTTGCCAACATCGTTTTGGTGAGACCGCGTAATTGTACATGTCCGCCAGGAGATGTCCAGAGTTGCCGACCTAATGCCGCCAACGCTTGATCGTGATGCTCCGGATGCGCCACGATAGTAAATAATTCTTCGTCGCCATTTAAATCAGGGATGTCGATGCATTCAACAGCAAAGCGTGTAATCAAATTTTGATCAAACTCACCGATGATATAAGTGCCTACATCGTCAAACATTTCTCCTTGGCGAATTAAGGCGTCGCGTAATTCGATGTCTTGGCCGTAGTGGTAGGCTGCGAAGTCTATCGGTTGAACGCTTAGCTGTTGAGCGAATAGGGCTATCGTGATTGAGGCTAACATAGTATGGATTGTTTAAGGTTTTCTAAAGAGGTAGATGAAACGCGAAGTCGTGTCTTGACCGCCATGCTCGCTAGAAAAGATTTTCCAGTCTAGAGTGTCATCGGGGTTGAATAACGTTTGGCTTTCAGCTTCGAACACGAAGCCGGCAGCTTCAATCTCGGCACGTACTAATTGTGCTTCGACTCGGTGTAATCGCTGACCTTCACTCATACCAGCGCCTTCTTTTGCGTGGTGATCGACTACGCCGAATAGGCCGCCGGACTTGAGTGAATTAAACATGAGTGCGTTAAACACTTTGCGGTCGACTTTTTGCCAACCAAAGTCGTGGTAGAAACGCACCAGTAGCGCCGCATCAAGATCAGTGGGTAAGCCGGCATCCTTGAATTCAGTGTCGAGACGCATAACGTTAGGCAAGCGATTATTCAGCAGGCGCTCGGTGAGCGGGGCTTCTGCAAAAACGCGTAACGGAATCGCAGTGTTTTGGCAGTAGACTTGGCCGTCTTCGCCGACTGCACGCGATAAGAGTTCGGTGTAATAACCGTCACCGGCCATCATGTCCGCCACGTGCATGCCTGGCTTTATACCGAAGAAATCCAAGACACTTGCTGGGTGTCGATTCGCGTCGCGCTTAAGGTCGCTTCCCATCCGATTAGGATGGGAAACTGAAGCTGAAATGAGGTCGTCACTGTTGTGGTTCATCTCTGGTCGCGCTGTTGCGCATGAGGCGCCAAGAATCGCAACTAGAGATGCTTTAAGAAGAAAACGCATTTCTGATTACAGAATTAGAATGGTTAACATGTTTGAGTCATCGACGCCAAGAGCAGATTGTGCACCCGCTTCAATATATCCAATAGCACCTGCTGAAAGGCGCATCGGAACGATGAACGTTACTGAACCGTTACCGCTTAGATCTGCAACGCCTTGTGCAACGATGGAGTAAGGTGAGCCGATATCAAAGGCATTGCCCAGAATGACGGAGCCGCTATTGCTTAGGCTTGCAAGTACTGCAAAGTTTGAACCAGGCTGCATGTTGCCGATGCTGTATGAAACGCTACTACCACGTTGTCCGACAGTATCACCAGCGAGGGTGAGTACATTACTGCCGCCACCAGGCACAGGGCCCAATGTCATCACCTCGAAGTCGTCAATATTCCATCCACCGAATTCAAGGCCGCCGTCTGATTCTAGAGTAAAGCGTACATTGACACTTGGGTTGTTGTCGGCAATGGCTGAAATGTCAACTTCTTGCATGTTCCAGTTCGCATCAATGAGGTGACCGCTAAGTGGATTTTCCCAAACAGTAATACCATTGACTTTAATCTTTGCATTGTCATAGAGGCCTTCTTCAACAGCAAGTGAACGCGCAAAGCGTAGTGTTACGCCGGTTGCACCCGAGCAGTCGATAGCCGGTGATTGGAGGTAGTTGTTAACGTTCGTGGCATAGAGGCCATTCCAGCCGGCTGCACCAATGTCGTTGCCCCAAGACTGAGCTCCAGAGTAAGCAGCACTTGGATCTTCAGCCTTGCCAGCAGGTGTGCCGCGTTGCCAATCATCTTGAGTTGCGACTTGTGCGTGAGTCCATCCTTCGTCGCCAGCACCTTCGAAATCATTAAAGTAAATTTGGCTTTCAACACCTACTACGAATGAAAACGCTGAGTTGCTTGGTAAGTCCTCGTTGTTGCCAGCAGCGTCGTGCGCAGTAATGTAATACTCAACGCGCGCCGGAGAAATTTGTCCGGGAATACCAACAGTCCAGTCAGCACCAATCGGGTTATTCATGTTGATTGTTGTAGGCGCGCCATCGTTAACCGTAAAAGTTACTTCAGCAGCAGTCACGCTAGAGCCGACCAAACTAGTGATGTCAGCGTTAACTACGTACGGGCCGGCTTCACTTAAGCTATTGCCTAATTCGGTGTGCAATATCTGAATAATATCAAGATCGACTCCGGGGAAGCCTTGCTGGCGGAAGCCGCCATCAATGTCGGCGTAGTTAGGAGTACCATCACCGATGTTACCATTATCATCATCAAGTACTAACCAGTGCTCTTCGATGATCGAGTTAATGGTGCTATCGTTGTAAGCGTTCATCCAGGCGATGAATAGTGTATCGGCAGTAAAGTCGCCAGCAGTGTTACCAAGTGTGGCGTCAAGGCGTTCGCGAACTTTCCACAGCGCACCCATTAAAACTTCACCGTCGGTATGCACTTGACCGTAGCAACCACCATTGGTGTCACCACAGTATTGACGATTATTAGTACCGTTGCGGATGTAGCCACCAGTCGTAAAGAAGCCTTCTCCGACGATAGGCGTATCGTAGATGTACATTGCGAATACGTCGGCGTTACCTTCGCCGAAGCCATCTGAACCATTACCACTATTGTATCTCGTGTTAGCCCAGTGTCCTTCTTCGTGAGCGACTACCGTGCTGAAGCCAGTGTTGCTGCAGCCACCGCCTGCGCTGTACATGTTGATCGACACACCATCGTAGTAAGCATTACATGTTGAATTGAGATTTACATTAGTCGTAACCTGGAAATCCATGGTGGCGTCATTTGGATCGATGCTCTCTAACCAAATCTTAAAATCATTTACAGAATCATAAGAACTGGCTTCTGCGGTTATGAATTCTGTTTTAGCAGTATTCATCGTTAGCACATTACCACTGCCAGCTACAAAGTTTGTACTCGCAACGTGATCGCTACCCGCTTGGTTATAAACGCGGCAGTATATCCCGTTGTAACTTGCGCTAACGTTACCAGCTGCTGGGATTGTGACATTACCATTGATGTCGGTGGTGTAAGTGGAACCACCTGACGTGACATACATATAAGGCATGTTGTGTAAAGTTGGCAAGTTGCCGCTGCCATGTGCAGAAGTACCTGGTGTCGCATTGGATTCAACAGTACCAGACGCTTGCTGGTTGTGAATCAAATTACGTTGCTCAAGCATTGCATATCCTCCGTCAGCAGCAATAAATATTTTGCGTCCGGCTGGAGAGGTTGAATCTTCGTTGTTGCGCAATTCAATCGACCACGCCAAGCGTGGCTGTAGAAACTTGTCTTGCTTATGCTTAACGATTACTAATTCAGGTGACGACACCGAGTTTGGCTCACGTCCGCCTTCTAATTTTTGGTACTCATTCATCGCGGCACTGACTGCTACAAAGCGATCGTTTTGTGGACGAGCGTTGAATGTGCGCAAGTGCGGTAGGGCGAGGCCATCGAGTGCGAGTAATTCTCCTTGTGGAGTAAACAACGCTTGTGCTGAACCACCAACCACATCAATACCATTAACGCGTTGAGCGAATTCTACGGCCACCTTATCAGTAGTGGCAATTTGCTGCAAGTCGAGGTGCTTTACATTTATCAGTTTGAGACTGAAATCGTCGATGCCGAACATATCGTAAGCATCATCAAAAGCGATGCGGGCCAGTTCTTCGAAATCGCCATCCGTTTGTGGCAGGAATGGTGCCGCAGAGTGATATCCCCATAAAAACTGTGCCGTGGGTAAATCGTTGTGGCGACGTAAGCGCCATTCAGAGCCAAAATTTTGCTGCCAGTCATCAAATGAGCTGAGAACTGTATTTTGACCTTCGTTCGGCTCTTGGGCGCTAATTGGGGTGGAAAAAAGGCTACCTAAGCTTAGGATGGCCACTGATGCGATTAATTTGTTCATTAGAGGAATTTCAACGGTAAGTTGCGAGATGCTAGCTTGAGATGGTTGAAAACTAGCTATGTTCCTTAAAAACTAACACTTTTTTGGTTTAATAATACGCAAAATAGCGGAGAATCTTGAAAATTGTTAAGTAGCTACTCAAGTATGGTCGAAATAATATAAACTAACATATTGGTGCTCTTCTTACGCTCCTATGAATGACTTTTGCTGCATGCACCGCTCATAAAATAATGAACAACCCCTTGTCTTTCCGCCCTAAGCTAACCTGGGCTGCCTTGATTTGTCTTTTAAGCTTTAGTTGCGCCCATTCTGGGCCAGCTACAGTAAGTGCTGGCGGTAGCACCTCTAGTGGTTCGACCAACTTCGCAATTGAAGATCTCGATGGCGACTGGGTAGGAACGCTAAGCCCTGACTCAAGTGTCGTAGATCCGTTTAACTTCTATTTTAGTTCTGCAGCTGGCGGCGTCGTCAGTGAGGCAGCAGATAGCAAGTCGAATCAATGGCTCGATATTGATTCTCAGATAGTGGCTAATTTACTAACTGACGGAGAGGTATTCATCGAATTCGACTCAATGATGCAGCAAAGTCGCTTGCTACTTGAAGGTAACATGAATGAAGCGATGAATGAGTTGTCAGGCACTTACGAATATGTTAACTACTATGACATTACTGCTAATGGCACTTTTCTGCTTGCACGCTCAACCGGCGTCGACTTCTTTGATGGCCTTGATTTTTCAGGCACATGGACTGGCGGCCTTGGCATAGGTGTAAACGAAAACAAGCGTCAAGTGACATTCGTTCTAGATAGTAATGGTGACGTAATCTCTGGTGAGATGACAAACTATGTTTCTGGTCTAGTGTTGCATAGCTATTCAGCAGGCGCCGGTTCATTTGCTATAACCAATACAGCAACCGGCCGCATCGACGGCATGACTCTAGTGGCCGACGACGGCGCTATTGCCGAATTTGACACACTTCTCGTTGATCGCGACCTTACCTTAATCGGTGGCGTCGGCACCGATACAGATTACGGCGTCGGCTTCCTCGAAGTGCGTCGTTAAAATAAACCGGAACTAACTCCCTCTTACAGCGTCTTATAACTATGAAAAACCTCCACGTTTTCTTTCCCTGCTTGCTAGCCTTGGGCTGCGGTGCAGCAACAGATACCCCGTCTTCGGCGTCATCAGGTGCCGCGAGCAGCTTCAACCAAACGGATCTCACTGGTAGCTGGGTCGGCCAATTAACCCCAGACGATGCCTCTATGTCGCAGCGTCTGTTTTATTTCACAGCCGACGCAGATGGCAATGCAAAATGCGCTGCTGACAGCATCGGCAATGAATGGGATCTCTCTGACAGTGCTATAGTTTCTGACTTGCTTAGTGACGGCGAATTGGCAATGGAAATTAACCCACATTCTGGCATGAAGCACATGCAGCTACACGGGCAGATGTCAAAATCGCTGACGCAGACCAGCGGTACTTATGCTTTCAAGAATGCTGTTGGTGAGTTACTTAGCGGTACTTTCAGCTTGAGTTTAGCTCCTGATTCCGAATACTTCTCAGAGCTAGATTATTCAGGTACCTGGGCCGGTGGCTTTGGCGTCGGACGCCGTCAAAACGAACGTCTACTCACATTCGAGCTGTCAGAATCTGGCGAGGTAGTCTCTGGCGAATTAGTCAACACCGTTACTGGCGACCTAATACATAGTTATTCAGCTGGGGCAGGCAGCTTCATCCTTGATGATACTACTGTAGGCCGCATCAATAACTTTGTGCTAGTGGCAGACGACGGCGCGATCGCAACATGCGATTTCTTGTTAGTCGGCGTCGACCTCGAGCTGATTGCCGGAGTCGGTATAGACTCCGAAGTTGGCGAAGCTATGATCGAGATAAGACGCTAGAATATGGGGGATGTCCTTCCCCCTGACTTTTGTAAGTGATTTCGATGGCGTCTGGACAAACCCCAAACGCGAATTACAGGCTGTGCACGCAAACGTGCAGACTAGCCTGAAGCGGATGTGTGGCTGGCCTCAGCAGCATCTCGAAGAAGTATATGGGCGTTTTCGCGAGCAAGTTTTGCAACGCCCGCATCAGTACGGATGGCGTATCGATGGCCAGTTCTCGTCGTTTGTCGATGAAGATTATTTCGCGGTACCGACGTCCATTGCACAATATATAGATGATGCCTCGTGTGACGATTCCGCCGAGCTAAAGGGCCTCATTCTTCAAGAATTCGAAACGGTATTGGCGTTTGTTGATTCCTGTTATTCTGCGACTTGCGAAGATTTTCGCAACGAAGTTGAACATGATTTGACTGAAGGTAGTGCACGAGTGTTGCAATGGCTGTTAAACAATGATGTCAACGTAGTCTTTGTTA
>JBLINB010000054.1:0-10573 GCA_047638975.1 Myxococcota bacterium
GCGCATCTTCTGGCGACGAACCTTGCACAGACCATTGCCCCATCCAGCGATCGATGTTCATCGCGACAGATTCAACATTGCTACCCAAGTAAGAAATAGTGGCGCGTCCACCGTTGGGTAAATCCCATTTGGCTAAGTAAAAGGGCTGGTCGATTTCGATGCTTTGCCAATTTTCAGGGACGTCCATTGTTACCGTGGTCGGGGCCGGAGCGGTAGGCATAGGTGCCTGAGGTTTGTTCGCAAATAATGCAGCGTCAGGAGCCTTGGCGCACGCGGCAGCCAAACACAAACAGAAACAGAACAATACGGGGCGAAGTGGTAACATGGGCGCCAATTCTACACGCTCCTACCGTGAAAAAGAGCCTACTTCTCCCTTTAGCCCTTCCTTTAGTCATTTCATTTTGGCTGCGTTCGGCATTTGCATGGGTGGATACTATTTTTGCTTCGTTGCTGCACAGCGATGTCGACGGCACTATTGGCGACGCCTCGATCGCCGCGATTGGCCTAACTTTACCACTCGATTTTTTGCTAACAGCGTTTTGGGTCGGCACCTCCAACGGAGTTACAGCACGTCTAGCAGCAGCCATGGGCGCCAATCGCAGTGATGAAGTCGCGCAAATAAAAGCCACTACGCATAAAATTATTTTATGCTTATGCCTCTTTGCAATAGCCGCCGCCGTCACAGTGTGGATGACAGCCGAGCACCTCGGCCTTGATCCAACCGTAGCCAAGCAATTTAAAATATACGCTACGGTGATGATGTTAGGTTCGGCCTTTACATCCTTTTGGTCGATCTTGCCAGACTCGTTAGTTAAAGCGCATCACGACACACGTTCTACGATGTGGGCGGGATTGTGGTCGAGCGTAACCAACCTTAGTCTGAATGCGTTGTTCTTATTTGTATTCGAATGGGGCATTTTCGGTATCGCCTTTTCAACAGTCATCGGGCGCATCGCCGGATTCGTTTACGCAACCACGCGCGCCCGCTATCACGAAGAGCGACGTATAAAATCGCTCGTCGCACCCATCCTCGGCGTCTCGCCTAATCCGATTCGTGGGATACTGTGGCTGGCGATTCCGTCATCTATAACCTTCGTGTTAATGGGCTTTGAGTCCTTTGCGATTAACGGTATCTTAAAAGACACTACCGATTCGGTTTCAGCACTCGCATCATGGTCCATCTTCGACCGCAGTGTGCGCTTTTTGACCATGCCAATCATTGCAGCGTCGGTGGCGATGTTGCCCTTGGTGGCACGCTTGCAAGGTGAAAACAAAGGCACTGATGTACGCTTCGAATTGTTTGCCGGAATGCGCGCTGCAATGCTTTACGTCATCGCTTTTGTCACGCCGATCGTTTATTTCGTCGGCCCTAAAATTGCGAGTGCGCTGTCGGATTCAGCAACAACTCAAGCCGCGACCCAAGAGGTTATCTTTATGGTGCCGCTAGCGATTTTCGGGATGGCGCCGTTCTTGTTGTCACGCGCAACTTTCGATGGCCTACAACAACCGCGTCCAGGCTTGATCGCTTCTGCGGTGCGTAGTTTCGTATTTGTTATCCCGCTTGCTATGTATGGCGCACATAATCATGCCGAGTACGGCTTGTCTCAAATTCAAGCAATAAGCCTAGGTTACATCGCAGGTTTAATGCTCAGCAGCCTAGGCTTTTGGTTATGGACGCGAAAGAATCTTATTCGTCTACAGAGCCGTTAGTCGCTTTCTGCTCTTCAACATCTGCAGCTTTGCTAGGTATCGCGTGAAAATTAAGTTTTTCACCATCTTTATCTAAGTCCATTTCTAAGAATGAGCCCGACTCAATGTTATTGCGCAATAACTCTTCGGCCATCGGATCTTCAATAAAGCGTTCGATAGTACGACGCAGTGGACGCGCACCGTATTCTGGATTGTAGCCCTTTTCGATTAGGAAATCGCGTGCAGAATCACTGAGTGCAAAAGTTAATTTCTTTTCAGCGAGGCGTTCTTCGACCTTGGCCAATTCAATATTAATGATGCGGTAAAGATCGACTTTCTGCAGTGGATTGAAAGTAATGATTTCGTCGAGACGGTTCAAGAATTCTGGACGGAACTGACGTTCGACCTCTTCCATGATGCCTTGCTTAATACGCTTAGTTGTGTCTTCTTCAGAAGTGGTAAAGCCTAAGCCACCACCAGACTGCACTACTGTTGCACCAACGTTAGACGTCATGATGATAATTGCATTCTTGAAATCAATGTGACGTCCGAGCGAATCGGTTAAGCGGCCTTCTTCCATGATTTGCAACAACATGTTGTAAACGTCAGGGTGGGCCTTCTCAATTTCATCGAACAAAATTACAGAGTAAGGACGACGGCGTACTTGTTCAGTAAGCTGTCCACCTTCTTCGTGACCTACATAGCCCGGAGGTGAACCCACTAAGCGCGAGGCGTTGTGTTTCTCCATGAACTCGGACATGTCGATGCTAATCAGCGAATCTTCGCTGCCGAACATAAACTGAGCGAGTTGCTTTGACAACCAAGTCTTACCTACACCCGATGGGCCCAAGAATAAGAATGATCCTGTAGGACGGTTAGGGTCTTTAATGCCAGAGCGACTACGGCGTACCGCACGTGCCACAGCGCTAATCGCTTCTTTTTGGTTGATGACTTTCTCAGCAATCTCGTCTTCCATTTGTAGCAAACGCACGGCCTCTTCTTTGGCCAAGTTTTGTACAGGAATACCCGTCATCGAAGCCACTGTAGCTGCAATCACTTCACGATTTACTACCGGACGCGTTTCGGGTTCGTTCTCTGCGTTCTTCCAGGCAGCGAGTAAGTTTTCGCGTTCGCGCTTAGCTTCGTAAGCGGTGTCGCGATGGCTTGCAGCTAATTCAAATTCTTGATTGGCAACAGCGAGCTCTTTGGCTTGTTCGTTTTCTTTGATTTTTATATCAATCGCTTCGACGTCAGGCGGCGGAGTTAATGAACCGAGGCGCAAGCGCGCACCCGCTTCATCGATCACATCAATGGCCTTGTCTGGCAAGAAACGGTTGTTGATGTATTTGATGCTTAAGTCGACGGCAGCTTCGAGAGCGTTGTCGGAATAAGTGATTTTATGATGATCTTCGTAGCGACTACGTAAGCCAGTTAAAATCGCGACAGTATCATCGCGACACGGTGGCTCGACGCGCACCGATTGGAAACGACGCTCGAGTGCACCATCTTTTTCGATGTGCTTACGGTATTCGTCGAGAGTGGTAGCGCCTACTACTTGAATCTCGCCACGTGACAACGCTGGCTTTAAAACATTAGCGGCATCAATGGCACCCTCGGCACCACCAGCACCGACCAAAGTATGGATTTCGTCGATAAACAGAATGACATTTTTAGCGGCTTTGACTTCAGCCATGACTGCTTTAATGCGTTCTTCGAATTGACCGCGGTATTTGGTACCGGCAACCATGCCTGGCAAGTCAAGCGAGATGATTCGCTTGTCGGCGAGCACTTCTGGAGTGGTGCCATTCACAATCGATTGCGCTAGGCCTTCAATGATTGCAGTTTTACCCACACCCGCTTCGCCCAGCAATACCGGATTGTTTTTAGTACGCCGTGATAACACTTGTACCACGCGGATAATCTCTTCTTCGCGGCCAATGACCGGATCAAGTTCGCCGCGGCGAGACGCCTCAGTGAGGTCGCGTCCGAAACCGTCTAGAGCTGGAGTATTGGTTTTACTACGCGCTGGAGCAGCCTCGCTTTCGTGATGCTCGATGTGCGGTAGATCGACATCTTCATCGTTGTCGTCGTTTGAAATGCCACCAATAAATTCAATGACAGATTCACGTACTTCTTCGAGACGACAGCCCATCGTCCGCAAGATGTGCGGGGCGATGCCTTCGTTTTCGCGAAGGAGGGCGAGCAGCAAATGTTCGGTGCCGACGTGACCGTGACCGATGTTCTTTGCCTCTTCGAGCGCTAATTCAACAGCTTTCTTGGCGCGCGGAGTAAACGGCACCTGCATTGATGGCTCGTGCTTTGGACGCACAGTAAGGTTTTTGAGTACCTCTTTGCGCATATCTTCTAGGTTGATGCCTAGTGAGGAGATGACGCCTGCGGCAACCCCATTACCTTCGCGAATCAGGCCGAGCAAGATGTGCTCTGTGCCGATGTATTCGTGATTGAGTTCTTGGGCTTCGCGGCGTGCGAACCCCATTACTTTTCTAGCTCGTTGTGTGAATCTGTCAAACATGATGATTTTGGCGTTTTTGCCAGTAATTTATCGGCTCTTTAGCCGTCTGAACTTAAGTCTTTGCTCAGTTCAGATTGGAGGGTTTCTATCTGATCGCGCAGGTCGGCGCACTTCTCGTAATCTTCGGTGGCGACGGCTTGTTGCAGCTTTTCATTTAGCTGCTCGAAAGCATTGTCGGAACGCCAGTCTACATGCTTGGTTTGGCCATGCATGCGCTCGAAAACATCGGCAAGATAGTCTTTGAACACGATGTAGTCGTTGGAACAGCCGAGGCGGCTTGTCTGGCGGAAGTCGTCTAGCGTCCAGCCACATTTTTCGCAGCACAACACGTTAGGCTCTGGCGCCTGCTTGTTCGGCTTTATTGCCGAAGTTTTATTGCTTTTGCCGCTGCTGCCTATAGGCGGGAACAGGGCTTTGGTTAAAACGCTGATCACTTGCGGAAAGTTTTCGGTATTAGCCACGTTTAAGCCAATCTTTTGCGCACATCGCGAGCAGTAATTGCTATTAATGAACGCAGGGCTGCCATCCTCGGCGTATTCAACGTCGAGTTGATGCACAGTGGCAACAAACTTATTACAGGACTCACACTTCATAACTTCAAATAGTAGTTGAGGACGTGTTGGTCACGCCTTACTAATAGGTGTATCTTCGGTTAATCTCAGGAAAAGTTGCGCACGTTCGCTGAAATTATTAAATTCGTCAAAAGATGAGAAGGTGGGAGAGAATAATAGGGTCTCGTTGTTGGCCAAGCCGGATAGTGCCGCAGCCGCCGCACTTTCGAAGTTTTCGTGCAGCTTACATGCTATACCAGCCCCAGCACACATCTGCGCTAAGCGGCTACCACCGGCCCCGTGTAGATGCAGACGTGTTTTCTTACGCACGACACTCATTACCCCAGATAAATCTAATAACTTATCTTGACCACCCGCTAACAGCACCTTTTTGCCCTTAATGGAAGCCAATGCTGCCGCCGTAGGCTCGGGATGCGTCGCCACCGCATTATTGACAATCTTACGCCCGTAGATATCGACGAAACTTTGCATCCGATGCTCTAAGCCTGGCCAGTCGCGTAACACCGCATCGCTGTAACCAAGGATACGCGCCGATTGAAGCGCTGCAAACAAAGACGGAAAGCGGAAAGCCTCTTGAAAGGGTAAATCATCAAGCGTCAGCCCAAAGTCTGTAGCAGTCAAGTTACGCAACTCCATCCAATTACCGTTGGCGGCACGCGTCCAGTTTGTCGATTCGCTATCGTCGCCAGGCACTAGGGCAAAGCAGGTGTTGTCTTGATATTCGAGCAGACGGCGTTTGGCGGCAGCATATCCGGCAATATCACCATGGCGGTCGAGATGATCGGCGCCAAAGCAGGTGAGTACGGCAATATGTGGCCATCCACGTGGGGCGACTAGGCGCTCGCACTGAAACGACGACATTTCAACAACGATGGTTTCGAGATCGGGCTTGCTCATCACTTGTTCGAGAAACGAGCCGCCCAAGTTGCCGGCGAGCAAGCTGTCGTCGCCGAGTAAATGATGCAGAATGGAGGCGCAGGTCGATTTGCCGTGAGTGCCGGTAATCGCTACCGTTTTGATGTGCGCGCTAAAGGCGATGGCCAAATTGACTTCGGTTGTAAGTTGGCAGTTATGCTTGCGCGCCAAATCCCAGATGGGCGAAGCGTTGGGCACTGCCGGATTTACAACCACCACATCGGCTTGCTCGAACAAATATTCGGGGTGCTCTTCGAAGACGAACTCGATAGGGTAGCCGGCTAAGCTATTAATGCTCGTTTCAAGTTTGGACGCCGTCCGCAAATCGCTGACTGTAACTTTGGCGCCTAATTCGTGTAAAGCGCGGGCGCATCCTGCTCCGCCACCGAAAGAGCCCAACCCCAGAACCAATACGTGACGGTTTTCTAGATCGGCGGGTTCGATGAAATTCATAAAGTGCTGGCGGAGAGAGAGGGATTTGAACCCTCGGAACCGTCAAAACGGTTCAGCACCTTAGCAAGGTGCCGCATTCGGCCACTCTGCCATCTCTCCACGTAAGCGAGGCAAAGTGTAGCGATGCGCATAATATTAGACAATGCTTTAGTAAGATGTCTTGATGAATTCTCCTAAGTTAGTCGCTCATCGACCTTACCGCCCGTCGATCCCGGCGCTGGATGCTGTCCAAGAGCTGCATGAAATATTGCAGCAACGCCGCTCAATCCGCCAGTTTTCGACTGAGCCGGTTGCGCTCGAGTTGATCGAAGAAGTGGTCGGCTGTGCAATGACCGCTCCGAGTGGGGCGAATAAACAACCGTGGCGCTTTGTGTGCGTGCAAGACCCCGTCCTGAAAAAGAAAATCAGAGCCGCCGCCGAAGTCGAAGAGCGCGAGTTTTACCAAACCCGAGCCACTCAACAATGGAAGGACGACCTCGCGCCGCTGGGCACTGATGCCCATAAAGAATTCTTAGAAGACGCGCCGTGGCTGGTAATCGTCTTTCGCCTAGTTAAGGACGACGACGGTGGCAATGTTTATTACTCCGACGAATCTGTAGGTATTGCGACTGGCCTGTTACTCGCAGCGGCGCAAATTGCCGGGCTAGCTACATTGACGCATACACCTAGTCCGATGAAGTTTCTTAGCGAAGTGCTCGGCCGTCCAGCTAATGAACGGGCGTATATGCTGATTCCGATGGGCTGGCCACAGCCTGAGTGCGAGGTGCCGTCCGCGGCCTTAGTTAAAAAACCACTTAGCCAGGTAATGGTTAAATTGTAAAAAATATTGTGGAAAGCCCTGCGACTCGCTAAACTTTGCCGCTTAAGTGCGGAGAGGTGTCAGAGTGGCCGAATGAACTGGTTTTGAAAACCAGCGACCTGCGAGGGTCCGGGGGTTCGAATCCCCCCCTCTCCGCCATTTTATTTTTTAGCGACCTTGTCCCACACGCTATCGCTGATATAAATCGGTGCCTTAAGTTGTAGGCATATCGCGATCGCATCTGAAGGACGGCAATCGATGCAAATGGCCTTGTCGCTGCTGTCGCTAAGGCGCAGCTCAGCAAAATAAGTGCCATTGTCGAAATCATGAATTTCGGTTTCGTGGACGGTGGCATCGAGTTCACCAATAACCTCTGCAAAAATTTCGCTGGTTATAGGGCGGGTGTTTTTGCTGTCCAACAGCGCGCTACGGATGGCATGCAAGGCAGTGCGGCCGATCATCACCTCGAGATTGCGTGTACCATCGGCCGCAGATAGATGCAGCAGTTGATGCGAGTGACCGGCAACTTGTACCAGTTTGGTGACGCGAGCAAGAGTACGAGACATGCTACTATTCTAGCATGCATACCCCAATCTACGGCGCTGTGCTTATCACAGATAAATTTGGAGCGGTCGGATTCACCTTCGACAGCGAAGGACGCCTGCTAGAACTATCCTGGCGTAAAGGGTTTGCCGAAGAAGTGAATGCCCTGGCTAAACTCAAAGCACCCTGTCCAAGCTTGGCGCAGTTGCGAAAGTATTTGGCAGATTACGCACTGGGACGTGGTCCACAATTTCCTGGCGAGTATGTGTTTCCGCAAGCGGCTGCATTTTCGCGTGAAGTTTATAAAGTAGTCGCGGGCTTGAAGGCGGGGCAGGCGTTGTCGTATCAGCAGGTGGCAGAATCAGCGGGTTCGCCAAAAGCTTGTCGAGCTGTAGGTAATATCATGGGCAAAAATCCACTGCCGTTAGTCATCCCATGACATCGCGTTTTAGCTAGCGGCCAAGGTCTTGGCGGCTTTAGTGGGGGAGTGGCTTACAAAAAGATTTTGTTAGACGCGGAAGAAATCGAATATATCTAAGCTAACCAGCGACCGGCGTTGAAGGCAATTAAGATCAAGGTCGAGTTGACGAATAGTTTATTCAAATTAATTGAAGTTTTGTTTTGCGGCCACGGCGTGTAAATACAAATTAATGCGGCAGCGATGCCGATGTATAAACCGACGTAATGCATGGCGAAGGCCAACACGGGTAACGCCAAACCGCTAAGCGGAACTTTAGCAATATATTTACGCGCAAAGTAAACGGCGGCGATCACCGGAATAATAAAGGTCAGTTGCCCCAGTTCGACACCAAGGTTAAAACCGAGTAGCGACATCACTTTCGCATTTGATGCCAAGCCGATTTCGCCGAGTACTCCGGCAAATCCGAAGCCATGGAGTAGGCCGAAGGCAAAGGCCGGGACTGCTGGATTTGAGTTTTGCGCGCCTTGCTTTAAATGCATCACTAGCACTACGATGATACTAATGGAGATCGCGGGCTCGACGAATGCCGATGGCAGCGACACGATATCTAATGCTGAAAAGGCAAGCGTGATGGAGTGGGCGACGGTGAATGCGGTTATGGCATAAACTAATTTGCGTAAACTGGCGATACCGAAGAGCAAGGCAAGTAAGAATGCTAAGTGATCGTATCCGGATAGAACGTGGTCAAAACCGAGGGCAGTGTAGGTCGATAAACTTTCGAGTTGGCTGGGCAGGTGCAGTAAGTAGTCGTGCTCGTTTTCTGATAAAACATAATGCAAGGATTCGGCGCCAAAGCCATCGACAGAGATAAAGGTTTTGTGTTTTGGATTACCGTTATTTAAAAACAATTCAGAGTGCACCACGAAATCATGATTGGCATCGACGATGGCGAAAGTAGTGCTAAGAACGATGTTGACGATTTCTTTGTCACCCAAATACTCAATCGGAGTGAAAGTCGGAATAAATTGCTCGCCATTAATCTCAAACCAAAAGCTAGATTGCAATAAAGCATCGACTTGCGGCCAGGCATCTTCGAATTCGGTTTGACTGATATGGCCGTTGCCATCGACGTCTATGCTGAAATCGGTAATTTCGCGTAGCGTCAATTCTTGTATATTAAGCGTGGCACTGACTTCGGCGCTGCTGAACTTTAAGTTCAGGTGCGACATTGCAGCCGGATGCAGTGCGCCAATAGTTAGTGCGACTGCAGAAAGAAGAAGTGTAAAGTTCAAGGCGAGGGTATTATAGGAAGATGGGAAAAGAAACTATTCTGGTGCTCTTGCTATTCTATTTAGCTATTAGCCTGATTACCTTTATTACGTATGCCATCGACAAGTCGGCAGCGCGAAAAGGCTCAGTGCGCACACCAGAACGCACCTTACATCTATTAGCGTTAGCCGGTGGATGGCCCGGTGCACTGCTTGCTCAAAAAATATTACGCCACAAAACTCAAAAGAAAAGTTTTAGAGCGGTGTTTTGGCTTAGCGTCGTCATAAATGCTAGCGCACTTATTTACGGTATCAAGATTTACTGAATCTGTGGTTCCGGGCTAGCAGTAGCCGCCGGAAATTGTTTGTAAGTCTTCTCAAAAAGAGGCACTAAATTCGGGTCGAACTGTGTGCCAGCACCGTCTTGAATTATTTTAAGAGCATCTTCGCTTGAAAGCGCTTTGCGATAAGGGCGATTAGAACAAATGGCGTCGTAAGTATCGGCAATCATTACCAAACGTGAGCCTAAAGGAATGTCTTCGCCAGCAAGGCCGTCGGGGTAGCCCTTGCCGTCCCAACGCTCGTGTTCGCCACGCACAATGCGCTGCACTTCAGGATAATTTTTTGACAATGGCTCAAGTATTTTCGCGCCGTGAATGGTGTGCTGCTTTACGACTTCCCATTCTTCTTCATTCAATTTTCCTTGGTTATGCAAAATATCTAAGGGCACGGCAATTTTGCCAATGTCATGTAGCCACGCACCAATGCGGATTTCACGAATTTGTAGTTTGGTTATGCCAGGGATTTCGCGCGCCATCATTACCGCGAAAGTCGCGACTTTCTTTGAGTGATCGCGAGTGTACTTATCTTTGGCCTCTAGTGAATTTACCAATGCTTGCACTCCGGTTAAGAATGCGCGCACCTCTGCCATATCGGCATCTTTAATCTTCTTTTCTTTAGCGACGGCTTCACCACGGCGACGGATCGCACTTGCAATGTGTTGTGTTACAGTCGACACACTTGCAGGTTTCATTAGATATTCGTCGGCGCCATTTTGCACTGCTTTAACTGCGGTATTAACATCGTTTTCGCCGGTTAACATTAAGAACGGCAAGTTTTGATCAATGCTGCGAATGTGCAATAGTAATTCGTCACCGCGCATTCCGGGTAGTCCTAAATCTGATACTACGACATCAAACGATTCGAGTGCCATGTGATGCAACGCCGAGCGCGCATCACGCGTAACCGTCACGTCATAACCTTTTTGAGTTAATCCTGCCTTTAGTAGGGTGCAGTAATCAAGGTCATCTTCGACTATCAGTATTTTATGGTGTTCAGTCATCCATCACACTATAGTATTTCGTATCTGCTGTTTCAAGC
>JBLINB010000055.1:0-10221 GCA_047638975.1 Myxococcota bacterium
GCTCAGTTGGCTAGAGCATCTCGTTTACACCGAGAGGGTCAGGGGTTCGAGTCCCTTATCGCCTACCATCCTACCTTTAGCTATCTTTTGGCTACCCTGGTCGTAATCACCTTTATATGAGTACATTGCTTCTTTTGGCGACCATGTTTGCGTCGCAGTTTGGTCTCCAAGACGCCGAGAAGGCGACCTTCGAGGCGCATTTCTTGAGCGATGTTGTTACTGCAGGTAGTGAGGCGACATTAGTCATAACTGCTGATATAGAAGATGGCTGGCACGTTTACGACCCACTACAAAACCCTGAATTCGGTATTCCAATATCGGTTGCCCTCAAGGGGGAAAAGTTTAGCGCCATAGGTGATTTAGTTGCATCGCAAGAGGCGCATCGCGACGTCCTAAAAGCGGGTGAAATCGAGCTGGTGTACCTATGGCAGTCCGGGAAGGCGCAATTCACTATGCCGGTAAAGGTTAGTGCCGATGCCGGCGAGCAAACTTTGATGGCAGAAATAACCTATCAAATCTGCAACGATCAGCAGTGTTTGCCGGTTGAAACAGTAAGGGTCTTAGCCACAGTCGAGGTAAAACCAGGCTTAGAAGAGTTGTTGCATGGCCAAGTGGCTGTTACTGCCGATTACAGCGGCGACTTCGCGCCGAACTCTGAGGTAGAGGTCACTTTCAACTTCGTAGTTAACGAAGACTGGCATATTTACGCCACGCAGCAAGACCCCGAGACCGGCGTCCCATTAACTTTACATGTGCAAGGTGCTGGGGTAGAAGTAAGCCAAGCGTTGTCGTCCGCAACTGAGCCTACGCCACATGTTGAGCGCATAGGCGATATGCAACTGAAGTATTTATGGATGCAAGGCGAGTTTAGTTATACGGCTAAAATTAAGTTTGGTGAAATAGTGCCTGATGATTTTGCATTAGCGTTGTCGTGGCAAACATGTAACGCGTCTTCGTGTCTACCCGAAGAAACGATGGTGTTCAGCGGGCAACTTGCTGCGAACCCTGCAACGATGAATAGTAATGACGGCGGCGGTGGGCTGCCTACCGATTTCTGGCCCTTCATCTTTGCGGCAATCGCTGCTGGTTTCGCTACTTTGTTAACGCCATGTGTGTTCCCGATGTTGCCAGTTACGATTTCGTATTTCACTAAACGTGCCGAGGCTGGTAAAGGCACACCTCTAGGTAACGCTAGCGCATATGCTGGCGGTATTATTTTCACTTTCGCCGGTATCGGGGTAGGAGCAGCTTTGGCTTTAGGCCCTGGCGGCGCCAACATGATTGGCTCCAATCCATGGGTTAACTTAGCAATTGGCCTGTTATTCCTGGTTCTGGGTATTTCACTACTTGGCTTTTTCGAAATACAGCCACCAAAGTTTTTAGCTGATTTCGCATCTAAAAAGCAATCAGACGGCGTCAAGAAAGGTGGATATCTTCCGGTAATGTTAATGGCGATTGCGTTTAGTATTACAGCATTCACTTGCACTGTAGGTTTTGTCGGTGCGATTTTTGTGTTAGGTCTGCAAATGGGCTTGCCATATCTAATCGGCGGCATGTTTGTTTATGGTTTAACCTTTGCCTTGCCTTTCTTCTTCTTGGCATTGTTCCCGTCACGCTTGCAGTCGATGCCGAATGCTGGTGGCTGGATGAATACGGTAAAGATTTGCGCCGGTTTTATTGAATTGGTTGCCGCTGTTAAATTCTTTTCAAATAGTGATTTGTTTTGGGATTGGCAGATACTCACTTGGCCAGTCGCGTTGGCCATCGCCGGAATAATAACTTTGGCATGGGCACTCTACATGCTCGGGTTCTATAAGCTGCCGTATGACTTTGAAAAGCCAAAGGCAACTCCAAGTCGTGGCTTGTTTGCCGGCTTGCTATTGGTTTTAGTTGTAAGCATGTTTCAAGGCGCCAGCAACCGTGATCATCAATACCCTGGTGCGGTACTAGCCTTTTTGCCACCTAAAGATTACGGGTTAAATATCGTTGACGAGCATGGGCATAAAATCGGCGCTGCAGATTTGTCGTGGGTCGAAGACTACGAAGAGGCTTTCGCCATGGCTAAAGAGTCCGAAACACCACTCTTCATCGACTTTACCGGTGTTACCTGCGTGAACTGTCGCCGCATGGAATACGAAATATTCCCACATACCGAGGTTAAGCCGCTACTCGAGCAGTTTACCCGCGGCGAGTTATGGGTGGATAAGCCACCGCATGGCCCGTTCAACACCGCTTTGCAAATCGAACGTTTCAGTCAAATTGCGCAGCCGTTCTACGCCATTATCGATCCACGCGACGACGCAACCTTAATCACTTTCCCAGGATATGATCCTGATCCGACTAAGTTTGCCGCATTCTTGCAAACCGGGCTTGACGCCTACAATAGCAAGTAATGCAGGTCTTGATAGGCGATGGTTGCGGTAATCGTTTTGCCTTGGTCGAGGCCGCGGCTATTACTGCCGCAGAAACATCTCCGGGCTTGATTCTGCATCAGTGCCGAGATCTAGACATCGATGGCCTGCTAGTCTTAGACGGCTTCAAACTAGCTATCTACAACGCTGACGGCAGCGATGGCGGGGCATGCTACAACGGCTTGCGCATGGCGGCGGTTGCTAGCGGGCTAGACAGCGGCAGTTTCGAGATGGCCGGCTTGCATATTAAGTGGCATAAGGTGGATGACGATATCGAATTGAACCTGCCACTAAGCGTCTCTGAGATTGAATGCGCGTCGCTACTTATTGAGGGCGTCCAAATCACTACGGTGGCGCTTTCTAACCCGCATGCGATAGTCAAAAATTATGCGGGCTATGAGCAAGAATTCGCCGAAAAGCTTCAGGCCGACACCGAGCATTTTCCAGAATCGGTAAACGTCGAATGCGTGAAACACCCTTATCCAAACGGCCAAATTGAGGCGCGAATCTTCGAACGTGGGGTTGGCGAAACTTTAGCCTGCGGAACCGGCGCGGTCGCCCTTGCTGTCGATGCTTATAACGACGGATTTGATGGCGAAATAACGGTGAAAACATGGGGTGGAAGCCTGTTTTTAAACAAAACAAGTGATGGCAAAATTAGCCTGCGTGGAGCGGCTAGATTGACCGGAAATATAGACTTAGATTTAGCTTAAAAGCGTGTATTTTAGGGGGGCGCTATGTCAAAATATGGCGTACTTTTTGGGGCATAATCCCATCGTCATATGAGCGACTCTTTACCTACTAACATCTCCCACATTCCTGACACGCTAATCGAAAAAGAGATGCGTGACTCGTTTTTGACATATGCACTGTCCGTTATTCACGACCGTGCTTTGCCAGACGTCCGCGATGGTCTTAAGCCCTCTCAACGAAGAATCTTGGTGGCGATGAATGACCTTAATTTGCGTCACAATGCTAAGTATCGTAAGTGTGCAAAGATCGCTGGTGATACTTCGGGTAACTATCACCCACACGGTGAATCGGTTATCTATCCGACGTTGGTGCGTATGGCACAGCCGTTTCGTTTGCGTCACTGTTTGATTGATGGCCAGGGTAACTTTGGTTCTATCGATGGCGACCCACCAGCTGCGATGCGTTACACCGAGGCGCGCATGGGAGGGCCGGCTGAAGAGATGCTGGTCGACCTCGACAAAGAGACGACAGACAAGCGCACTAACTACGACGAGACGCGTACCGAGCCAGTGGTGCTACCCGGTAAGTTCCCTAACCTGTTGGTGAATGGTTCTGAGGGTATTGCTGTGGGTATGTCGACAGCGCTTCCGCCGCACAACTTGCAAGAAGTGATCAATGCCATTCGCATGGTGCTTGATAACCCGAAATGCACGGTTAAAGATTTACTCACCGTAATGACCGGCCCTGACTTTCCTACAGGCGGCATCATCTGTGGACGCGCTGGCATTGCTGAGGCCTTTAAGACAGGGCGTGGCAAGATTACTTTGCGTGGCCGTATTCATCATGAAGCGGCTGAGGGCAAGGGACGCAACAAGATTGTATTTACTGAAATACCATACGAGCGCGAGAAGACAGCGATCATTGAAAAGATTGCCGACGAGGTCAAGAGCGAGCGCATCGAAGGTATCTTTGATATCCGCGATGAGTCCGACCGTGATGGTATGCGCGTGGTTATTGAACTCAAGAAAGATGGCGATCCGATCGTTATCGAAAACTTGTTGTATAAGTACACACCGCTGCAGACGACTTACGCGATTCGTAACACGGCGCTAATCGATGGACAGCCGCGCACGCTTACTCTTAAGGAGTTAGTCGAGGCTTACCGCGATCACCGTTTTGAGGTTATTCGCCGTCGTACGCGTTTCTTATTAAATAAGGCGCAATCTCGTTTGCACATTCTCGAAGGACTGATGATTGCGATTAGAGCAATCGACGAAGTTGTCGAGATCATCAAGGCTTCTGCCAACACTGGCGAAGCGCGTGAAAAACTCGAAGCAGCCTTTGAGCTAACTCCGATCCAGTCGCAAGCAATTGTCGATATGCGTTTAGGTCGCTTGACGGGTCTTGAAGTCGTTAGGCTACAAAAAGAGATTGATGCCTTAGTCATCGAGATTGCTTGGCTGCAGCGTTTGCTCGCCGAAGACGAATTGGTCTTCGATATCATTCGTGAAGATTTAACCGAGCTCGAAGGCAAGTACGCCGACCCGCGCCGCACCAGCATTGGTGAGGGCATCCAAGATTTCTTGACAGAAGATTTGATCACCGAAGAAACCATGGTGGTGACCATCAGCTCATCAGGTTACGTCAAGCGTACTGCAGCTGACACTTACCGCGCACAAGCACGTGGCGGACGTGGTATTACCGGCGGCAAGTCTAAAGATGGCGATGTGCTGTCACATCTATTCGTCTGCTCTACGCACGACTACTTGTTGGTCTTCACCGATCGCGGGCGTTTGTTCTGGCTCAAGGTTTACCGTTTACCGCAACAAGACCGCACGGCTAAAGGGCGTTCCATCCGCAACCTCATTGAAGGTATCGAGGCTGACGAAGAGATCCGCTCTGTTATCGCCACGCGTAATTTTGATGAAGGTAAATACCTATTGTTCGCCACTGAACAAGGCAAAGTTAAGAAAACCGAGTTGTCGGCTTACTCGCGTCCGCGTAATAGCGGCCTGATTGCGACTAAGCTCAATGACGACGATCGTTTGATTGGCACGCGTCTAGTTAACGAAGGCGATCATGTGATGATTGTTACTGCCGGCGGTCAAGTAGTGCGCTTTAACGAAAGTGATGCGCGACCGATGGGGCGTAATGCTGCTGGTGTTAAAGGTGCCAAACTGAAAGACGGCGATAAGGTTGTTGATTTGGTGACAGGCAGCGAAGACGAGTACTTGCTCATCGCTTGCGAAAATGGTTACGGTAAACGTACCCGCATTGGCGAGTTCCGTCTAACTAAGCGTGGTTCGCAAGGTGTTGTCGGTATTCGTACTAATGAGCGTAATGGCCCCGTTGTAAATGCGCGTAATGCTAGCCGCTGTGCTGATGTGCTATTCTCGACGACTAGCGGCATGTTAGTACGTACTAAAGTCGAAGACATTTCGATCCAGGGCCGCGCCACTCAAGGGGTGCGCTTAGTGAATCTTAAAGATGACGACAAGTTAATCGCTTTGGCCGCCATCCCTCACGAACAAGAGACCGATGCGGATGAAACTTCTGCGACCGAGTAAATCTATGTTAAAAAGAATAACCGATGAAATTAAGCAGGCAATGCGCGATAAAGCTAAATTGCGTTTGCAAACTTTGCGCTCTCTAGTCAACGATTTCAAAAATGCTGGCATCGACAAGCGTGCTAAAGAATCTCTTAGCCAAGAAGTGAATTCGCCAGCAGAGCTCCTCAGCGAAGAAGAGATGTTGAAGATTATTCAATCGGCAGCCAAGAGCCGTCGCGAATCTTTCGAGCAATACGTTGATGGCGGGCGCCAAGATTTAGCCGACATCGAGCAGAGTGAATTCGACATATTGTCTGAATTTTTACCGAAGCAGCTTGATGATGCTGAACTCGAAGCGATCGTTAAGGCCGCTATCGCAGAAACGGGTGCCTCATCAATGGCTGACATGGGTGGCGTTATGAAAGTAGTTCAGGCACAACTGGGTGGCCGCGCTGACGGCAAGCGCGTGTCGGCAGTAGTACGTAACATATTAGGCTAATGACTAAGAACACACCACAGAAGGCGAAGCCGTCCATGCTAAAGTGGGTGATGGCTGGCGTAGGCTATTTAAGCTTAATTACTTTTATGGCGTATGCGTCGATCAACAAAGCCATTGACGAAACGCAGAAAATGGGCGAGTACCAGATTCAACAAACCCTGATTTACCAGGGTGAGGAGAAAGCTCAAGAGTTACGCGCGTGGCGCAACAAGCGTATGGGTGTTGAAGAATCTCTTATAGATAGCGAAGCCACAGATACCCCGAAGCAATAATAATCGAGAGTATCATCAGCGGAAACGCTGTCTTTAGAAAGGTCACGAATTTAATCGGATGACCCGCGCGTTCTGCGAAGCCGGCGACAATGAGGTTGGCGCTAGCACCAATCAAACTGCCGTTGCCGCCGAAACATGCGCCAAGAGATAAGGCCCACCATACGGTATGCTCTTGTGCGGCAGAAAGGTCGACGCCATTTTCAGCTAGTTGAATGAAGGTCGATTTTAGCGTCGGAATCATGGTCGCCACAAACGGGATGTTATCGACGATGGCTGAGGCGATGGCTGATATCCAGAGTACGCCAAGGGCTAGCACTTTGGTTACTCCTGCAGAATCGGTTATGCCATCCGTAAGGCCCACCACCTGGGCAGCTAACATCTCTAAGGCGCCAGCCGCTTCGAGCCCACCGATTACGACGAATAAACCCACAAAGAAGAAGATGGTGACCCATTCTACTTCGCCAGAAGTGTGATGCACGTTCTCGCTTTTCGCCTCGACATCTTTACCTAAGTTGTCAATTAACATAAGCAGCGCTGCACCTGTCATGGCAACAGTCGCTGGCTCGATTCCGATAGGATGCCCAAATACAAAGCCAGCTAATACCAGGCTAAGTACGGCTATTGCTTGAATCAGTAAGCCTGAATCTTTGATTGCATCTGCTTCACGGAAGTTAAGCACGCGTTGGCGGGCTTCGTCGGTGGCGTGCAGTTTACGTCCCCATATGATGTAAATAGGGAGTAAAGTTGCGATAAATACTAGAGGCACTATTGGCGCTATATGTATCAGAAAGTCGTTGAAGGTAATCGACTCGACCATCGAACCAATTAAAATGTTTGGCGGATCACCAATCAAAGTCGCAGCACCACCAATATTCGAAAATATAATTTCAGAGAACAAGAAAGGGTAGGGCGCGATTTCTAGCTCTTCGGTGATGAGTAAGGTCACCGGTGCAATCAGCAGCACGGTGGTTACGTTGTCGAGCATTGCCGAAAGAATCGCCGTAACAATAGAAAGCATGACTAATATGCCCCAAGGCTTGGCTTTTACTTTCTTCGCCGACCAAATGGCTAAGTACTGAAAAACACCACTGCGCCGCGTTATGGCAACGATAATCATCATTCCGGTTAACAGGCCGATGGTGTTCCAGTCGATTGCTTGCACTGCAGAGGTCTGGTTAAATACGCCGGAAAGAATCATTAAACCGCCGCCGAGTAGGGAAACTACTGCGCGGTTAAATTTTTCTGACATAATGAAGGCATAGGTAATTACAAAAATAATACCTGCCACCATCAGCGGGTCGGCGCCACCAATAACATGTGGAGTCGAGTCGGCAGCTGGCGCACCATGCTGCATAAGTAGGGAGAGAAGCGGGAACATCTAGCTTATACGTCGTTTAGTAAATGATCGATGACGTCCCAGTAGCTAATGATGCCGACTAAGCGATTTGAGGCTGGGTCAACAACGGGGATATTGTCTTGCTTGCCATTAGCGATACATAATACTGTCTGAGTCAAGGAATCGTCAGGTGCAAGGGTTTCTGTATCGTTGTCGCAGTAGGTGCCGACAGGCTTATGCCAATCATCGGCCAGCCGCCTTTGCAAATCTTTGATGCCGTCGCTCATGAAATCAGCGCTACGTAACCCGCCTTTGGCTGATGCCGATGCCGGAATAGCGAGTTTAAGTAAGTTGCTGACCCCGAATTGGCCAAGCATTTTGCCATCGCCATCGACTACAGGGATACTACGAAAGCGCTTTTCAGCTAGAAGTGTTGCCGTTTCACCCACAGTAACGTTTTCGGTTACAGTAAGCGGTTCGGAGTGCATTATTGAGGAGCAAGTCATTTGAGAATCTAAGTGTATGATTATATATAATCCTGTCAATGAAAACCAAGCATGCACTACGCGGTGCGCTAGTAAATTCGGCCTTAATTATGGTCTCGCGAATCCTCGGATTTGTCCGTGATGCCGTAATGCTGGCTGTTTTTGGCATGAGCCCACTGCTCGGAGCATTTAATATTGCATGGGTAGTGCCCAACATGTTTAGGCGGCTACTCGGAGAGGGTGCAGTAGCAGCTGCCGTCCAGCCGGCCTTGGCGCGTACCGAAGAAAAAGACGGCGAGGATGCCGCCCGCGAACTATTTGCCGGCTTTCAGGCGACGGTGCTGAGTGTGTTGTTGAGCCTGTTGGTCATCGCATGGCTGGGGCTATTTGCTTATCGCCAAACTATTACGGACGACAACGCTCTGCAAACGAATTTATTTTATTTGCTGCTACTACCTTATATGGTACCTATTTGTATGTGTGCCTTGGCGTCTGCGCCACAAAATTTGCATCGTCACTTCTTTTGGCCGGCAACGTCGGCGGTGATCTTGAATATTTGCTGGCTCGCTGCCATCGCGGGCGGTAGCTATTGGGCCAGTGATGGTGGCGCGCAATTAAATATTTTATGCGGTGGATTACTCTTCGGAGGCGTGCTGCAATGGGCCGTACAATTGCGCGGCCTGAAGAACATCGGCTGGACTTACTCCCTTAAATGGAAGGCCAAACTCGAAGAGCAAAAGAGTACCTTTAAGATGTTCATTCCGGCGCTGATTGGCTTGGCGGCTATGCAAGTTAACTTGCTTACTGACCAGTACTTAGTGCGTTCAATCGTCGGCCCTGAGGCAAACACTTTTTCTTTCATGGCTAACCGTTTGCTGCAATTGCCGATGTCGTTGATTGGTATTGCCGCAATGACCGGTGCCATGCCATTATTTGCGCGCTTAGCTGCGAAAAATGATATCGCAGGCATGAATTACAATTTGCGCCGCGCCAGCGAACTTACGGTCATGATTATGCTGTGCGCCTTTGCTGGGTTAACGGTACTCGCTTTGCCAATAGTCGAGACTTTATTTCAACGTGGCAAAGTTACAGAAGCGGACAGTCTGTTGCTTGCGACAACTTTGCAGGCATACTTATGGGTGTTACCGATTGCTGGCGTCTCTGGCTTACTCACCCGCGGCTTGCAAGCGATGCATTGCTACAAGTTACCGATGTTGGCGGCCCTCACTGCAATGCCAGTGAATATCATTTTAGATATCGTGCTCTTACCCAAATACGGGGTGCCAGCCGCGGGGTGGGCGACGTCCATATCCTTGTTGGTGCAATTGTTAGTGCTGAGCTTCGGACTACGCTCGCAGCAACTTAAATTTCCGTTATCTATTAAGACAGCATGGTCATGGATTTTGCCATCTTTGGCGGCTTATACGGCAGCGTATTATGCCCATAAATCGTTAGTGCCAGAGATGCCCATCTCGAATTTAATCATTGCCATAGCTTGCGGCGGAATAGCTGCGCTAGCGATGATGGCGATGACGCGTAATAAAGATTTAGTCGCGTTGTTTCGCGCCGTACGCAAATCCGACTAATATTGTAAAGGCAGCTAAGCGCACGGAGTGTAAGCTGGGAGTATCCGTGACGCTAGTGCCAAAATGAATCAATAAGGCGCATAATCCGATAGTCGCTGCTTGATTATGGGTTTTCAGAGCCCGCACTAAGGGCGCGGTTATTTTATAAGCGACATAAGCAGCAATGCTAGTGCCAAAGAGGCCTGTAGTGGCTAGTAATTGCAACGGCATGTTGTGGCACCAGATGTGTCCGGTGCGCACGAATGGCTTGAGGTATTCGCTGTGCTCAGCATGAGCAGCAACTAGCTGCGGATACGATCCTAGTCCATGCCCGAACCATGGTGCAGACATAAAGGCGTCGAATGCGACTTGCCAGTGCGCTATCCGAAGCGGATGCAGAGTATCTTGTGG
>JBLINB010000056.1:0-10014 GCA_047638975.1 Myxococcota bacterium
CGGTTTTCGACCGCACACCTTCTTCTTCGGCAGAATGCTTGAAGACGTCTGCCACTAACATTAAAGCGGTAGTAAAAACAATGGCAAAGCCAGTTAAGCGTAGGTTACGGCGCATGATTATTTGTTTGTTTGTGCGGCAAGCATTAAGTCGCAGACCTCACGTAGGGCGCCATGTCCGGCGGCTGTGCCACATACATAGTCAGCAGCCTGTTTCACAGAATCTACAGCATTGGGTGGTGCAAAACACAATCCACTATGCGCAAACATTTCAAGGTCGGGTAAGTCGTCACCGATAGAGGCAACTTGCTCGCGGCTTAATCCGCGATCGGTAATCATTTTTTGAATCAACTCGCCTTTGTTTAGAAAACCAAGGTGCACTTCAGTAACGCCAAGCTTTTTTGCTCGGGCAGCGACTGCCGGATTGTCGCGGCCAGAAATAATTGCGACTTCAACACCGCAGCGCATTAGCGAGATTAAGCCGAAGCCGTCTAGTATAGAAAAGACGACGCTCTCTCCGCCATCAGCATTCATTATTACCGTGCCGTCTGTCCAGACACCATCAATGTCGCTGACAAACAATTTGATTTTGCCCGCGCGTTGCGAAAGGGTAGATGTCATTAAATACGCACCTCTAGCAGGTCTTGAATATCAACAAGGCCTACAACTTTTTTACCACCAGCCTCTAGCACTGGCATTTGGTCTACGTGTAAATCTTTAAACATGCGTAAAGCTTCACCGACTAAAATATTTTCATGCAGCACACGCGGATCTTTTGCCATGTGCGTATCAGTCGAATCGCTAAGCGAAAAGGTATCACTTTCGGCGAGGCGGCGTAAGTCACCATCGGTGAAAATACCGAGTAAGTGCGATTGTTCATCTACAATTAACGCTGCGCCTGGTCGGCCAGGAGTTTTGGTCATCACCGATAAGGCCTGGCGCAATTCTGTTCCACTATCTATAAGAGGCAACTGTTTGCCCTTACGCATAATCTCTTTGACGAGCATTAATTCATGGCCAAGTGATCCAGCAGGGTGGAAGCGCGCAAATTCTTCGCGAGTAAAGTTACGCAGTTCTAGTACGGCCATCGCTATGGCATCACCCAAGCCCAGCATTAAAGTTGTGCTAACGGTTGGAGCCAACCCTAGTGGGCAAGCTTCTTGGCGGGTGCCAATATTTAGAAAAATGTCGACGTTGTTCGCCAACTTAGAAGTGCTTTTACCGCAGATTGCAATTGACTGTGCACCAATGGATTTAACAGCAGGCAATAAGCGCACTAATTCTTGAGTCGAGCCGCTATTCGATAAAGCTAGCAGCACATCGGTTTTGCGAAGCCGCCCGAGGTCGCCATGGAGCGCCTCACCTGGGTGCAAAAATAGACTTGGGGTGCCGGTGCTAGCCAGGGTAGCAGATATTTTTTGGCCAATGATTCCGGCTTTGCCCATGCCGCTGACGACAACACGCCCTTTGCAGTTTGCAATAAGCTGGCAAGCTTCGGAAAACAATGGCGGCAAGGCGTGACTAAGCGCCAGCAGAGCCTCGGCTTCGAGTTGCAGCACTTGTTGGCCGCGCGAGTTAAGGTCGGAGGAGGTCATGACGGTGACTATTTTACCCTAAGTTAAGATGGGGCGTTTTTATGTATTGTAGGAAGTGCATTTATCTGCGAAAATAGCTGCCCTTATGGAGATACCTATCTTACTACTGTCGATAGTTGTGGTCGTTTTAGCCATTACCACGCACGAAGCCGCCCACGCTTGGGTGTCTGACAAACTTGGCGATGACACGGCTCGCCGCTTAGGACGGGTGACACTTAACCCCATACCCCATATAGACTTAAAGATGACAATCCTTTTGCCAGGCTTTTTGCTATTAATAGGCTCGCCGTTCATTTTTGGCGGAGCGAAGCCCGTCCCCTTCAACCCGTATGCCTTCCGTAAGCCTTTTAGAGATATAGCTTTAACGGCTGCAGCGGGCCCAGCAAGTAACCTAATACAGGCTCTTCTTTGGGCGCTAATCCTGAAATTATTCCTTAGCCTCGGCGTATGGGAGGCACAATCGCAAGGATTGGTTGTGCTGCAGCTCGGAATATTTGTCAACGTATTGTTGTTCGTGTTTAACCTTATCCCAATACCGCCATTAGACGGCTCGCGGATCATGTCCTTTTTCTTGAGCGGCGAAGTTCGACAACAATATCTGGGCCTCGAGCGATATGGCATCCTGATCATTCTAGGCTGTATCTGGTTTGTCCCACCATTCCAGACCTTTCTGTCCTCTAGCATCTGGTATTTTGGTAATCTAGTACATAGTCTCGTCGGCCTCCCATTATCCGTGGATTGGTTCCCGCGAGCACTGTTTACGTAATGATAGAGCCGGCCAATCCCGAACAATTAAGCAGCAAAATAATTGCTATGCAGGGCGATTCCTCCAACCCATCCGCGTCACCAGAAGATACTGACGACGCAGCTTTTACGGTCCATCTTGATAAGGTATTTTTCGGGCCACTTGATTTACTGCTGCAATTGGTGCGCGATAAAGAGTTAGAGATACACGTCGTCTCCTTGACTGAGGTGTGTGATGCCTATTGTAAATTTGTAAGGCAGCTTAAAGATGTCGATATCGACGAAGCGGCCGACTACTTAGTAATCGCCGCAACCCTTCTCGGAATCAAGTCGAGATCCTTGCTGCCACAAGACGAAGTCTTTTTAGAAGAAGACCCATTTGACCCTGGCGAAGAATTGGTCCAGCAGTTGCTGGCATATAAAGAATTGCGCAAAGTATGCGACCTGCTGCGCGATCAATGGGATTCTCGCCAAGGCTGTTTCGGCGCGGGTGGCCGCTGGATAGGAAAGGCCGAAGTAGAAGAAGAAGATGATGAAGAAGGCATCGATCTCTCAGACGTTTCTATCTGGGATTTACTTAAGGCCGTTACCCGCCTTGAAAAAGAAACCGGCTTTATGCGTCCACACCAAGTTCGCCCCAACGGCAAACCGCTGCGTGCGTATGTTGAAGAGTTGTGGCACAAATTGCACAAAGTAAAGGAAACCACCTTGCGCACGCTAATCGAGCAAGACAAAACGCCTAAATCAGATATCGCATATTATTTAGTCGCCTTGCTCGAGCTGGCAAAGCAACAGCAAATTAACATTAAGCAAGATTCTTCGTTTTCCGACATCGTGATTAAACACTGTGGCGATGGCAAAGTCTTGCAACTAGAAGATATTGATGAGGGCTTTGATCGCCAGCATGATAGCTTTAATCCAGAAGTCGGGGAACTTCTCGACGAAAAACCACTCTAAGTAAGTATGTCAAAAGCAATAGAATTAAATGAAACCGACTTCCAATCAGAAGTCACAGATTCACAAATACCCGTCATCGTCGACTTCTGGGCGCCATGGTGCGGCCCATGTAAAGCAATGGGGCCGGCCGTTGATCAGCTGGCTATCGAGTTTGACGGCAAGCTAAAGGTGATGAAGTTAAACACTCAAGACCACCCATCGAAAGCAGCCGATCTTGGCATTATGTCGATTCCGTGCTTCGTGGTTTTTAAAGACGGAGAAGAGGTTGCGCGCCTAACGGGTGGCCGCGGCTACGACGACTTTAAGGCTTTTGTCGAGCCACACCTATAAAGGTAGACGCTTTGCCCTCAGCTTTGCGCATCGTATTTATGGGATCGCCGCCATTTGCCGACCAGGCATTGGCGGCGTTACTTGATGCTGGGCATAACGTGGTTGCAGTAGTTAGCTCTCCACCAAGCAGACGTGGACGCGGACGTCAGCTCGCGGACAATTCTGTGGTGCGTTTGGCGCAACAACATTCGGTTGCAGTCTTGCAACCGCTAAGCGCAAAAGACGCCGAGTTTAAAGAGCAGTTCGCTAAACTTAATTGCGACCTTGCGGTGGTGGTTAGTTACGGACAAATCTTAGATGCTGAACTACTAGCTTTGCCGAAGCTTGGGTGCATAAATGTTCACGCATCATTGTTGCCACGTTGGCGGGGCGCGTCCCCGATTCAATCGGCGATACGTGCCGGAGATAATAAGAGCGGGGTTTGCATACAGAAGATGGTTCTTGCACTTGATGCCGGCGACGTCTTAGCTAGTAACGAAATCATGCTTAGTAATGAAAGCACCGGTCCGTGGCTTTTTGATCAATGCGCCACGCTGGGCGCGAAATTGGTGAATGACTTCGTCAGCGAAGTTAATCGCACTAAAAAGTTTCCTGAAGGGCAGCCGCAAGATGCTGCGCAGATTACTCATTGCAGTAAGGTGAAAAAATCCGATGGCGAAATTGATTGGTCACATCCGGCAGAAGAAGTGTACCGCCAAATTCGCGCGAGCCTCGGATGGCCAGGGGCGTTTAGCAAAACGCCTAGCGGCGATAATTTAAAAATACATGCTGCACAACTTTGTGCAGATCAACAACTCACTGGCGAGGCCGGCGAAGTCAAATTTGGTGAGAGCGGGCAGTTATATGTTTGCTGTGATCAAGGAGCGATCGAATTGCTCGAAGTGCAGCGTGCCGGTAAATCTCGGATAAGCGCTAAAGAGTTTATTAACGGTAATAGTATTAGTGCTTCGCAAAAGCTTGGCGCATCATTGTAATGGAACAACATCAACCTAATCTTCGGCGAGCGTTATGGAAAATAATTTTACATAATGACATGCCAACCAGAGTGCTCGGCGACAAACTACGAAGCGCGGGGTTTTCTTCGCAAGATCAAGCATTCGCGCGCGAACTACTTAGCGGCAGCATTCGCTGGCGCTTAACACTCGATGTTATTGCTCAGGCGCACACAAAAGGGCGCCTTCGTAACGAATTAGCTTTGCATGCGATACGTTTAGGTTTGTATCAATTATTGTGCATGAATTCGGTCGCCGACCATGCTGCAATTAACGAGACTATTGATGCGGCTAAGCCAGAGTTGGGCAACGAGACCAAATTCGTTAATGCAGTTTTGAGGGGCGCCTTGCGCGGCATGGTTAAGCCAACAAGTAGAACTCCAGCCACACATGTCTTTAAGGCGTTTAACATAGGTTTTTCGAAACCAGTATTTGCCGATCCTAAAGAAGATGCGCAGTTAGCAGCATCGCAACAAAACTCTTTCCCAACGTTCTTAGTAAAGCGCTGGACGGAGCAAGTTGGCGAAAAGAGGTGCCGTACGCGCATGAAGGCGCTAAACCAGCCTGCACAAATGTGGCAGCGCATGAATTTATGTAAAGCCGCGAGTGAAGAGGTTTGCCAAAAGCTTGAGCTAGAGCCAGGGGTTTCGATAACCGAAGCCGACGGATTCGCTGAAGGTGAATGGGCGATACAAGATATTACTTCTTGGCAAACCGCGATGTTTGGTAAAGTTAAAGAAGGCGAGAAGGTTCTTGATTTGTGTGCGGCACCCGGAGGAAAAACCTTTGCGATGTACGAATCGGTTGGCGGCAAAGTAGAAATGCATGCTTGTGATATTAATGAATCACGGCTAGAGACGATGCAAATCGAGGGAAGCCGGCTAGGTCATGAAATAAACTATCATCACATCGGTGCCGATGGTTCAGGCATCCCGCAAGAAGACTTTGATTTAGTGGTGTGCGATGTGCCGTGTTCGAATAGCGGAGTATTTAATAAGCGTGCAGAAGCGCGTCACCGTTTTTCTAAAAAGTACTTGCACGAAATAGAAACCTTGCAAAATGTTTTTCGCAAAAAGATGTTATCGCAAACGGTTGGCGAAAATACACGTGTCCTTTACAGCACCTGTTCTCTAGAGCCGGAAGAAAACGAAATGATGGCAGCGCGTATTGCTAAAGATTTTGGCAAAGAGATTCTTGAGCAAAAAATATTTGAGCCGTCCGCAAAAAAGGCAGGTGGTTACGCGGCCTTAATCGGATAAACAATGCGAGTGTTTCTTATTATTATGTTGGCTGCTTGTGGAGCAGGGTATTTCCTGTTTACAGTAAAGACAAAAGATCTGCGCCCGGATTACAGCCAGCCTCGGCAATATTCAGGAGAAGTTGTTGAAGCTGTCAAGCAAGATCTGCGTCCGCGGCACATGCAAGACGAGCGTTGGGAGGGCGTTGTGGAAACCGTCGAAAATGCAGAACAGCGTTTTAATGATGCCGTGAAGCAACACTACGGCGGCGAAGAAGGCGACTTCTTGCAGTTTCGATCAAGCCGCGAAGCGATACTCGCCGATCTCGAAGCGTCATTGCTGATATTGGAAGACATGCTATTCATTTGTAGAAATTCTAAGTCTTCTACCGTAGAAATAACCAAGCAATACCTGCGGGCTGATAAGCTAGCCGTCGACATAAAGCATGACTTGCGTCGTTAATTATTAAATGGTTAAACTTGGCTATAACTCGAACGGCTTTGCCTCGCATCGTCTTGATGAAGCGTTGTACATGTTGGCGGATTGCGGATACCAAGCCGTTGCGATTACCCCCGATGTCTGCCATTTAGACCCGCGCGCAACGAGTAATGAAACGCTACAACGCACCGCGGCATTGTGCCACGAGTTAGGATTAGAAGTAATCATTGAAACCGGCGCGCGTTATATTCTTGATGCGCGTCGTAAGCATCGCCCTAATTTATTAGAGGCGGATGAAAGTAAAATGTTGCGTTTGCGTTTTTTGCAGCAGATGCTTGAGTGGTGCGATATCTTCGAAAGCAAGGCACTTTCGCTTTGGACGGGCGTGCTGCCTGCAGGCCAATCATCTTCGCAAGCCGAGCATAATTTTTTGGAAGCGATGCATAGTTTGAGCAACAGCGCGTCTTCTGATTTAAAGATAGCCATCGAACCAGAGCCGGGTCATTGGATAAGTGATCTTAGTGGCTGGCGAGACATTAAGCCGCGGTTACCGGTTAATGTCGGACTATGTTTAGACGTGGGGCATTTATTAGTAAACGATAAATATTCACCGGCCGATGCAATCGAAATGTTTAAAGAAGACATTGTGGCGGTGCAATTAGATGACATGCGTCATGGCGAACACATGCATTGTGCGCCAGGCGAAGGCAATATCGACTGGCCGTCAGTTGTTGCGGCTTGCGAAAAGCATTTGCCAGAAGACACTACGGCTTGCTTTGAATTATCACGCGATAGCCACCGCTTTCATCAGTTAGTCAAAAGCTGTAGCGAACTATATAGCAGCTTGTGCTAATTAACTTTTGCTGCGACTAAAACTTGTTCTTCGCTAAGAATCGATTTTGATCCTTTGGCGCAGTTAAGAACATCAGCCACTCGTTGATCAGTTGCTTCGTGCCCGCGTTGTTCTAGAAACCAAATCACATTTGATTTGCCACTCATCGGGCCAACAGAAATAATTTGTTCAAGACCAAAGTCACTAGCCGGAACACCCGAGTAGACGAGGTCGGATAACCAGCGGTCGCCGGTTTTTAAAGCCTTGATAACCGCTGCGGCGTGTACCCCAGTAGCTGTTTCAAAAGCATCTTTGCCGAATACTGGATACTCGGCACGAATAGGTCGGCCCGTAGCTTCGGAGGCAAACTTTACATAATCGCCAAGTTTGCGCAGGTCACGATCAATCCATCCTAGCAACTTAAGGTTGACTAATAGTAAATCCATTTCGGTGTTACCGGCGCGTTCGCCGATGCCTTGTGCACAAGCATGCGCGCGGTCGGCGCCAGAAGCTATTGCAGTAAGGGTGTTTATTAAGCCCAAGCCGCGGTCGCGGTGGCCGTGCCAATCTAAACCAATATGAGTGACGCCTTTTTCACTTAAGAAATTATTGAGCCATGAAAAGATATTACGTACTGCGGTTGGGTCTACGCCGCCAACAGTGTCGCAGATACATAGACGGTCGGCGCCCTCATCGATTGCCGCGCCATTGAGACGCCCTAAAATTTCTGGCGTCGAGCGCACAGTGTCTTCGGTGACAAACATTACTGGCAGACCATTATCTTTTGCAAAACGGACGGCATCGCGTACCATTTTCTCCATGCGCGCTAAATCCCAGTTTTCGGCATAGGCGCGAATGGGAGAGGATCCAATAAAAGCGCAAACCTCGATAGGCTCTCCGAGCTTTTGTGACATTTCGACAACTGGCTTGATGTCGTCAATCATCGTGCGACAGGCAACATTAGGAACTATCTTTAACGACGACATCTCTCGCGCCAAAGCATAAATGTGCTCGCGTGCAGTAGGCCCCGCCCCAGGTAAGCCAATATCAGCGCATTCAATGCCCAGGTCGTCCATCATGTGAACGAGCTTTATCTTTTGATCTAGCGAAGGCTCGCTAACACTAGGGCACTGTAGCCCATCGCGCAGAGTCTCATCGACTAGAGCGATAGATTTAGGCTTGGCATCGGCAGGATGCGGGCCGTTATTTGCCCAGTCGAAAATTAGTTTGTTTTTATCCACAGTAGTATTGGTTAGCCTAGATTATCGCATGTTTACGTCACGGTTGGACGTTGGAAACTTCGAAATTAGGCTACGCGAGTGTAGGATACCTTCATGGCTAGCGACAACGGCGACTTCATTCTTAGTGACGGCATGCATCCTGCAGATATTGCAGATGCATTGTGGAGAGATGTTGAGCTTCCGCGCGCCCGCGAAATATTTGAATCGATGTCGATTGAGCAAGGCGCGTTGGTGCTGGCTGAGTCAGACGACAAGCTACAAGCTGCGCTACTCGAAGAGCGTGGACCAGAAACGATCGGCGAATACCTAAGCTATCTGTCGGTTGACGATGGGGTAGACCTATTAAATATTTTGCCGCCGCCTCTACGCCTCGAGGCGCTGTGTTTTGTCGAGTCAGACATGGCAACTGAGTTGCGCCACCTAACGTCTTATCCAGACGAAAGTGCCGGTGGCATGATGACCACCGAGTTTATCTCGGTAACTGAAAACGAAGAGGTCGGCGATGTCATCCGAGTAATTAAAGGCGACGATGGCGAAGCTGAGTCGGTATATGTTATTTTTGTTGTTGATCGTGGCAATATCCTGCAAGGCGTCATTACAACTCGCGAACTGCTTGAGTTAAGCAGTAGCGACAACGTGGGCGAATTTATGAACCCCGACGTGATCTCGGCGCGAGTCGACGAAGACCGCGAAGAAGTTGCACGCCGTATTTTGCGCTACAACCTGACGCTGCTGCCAATTGTGGACGCCCGTAATAGCATCATTGGCGTGGTCTCATCCGATGACGCGCTTGAAGTTGTGGAAGAGGAAGGGTCAGAGGATGCGCTGCTCTTGGCTGGCGCAAGCGGCGATTCAGACGCTGGCGAACCCTTGCTTACCATGGTCGGGCACCGTGCGCCGTACTTGGCAATCCCAGTGGCTGCCGGCCTGGTAATATCAAAGATAATGGAATACTTTTCGCGTGACATAGTCATCGACAACAGTTCATATGGCATGGTGGTGGCATTTGTGCCGATGGTGCTGGCCTTGTCAGGCACAGTTGGCATGCAAACCTCAGCGGTGTTAGTACGCGGGTTCGCCGTGGGTCAAATTGTTAAAGGGCGTCGTCTTTCAGTGTTCTTGGGCGAATTGCGCCTCGGGATAGTTCTTGGCGCTTTATCTGCACTTGTCGCTGGCCCAGCCATGGGCCTGCTTATCAATGATTTCTCTACCGGAGCTTTCCTCGGATTAGCACTGTGGCTATCGGTTATCTGGACGAATATTGCAGCGACCTCAATCGTCGTCGGCAGTGAAGCGGCCGGGCTCGACCCCGCACTTGTTGCTGGGCCAATAATGATTGCGGTTTCTGACCTGTCAGCAGTCGCTCTGTTTCTAGGCGTGGCTTCGTCGTTGATTTAGTTTGTCCAAACGTAAAATTTACATACTTGTTATAGCGATAATATTATCGCTTCTTGCTTCAAGAAAACTATTGATTGTAAGCGGCGAATCGATGGCGCCAACATTACACTCAGAACAAATAATATGGGTAAGCAATACATTGCCGGCGCGTGGTGACATAACAGTAATCATCGAGCCCGATAGTGGCAAAAAAGCCGTCAAAAGATGCGTTGCGCTTAATGGTGACAAAGTGCAGATCGTTAAGAATTCCGT
>JBLINB010000057.1:0-9801 GCA_047638975.1 Myxococcota bacterium
CGGTGGCTGAAGCACGTGCGCGTATCTACGGCAATATGTTGCCGATTTTTGAAGCCTTGCAGCGCGCAGAAGCAAGACTGAGCTTCGAACAAATAGGTGCCGCAGTAGTCGACTGGAAAATGCCAGTAAACTCGATTGAAGACTGTTTGCAGGCCCTCTGTAACACCGGATTAGTCATTAGAATTTGTGGACGTGATGAAGATCCAAGTTGGTGCATACCGCAAGAAGTGCTGCCCTTACTCGAGTACTGCGAAAGCCCTTCAGGTGGTACCCAGAGTCCATTAGCCTTGTTCGGATGGTTACATCGTTATCTTAGTACTAAGGTTCCGCGCGCCTCGGTTGACGCCGCAGCACAGAACATGTTTCAAATGCTGGGCACTGCCGCAAGTATCGAATCTCGTTTGCAGTCTTTAGAAGCGTGGCAGTTGAGCGCTGTACAAAATATCGTAAGCGAATTCGGTGGAATGATTAGCAAAGAACTCTTTGGCAAAGAATATCCTGATCTGAATTTGTTCGAGTTAGATAAAGCTCTAGAAAAGGCTTCGCTTGGCAGCGTAATGGAACTTAATCTCGAGCCATTCGGATTACGTCATAATGCGCCAACTTTAGTGATCGTGCACGAAGCGGTTATCTTTGTTCTTGAGCACCAGAAAGAGATAAGCGACAAGCAAATCATTCAAAAGGTCAGCGTCGGCACCGATTTTGTCGCCAACTTTTCGCGCTTTGCTAATTACCTAGAAAAGGGCAGTCTACGCTTTACGACCAAAGGCGCGATCTACAAAACTACAGGTAAGCGCCTGGCAGCAGAGTTGCTGATGCCCGATAGTCGCGAGTTCACCAAATTTGAAATACTCGAACTCGAATTTCAATTTGCACGTGATACACGATTGCTGATTAACAGCGCCGAGCAAAAATTCATTTTAAGTGAAGAGGGTCTGCGTTTTCTAAGAAACGATATGCTCGAAAAGCAACGTTTAATGCTCGACTGGATGGTTGAAGAATACTCTTTGCGCGGTGACATGTCGCACCAAGTGCGCATGCGTCGTAGTGCATTGCGTTTCCTGAGATTGCTGAAACCTAAGAAATGGTACGACGCAATGCATCTGCCTTATATTGTGCGTAACCACCATTTTAGTCTATTAACTAGTGGTCAAGTTTCTCCACTGCAAAACGGCTCATTCCCGTTACGCGCTTCTTCAGATGCGCGCGAATTATGCTGGAATCTACTGCTCTGGATGCGCAAAGATTTGCACTTACTAGGCTTGATCGATTTGGGCTACGATGCCAACGACAAATTAATAGCGATGCGCTTAACTAGTGTCGGATGCGAGATATTAGGTTTACTCGACTTAGAAGAAAAGCGGCAAACTGGACATATCATCGTTAATCCAGACTTCGAGATTGTTTTGTTTCCGCTGCTGGCGTCGCACCGTTTGATTTACACCTTAGATTCTATTTGCGACCGCGAGCGTACAGATAGCCTTTACCATTTTCGCATCAGTCAGCAAAGTGTAAAACGTGCGCTGTCGATTGGCTTTAGCCACGACGAGATCCTTCAGGTATTGTCTGAGAATTCTCCGACGCCGCTGCCGCAAAATGTATGCTACGAGTTAAGGTCCTGGACGAATGCTTGATTTACCATCTGGCGTTTGGGCTATAGCCTCGCATATCAAGACAGCTAAAGGCGTAGATGATTTTATAGATAGCGCTGCTGACGCCGCCTGTTGGTGCTGGCGAAGACCTTCACTCTCAGGAAGCGAGCAGCGTATAGCCCTGAATAAATTAACTCAGTTAAAAAGTATAGTCACGCATGGCATGTCTGACTGGGCGTCCGCAAGTGCTGCACGTGCTGTAATATGTGGTGTTAAGACCTTACCACCATCTAAGGTAAAGCAGTTGTTCCCGCAGTTGTTAGTCGGCGCCTCTGTCCACAATACGGCAGAGGTCGATGTTGCAATCGAAGAAGGCGTTGATTTTTTAGTGTATGGTCCTGTTTGGGATACACCCTCGAAGCAAGATTTCTTGTCGGCGCGTGGACTAGACAGATTGCAGCAAGTGGTTGAGCGCGGCACTCCGGTGGTTGCTATTGGTGGCGTGCAATCTCCAGAACAAGTGCAGCAATTAAAAGACGCTCAGGTACATGCGGTTGCAGTGCTGCGTGCAAGTCACGATAAAAACTTAATGCACGAACTGTGCTCGGCGTTTAAGACTAGTTAGCGAAAAACGGTAAGTAAACACGTTTTGCTAACGAGTCTGCGCTAAATGGCATACTAGGATAATCGCCATCTTCGCCACCAGAAACTAGCCACAAATCACCATTTGAGGTTTTATGCAAGACAAATGCTTGCCCCCAAGGATCACTCGGAATATTAATGCCATCTATCAGTAACGAGGATAAAGGTTGCGAGGACGTCTCAAGCATAAAAGCTGCGCTGAGCCCGGTGCCAGTATAGTGAGATTCTAAGAGGTCAGCGCTAGTAAGCTGCTGTTGCTCAAGCCCAATATGGACTTGCGACGCGAGATAGGCTAGGCTGTCCATACACATACGCTGTTTGGCCCGCGCGACTTCGGCCTGCAATGTGTTTACAATAAGCACGACTACCAACGTCACTAAAGCTGCCGTCCAGATGAGTTCGGCGCGGCTTAAACCTAGTTGTTTTCTTGTCATTAATTTACTTTGAGCTTTAACGAAGACCAATTGCATCGTTTGTTTGCTGAAAAATTTCAGTCACGTGCCGACCTGTTCGGTCCGGGTGACGATTGCGCTATTTTAATGTCTCCGCCAAGCCCTTTTTGCATTTCTTGCGACCAACTCATTGCCGGCGTGCATTTCGATGAACATGCAAGTAGTAAGCAGATTGCTGAAAAGCTAATCGGTCGTAGTCTTAGCGATTTGGCCGCTGCTGGAGCGACTCCATATTCATGCACCATCACTTGCGCTTTCCCAGTTGATTTTTCGGAAGAGCAGTCAGCCGAGCTCTGTGAGCAATTGTTGCAGGCTGCAGCGGAGTACGATATGCCTATCATCGGCGGCGATTGCTCGCAGGCACAGCAGTTAGTTCTAACTTGTACGGTGATGGGGCACGCGGAGGCAGCTGTTCCCGGGCGCCGTAATGCACAGGTGGGTTCGCAGATATTAGTTTCGCGCGCACTCGGCGGTTCTTTGCTCTCGCAGCGGCATTTGTCGCCACAGCCCGAATTAAAGCTGGGCTCATATTTGGCGCAGCGTTACAGCCCGCAAGCGATGATCGACTTGTCTGACGGACTAGATAATGATTTAAAGCGCATCTTGACCGCAAGCAAAGTGGGAGCGATTATCCATACTGAAAGTATCCCTCTGAATGAAGAATGCGATTGGCAGCAGGCTGTTTGTGACGGCGAAGACTACGGGTTATTGGTGGTCATCGCTACTGAAAAACTAAGCGCCATCCGCCAAGATGATTTTTTTGTTGAGCACCCATTATTTCACATTGGCGAAATTATTAACGGCGATGCCTTGATTTACCAACGTCAGCAACAAGTTGTAGAACTTCAACGCTTACCGTTCAGCTATTAATGCAAGACTTCTTAGATACCTTGACTCCCGCTTTAATAAGCGTAGATAGCTGCTCCGCTGAGCATCTCGAAGACTGCGCACGCGCCTTGGCACCCTTGCTGCGTGGCGGAGATTTTGTCGGCTTGATTGGCGAACTGGGGGCGGGCAAAACCACATGGTGCCGCGGCTTAGGTGAAGGTTTGAATGCTAAGCAGCCATTACGCTCACCCAGTTATTTGCTCATGCATGAGATCGATGCGGATATCCCTATTTTGCACCTCGACGCCTATTTCGAGCACCGAATTGACAGTTTGCTAGCCGAAGGAGACTGCGAGCGCTTTTCTGATGACAACATAGTTCTTGTCGAATGGGCGAATAATGCGAGTCAGTGGTGGCCAAATAATGGGCTTTACGTCCATTTAACCCACAATTCTGATGGTGGACGTACTCTAGCCGTCCATAGTTCAGGTGAGCGTGGTGCCGAATTAGCGCAGGCCTACTGTGAATTATTGAAAAGTGGCATAAACATTGAACCCACTGCTGATTAAGAGCGTTATACCAAAGTCAATCCATGGCAACTAACCCAGAAGATATCTTAGCTCGCTTTCAGAAGGGCGATGCTAGTGCCTTCGCCGAGCTGGTAGATGATTTCGCACCGCGGCTCAAGGGGTTTTTCTTACGCAAGGGTACACAGGTTTCAACAGCCGAAGATCTTAGTCAACATGTTTTCATCCGCCTCTACAATTCGTCTGCACGCTACCAAGCGCGCGGAAAATTTGAGGCTTACTGTTTTCAAATTGCCCACAATGTTTTCATTGACCACTGTAGGCGCAATAAAATTTCAGTTAACAGCTCTGATATCCCTGAGCAAAAAGACGAGCGGCTACAAGCTAGTGAGCAAGTCGAAATGGGTGACCGTGATGCAAAACTGCGTGAAATCATGGGGCAGCAAGATGCCGACACACGTCAACTGCTTGAGTTGGCCATTCTGCAACAACTGGGCTATGCCGAAGTCGCAGCAATCCTTGATATCCCTGTGGGTACGGTCAAATCCCGTGTTTACTACGCATTACGGCGTATGCGCGGCGAATTCAAAAAATACGAAAAAGATTTATAGATGAAGTTAGTCGAAGACGATCAGCAAGCCTTAGATGAGTTTGCACAGCTTTTGCACCAGGCACACCCTGAAGCGAAAGTATCCGACTCATTTAATGAAGAGTTGTCGCTGGCTATTGAAAACACTTCATCCTTGAAGCGTTCCTTTCAGCAGTCACCGTTTATGCGCGTGGCAGCAGCATTATTAATTATGTGTATGCTGGGCGTGCCATTGGCAGCTTTCATGGGAGTGTTGCCGTTTACAGATAAGCGCCCGCCAGCAATATCTTTTATACCCGTAACAGATTTTGATGCCTTAAATGCTGAATATCCAGCGCTTGCCCCGGAAGTCGATATCGTGCCGCCGGCAGATGAATATGTAGATGATGTGGTTTATAAGCAGCGTGTCGCGGTTCTTGTAGCTCATAACTATTGGCAGATATTGTTGTCGCCATTACCAGACTTCATTGAACAGCCCTTATTGTCCTTCATTGATGATGTGTTGGCAGTAATTGTAGTTAATCAATAAAACGACTAATCACTAGGATAGTTGTGCGTAAAATATAGCACAATGAAGAACCTTTTCGTCGCATTTTTAATCGCAGTAGCATGGATAGTCCCCGCTACAGGCCAGCAACAACTGCAAGTTGACCTAAGCCTTCAAGACGCTATACAGCTTGCGCAAAAGCATGGCTCGGCAGTAGCGCAAGCGCATTTGCAGCAAATGGTCTCGGCTGGCGCGATCGTTTCGGCAAATGGCGATTTCGATCCAGTAGTGTTTTCAGATATAAGCTATAACTACAATGAATCTCCGGCATCAGGCTTCTTCACTAGCTTCGGAGACACCGTTACCACTAGTTATTCCGCGAGTCAGGGCTTGCGTTCTAATTTGCGCAGCGGGGGTAATCTCGAGTTCAGATTAAATGAGGGTTACAACGACTTTAATTACCTTGGTAGTACCGAGTCTAACACCTCAATGTCGCTGTCGTTTACGCAGCCATTATTGCGTGGAGCATTTAGTGTTGCGGCGACGGCTAATGAAGAGAAGTCGAAAATAACTAATAATGCCGACGTTCTCTTGGTGTCACAATCTAAAGTTGATGCGGTGCAAGCTGTGGTAGATGCCTATTGGAATCTATCTTTTGCCTTATCCGACTTAGAAGTTAAGAAACAATCGTTATTGTTAGCCGAAAATTTACGCAGCATAACAATCGCTAAATTTAATGTAGGGGCAGTGGCCGAAGTAGAAGTCACTCAAACTCGGGCCGATATCGCTTCACGTCAAGATGGTGTGTTAGTGGCGCAAAATGCTGTTGATACTAGCCACGATATATTACGGCGCCTTATTTCTGCTTTTGACACTCAAGATGATTGGCAAGTTGATTTTAACTTAGTGTCCGACCTTCCTGTAGTCTCGGCAGTAGACACTGACTGGCAAGTACTCTGGAACATAGCACTCAACAGTCGCGGCGACATGAAAAAATTGCAGCTTGATATAGATGCGGCACAGCTCGACCTCGATGTTGCAGCAAATGGTTCGTTGCCGAAGTTAGATTTGACGGCTTCCGGCACTTATTCGGCCCAGGATCAGCAAATCAGCTCTTCTTTAGACAGATTGTTTGACCGCGACTTCCCCGGATACACAGTAGGCTTTAGCTTTGAAATGCCGTTGTCTAACAATCAAGCGAAGGGCGCAATACAGCAGGCTAAAAACAGGCTTTTGCTGGCAAAACGCGTGTTACGTGACCGTAGTTCCGAATTAGCCCTTGAAGTACGTCGGGCGTTACATGATGTAAATTATTTTACAGAACGGGTTGCCGTTACGACTCATGCGGCAAAAATGGCGCAGCTAAAACTAGAGTCCGAGCAGTTGCGCCTAAGTGAAGGAGCTTCGACTAATTATCAAGTTTTACAGATTCAGTCTGATTTGGCTGTGGCGCAGTCACAACAATTGCAGGCACAAACTGAATACGCAAAAGCGGTGATTAAGCTCGACACAGTGCAGGGGCAGTCGCCTAAATTTCTATAGTCGCTAAGCTGCCAGCCATTACACGCAAGTCAGCTAGCTCGCTCAATTGACCGCATTGCTTTCTGTATTGCGGCGCGCCAGGCAGACCAAAAAAGAAGTCTGCCGCAAGGCGCCGCATAATACGCATCCCGCGTTTCTCGCCATAGAGTTCGCAGACGCCTTCGCCAAGTTCAATCACTACTGCGGCACGTTTTTCAGGAGCGGGTGTCGCAGGCACGTTTTCTCCGGCAAAATAGCAACGTAATTGGTCAAAGAACCACGGCTTGCCCATGGCTCCGCGCCCGACTGCAATACCGTTGACGCCAGTATCAGCCATGGCCTGAGCACTCGCAATATCAGTAACATCGCCATTGCCTATTACCGGAATTGAAACGGATTGCGCAACCCGTTTAATTAACTCAAGGTCGCTGGATCCGCTATATCTTTGCTCGCGGGTACGACCATGCACCGTAATAGCTTGCGCTCCCGCTCGCTCCATGACTTCTGCAAATTGCGGAGCATTCTTGTCGTCGTCATTCCAGCCAGCACGAATTTTCACAGTTATCGGCACTTTCGCGGCTGCAACCATTGCCGACACGCAGTCAAAAGCTAATTCAGGTTCGAGTAGTAATGCTGAGCCGCCGCCGCAGCCTGTTATCTTGGGGACAGGGCAGCCAACATTTAAGTCAATGAAATGGAATCCACGTTCTTGTACCGAGACTACAGCCATAGCTAAAGTCTCTGGGTCTGCTCCAAAGATTTGGGCTGCCACAGGTGTTTCGTTGGCCGCTTTGACTAAGTAACCCAGGCTTTTGGTGTCGTTGTGCCTCAAGGCCATGGACGACACCATCTCTGTTGTCGTTAATTCAGCACCAAATTTACGGCATAGCGCGCGATAGGCTAGATTTGTATTTCCGGCCATAGGTGCTAAACTTAGTCCCAAGTCAAACTTGTACTCACCGATGCTGTAACCGAGATGGTGAGTGTTAGGTAGATTCAAATCCATGAAGTCATCATTTTACTTTAAATTACAACTCTGTGTTTGCTTAGTTGTTTGTATGTTTAGCTGCTCGCAGCAGCATGCAGCCGATATTCCGCTCAACAACCTCGATGATGTTTTCCCGGCACCATCTGTAGCCATTGCCAACTATGTGCCCGCCGACTATGCGCAATTAGCGCAGAATTCGATGTTACACATTCGTGCAGGCAGTAAAGAGCAACATCGCTTCGCTGTGCAGCATCTGTTGTCAAACCCCGGATATGCTGATGCGGTTGCTGCAGAGTTACAGGCTTCGACTACCGATCGTTTTAAGGTTGGGCCTGTTGTTTCGTTGTGCCAAGTTCTCGCCGACACCGGCGACGCCTCACACGCTTCTGCTATATTCCCTTTCACAGCGACAATCTTCCCGCCGATTGTGCGCACCTCCGCATTTCAGGCTTTAGCACAGATAGCTCCGGCGGAATATGGCGCGAAGCTTATTGCTGCATACAAAATAGAAACAGAGTCGTCGCCACGTAACGCTTGCCTTAATGCGATTTCACAATCCGGTAGTGAGCAAGGACTCGATTTTATTGCCGATTTGGTTCTGGAGTGGCTAACAGATGGCGAAAACGGATTGCAGAGCTCATGGAATGCGTTGTTGCTTAACACAAATCCACGTCTGGGTGAGGTGCTGAAAAGTCTTGAATCACATTTAGCACCATTTCTCGCCTTGCAGGCTTATGGAGTGCGCATCAGCCTTGGTGAACGCGATTTAGTAGACGAGATTTCCGTTTATCTGGACGCCGACAAATACTCTTCCGCTGGCACACGTAGTCTTGCGGTTCAATTGATTGGCGAACTGCAGCACTGGCAAATCGTAACGAGCTTAGTTCCGTCCAATAACGAAAAAATGGACTTGACGATCATAGGTTTGTTAAGTCGCGATGATGCCCCAGAGAGTGAGGTGTTGCCGGCACTCGATATCTATACGCAGCAGCCATTGCAGTCGGTGCGACGTAAGGCCTTAATGCAAATGTTGGTCTTAGGTAAAACATCTTACTTCGATTCCTATTTGCTAGAGTTAAAAGAGTACCCGTATACGTCAGGGTCATTGCTGTCACTGACGATGCTTACCGACATGCAAGGATTGCCAGAGTATGCCGTCGATATCATCATTGAGCGTTGGCCATACTGCGATGACATCCAGCACAAGTTCGGTTTGGTGCGAGCTTTGGTGCGCATAGGTTTCAAAGGGGCTACAGATTTTCTCGGCGAAATAATGATCGAGAATAGTGAAGATCCTGAGGTGATTGCATTCATTAGTGAAATCCTCGGAAACTCAGGTCCATGGTCGGTGACTTGGTTTATGGATCTATGGCAGCAGCAGCAAGATTTCCCAACGGCACAAACGGTATTTTTGGCCTTGTCGCGATACTCTCAATTGCCCGAAGTGAAGCAGCTATTTATTGACACAGCGCAGTCAAGTAATGTCGATCCACTAATAAGGCGTTTCATCCTTGAACTTTTGTACAAGGTTTATCCAGCAGAGACTGCAGGATGGTTTGTCGAGTGGCGCGATAATGAACAACACGCTGGTCTGCGTACCTTTTATAACCGTTTTTTAAACGCGTATTATTAGTCTTACTCAGGAGCAAATCTTTTCGCCAAGGTTACCGTTATTGCTACCACAGCAAAACTGATTAGGGCAAAGAGATGGTTTCCTGAGCTGTTACTGGCCAAGAGACATAAGCCTAAGACAAAAGGCGACATGCATAAACTGCTACGTGTTTGTGCTTGCACGATGGCCGGTGTCCAGTATTGATTACGCTGTTGCCACGGACGGCGTGCTGCAAAGGCGATAAATATAATGATTGCCGGTATTAAGGCTAGATAATATTCGTCTTGCGCGAGCAACAGGGTGGGCGTTAGGTAGGCCATGACTATAAAAGATAAACCACGCGTTGCAGGCATGCCGTCTTCTTCGTGCTGCGCCATGCGCGAAATGAATAAATAATAAAGTGCGTAGCACATGATATTCACATACGCAATAGAATTTAATGCAGCCTCAGGGCCGAGTAATGCGGATACTCCGAACATTAAACTAAAGGCGCGGGCTGTTGCCAATAATGCTGGCCCAAGGTGTTTGCGCAAAACCGAAGGTAAAAAGTTATAAGTGAGAAC
>JBLINB010000058.1:0-9688 GCA_047638975.1 Myxococcota bacterium
CATCTTGACGCACTACGCAGCTTCGCCATGCTGCTCGGTATCGTATTGCACGCGTCATTGTCCTTCGCGCCTTTCCCGTGGCCGGTGCAAGACAGCGAGCAGAACACTTCCATATATTTGGTGTTTTTCGCGATACATGGTTTTCGGATGCCGCTGTTTTTTCTTCTCAGTGGTTTCTTCACCGCCATGCTGTGGCGCAAACGCGGCACTCTAGCTCTGGCCAAGCACCGCGCCAAACGTGTCTTGTTACCGTTAGTCATCGGCTGCTTTACGATTATTCCTGCGACAAATTGGGCTATTGAATACGTAGCCCGAGCTCAAGGGTCAAGCGCAGCGCCAATAAAGATCGCAGAGCTTGCACCACTCAACCGCGATGACATTATCGGCCAAACAAATCCGCAAAAGTTAAACCTGCTCACCGAGGCCGCAATCCGCCGTAACGACAGCGACTCATTAATGCTCCTCATTGAGCAAGGCGCTGACGTCAACTACAAGTCTGAAATAAAGATCTCGGCGCTACATTGGGCCGCCGGTCTCGGCCACACTGAGATGGCCACGATTCTGCTTGATCAAGGCGCTGATATTAATGCCGGTGACGAAAATGGCAGTACAGCTATGCACTGGGCAGCGCTATTGGGGCGTCCACAGGTTGCAGCCCTGCTTATTGAGCGTGGCGCGGACCTTGCTCGCCCGAACAACGATGGCGCGACGCCGTTCAGCATGTCCACCCCGGAGGCTCGCGCATCCGTTGCCCCCCTAGGAACGATGCTCGCCGGCTTGCTAGAGATACCTTTTGATGAGAATAATTTTTACGCCGACTCTGAAGCGCTGCATGAACTCATACTCAACTCTAGCTATACACCGCAGCCAACTAGCTATACGCAAACCGACCTACTCCGCCTTCCTCTCCTCTATCACTTGTGGTTCTTATGGTATTTATTCTTATTAGTAGTCGCCTTTTGCTGCACGACTGGTGCTGCAAAATATATAAGCGGACTAAAGCGCCTGGCTCCACTAGTCATCAAGCCATTTAGATATTTATGGATGCTACCGCTGGTGGCTTTGTGCCAACTACAGATGGCTCCATTGCTCTTCGGACCGGACACTGCGATGGCGATCTTGCCCAACCTGTCGATATTGACTTATTATGGCGTGTTCTTTTTCTTTGGTGCCGCTTATTTCTTAAGTGATGATCAAGAACAACGCCTCGGCCGTTATTTCTGGTTGACGCTACCCGCTGCTCTTTGCGCACTCTTCATCGGAGTCAGCCACCTCGAACCGGGTGCCGGCAATGCCACATCGATGGCGTGGTGGGTAGCAACCTACACTTGCTTAATGAGCTTCGGACTCATTGGCCTGTGCCGCAAGATTTTTTCAACTGAAAAAGCCTGGGTACGTTACGCCTCGGATGCTTCGTATTGGATGTACCTCGCGCACTTACCCTTAGTGATACTCGCCCAAGGTTATGTCACCGAATGGGATTACCCTGCTTATCAAAAGCTCGCGATTATCTGCCTAGGTTTAGCGCTAATACTGCTGGCCAGCTACCAACTGTTGGTGCGGCATACGCCTATTGGTTGGCTGCTTAATGGGCAACGCAAGTAAAGCTAAGCTGTGAAGCGACAAGGACTGCTGTAGAATGCTCAGCATGCAAATCCTACTCAAACTACTGATAGCGTCCTGCGCCATTCTTGCAAGCTGTGCGGCTCCACAAAGAATGCTCGTCGAGTTTCCAGCGCACTCAGAAACTCGCGGCGAATTTATTGACGAGCTAAACGTCATCCTTATCGACACGCGCGCCTTTGAGGGCTGTGAAGCAGCTACAGTTTGGACCAACGAACTTGAAAGCGACAAAGTCTGGATCTACGAAGAGTGGCAAACGCGCGCGCATCAAGAGGCGTATTTAAATTGGCGCAACGAAACCGGTAACACTAGCCACCTCGGGCCATTCATTAATGGTGAAGTGCGTTTTTTGTGGCTTAACACGCACGAGTAATCGACTTAAAGCGTAAGCATAATCGGCCAAGCGACCGAACTATAGTCCGGCAGCTGCCCTACCGGATTCGCTACTGCTGCTAAGTAAAGCGTGATGCCTATTGCTGCCGGCGGTATCCCGGACGGAAAGGTTGCGCTGCAAATGGTGTCGCCTGTAGCATCCAGCGTACCGTGTAAATTGGTGTATGCCGAAAACGGGTAATTCTCGTAGAAAGTATCGACGACGTAGCTATCAAGTGTTAAAGGGATATTCACGCCATAGAAACTCGGGCCGGTGCCTGCCAATGACATCAGCACTTTGTATTCTGAAAATGCGGCACTGTCAGGGAAATCAAGTGCGATATTTACATTACCGCCAGTAACTGTTGAGACACTTGTGATATCACAAGTGATGTAGCGCTCGAAACCAACAGAGAACACGCCTTCGCCGCTGGCACTGAAACCATGAAACAAAACATCAGGGCTGCCGTCACCGTTTACGTCACCGCCGCCAGCGATGGCTTGACCAAAGCCATAAAAGTTAGGATTGGTAGCATCCGGAAAATCATATAACCGAAGACTGGTTTCTCCTGAAAAGATGTAACCCTTCTCTGCTCCTTCGGCGCCAACAGCAAAGTCGAGGACGCCCATGCCATCGACATCGCCAACGCCAGAAACGGATCCGCCGAATCGATCGCCATCAGCTTCTCCGGAGAAACTTTCGATAAAGTTACCCGTTGCTCCGGAAAATAAATATGCGAGGCCGGTTGCATTGCCACCGCCTGCAGATGTTTGTGGAGCACCGACAATCCAATCATGGATGCCGTCGCCGTCTATGTCGCCGCCGAGGCTATCTACCGATTCTCCGAAGCGACTATCTACTAGCACTCCTGGCACGCTATATAACAATGTACCATCGATACCAGAGTAGGCTATGACGCGCCCAGTGCTTGCATAACTACGTTCGCCGACCAAAATGTCCGAGTGACCATCGCCATTGATATCGTCAATGCTCGATACACCCGAATATTTATCGCCGAATAAAGAATAAGCAGATAAGCCGTTAAAGCCAGAGTAAATTTTCAGCTCTCCGCTATCTTGGCCGATGATAAAATCGTCATAGCCGTCGCTGTTTACATCGCCAGCACTAAAGACATTGACGCCAACCCTGTCTTGAGCTGCCACGCCAGAGAGTTGATACAGCAGGCTCGCGTTTTCCCCAGAATAGACGTAAGCCGCGCCGCGATTAACATCATTACCAGGTTCGCCAACAATGAAGTCGTCAAAACCATCGTCGTTCACATCACCTGCGCCGGCAACAGAGTCGCCCATAAAATACTGTTGGCCGTTGCCGTCTATCTGAAAAAGTAATGCGCCGTTTACGCCCGAATAAACGTAGGCCGCGCCAGCATAAGTTAATCCGCCAGCCGCTGCCTGGCGTGATCCGACAATGATGTCGGCGAAACCATCAGCGTTTACGTCGCCGGCAATATCGAGGTTTAAGCCAAAACTTGGAAGAGCCAAGGACTGCGGATCGTAAATTTCAAGCTGCACTTCAACTCCGCCACCGGCCTGGGCGGCCAATAAAATAGGTATGATCATTCCCATGCTTGCATCCTCTTTATTTCTTCGTTAGCGCTCCAATCAAACAATAGCGGCGTGATCACCACTTTGCCAGCCATGAATGCTTCGGTGCTACTACCTTCAGGAGCTTCGCTCGGAAACTCTAATTGCGAACGGAAAGTTAAACCCTCGCCGCCTGCGTTCTCTTTGGTATTAAAGCCAACTATCTTTACGTAGCGGCCGCCCATCGGGGCGATAGCAATTACCGGCTCGCTGTCGGCGTCGATCTTCGGTACTTCGATTGCCCACAGGATGCCGAGTGGCGCGCCCTCTTTGACTAAGCGCTGCACTAAATCGACTGTCACTTTGCACGCCAGCGCATAATCTTTTTGGCGCGATTGCGAAACAGCGATTGACGGAATGCCTAAGCCAACGCCCTCCATTCCGGCGCCAATGGTGCCAGAGTAATGCGCGATTTCTCCGACGTTGGGGCCGCCGTTAATGCCAGAAACTACAAAGTCAAATGGCTGCTCTTGGCCTTCGGTGAATACACCCCAAGTTACAGCGTCGGACGGCAAGCCTTCAATCGCCCATGCCTTTTGCGCACCCGGGATATCGACTAGTTTGGCGCGGTATTCGCCACTGAATATTTTGCTGGAGTGGCTCACACCCGAACAGTTTTCTTCCGGAGCAGACACTGTAACTTCGGCGATTTCTGACAAGGCCAACGCCAAAGCGCGGATGCCCGGCGAATCGATGCCGTCGTCGTTGGTGACTAAAATTCTTAGCGTCTGCTTTTCAGTTTTCGTTTCAGCTTCACCACTGAAAAGGGTAAAGGCTAAGACCGCGATGACCATGATTAATGCTATTTTTTTCATACTTCTAATCTGTTTTTTTGTGCTAAGGCCTCATTTTCTGCAGCCTTATAAGACGAGCGCAGTAATCAAACTCAAATGCGTTGATCGCCAGGCGACTGTAACAAAACTCCTAGGTCAGCCATGGGAATTGGCTTCGACCAATAGTATCCTTGGCCATAGGTGCACCCTAATGCTCGCAAAATATCTAATTGCTCTTTATCCTCGATACCTTCTACAACCGAAATGGCATCAAGGTCTTCCGCTAAGGCAACCATATTAGAGACCACCGCTAATAATTTTGGGTTATCGACGATCCCCTCCAAATACGATCTGTCAATTTTCAACTCTGTAAATGGTTGTTCGCTTAGAGCTCCTAAAGAAGTATAGCCTGAGCCGAAATCATCGATGGCTAGACCTATTCCGGAATCTCTCAGTATTCTTAAATTTCTCATTCCATCTTCGGAGTCAAGTACCGAGGCGCTCTCTGTGATTTCTGCAGTCACTAGCTCAAAGGGTATACCATGCGAACGAACGCGCTCTAGAAGATCTTCACCAAAAGATGGATATACTAATTCAAAAGGACTAACGTTAAAGCTCATGCGTGGCAACGCCACCTCTAAAGATTGCATGACCAAGAATTCTTTCATGGCAATATCTCGCAACAGTGTTCCTAGCTTGTCCATCAGCCCCCAATCCTCTGCGACGGAAATAAACTTATCAGGGTTTACGAGCCCAAGTTCTGGAGAATTCCAGCGCGCCAAAGCTTCTGCGCCATAGAGACTGCCATCTGCAAGGTTAATTTGTGGCTGCCAAACAATAAAAAACTCAGGGCTCGTGGCTTGGATAGCGCGATTGATTAGGGAAGGTATATCGAGCCGTAGCAAAGGCAACAAGCTGATACTGTCGTCGGTGTACCGGAATACCCTGCCCTTGCCAAACTTAGCTGCCCCTACGATGGACTCGAGTCGCTCAACGACTGCAGAGCGTTCAGCCCCCTGGTGCGCGGTAAGGATGCCCTTATCGACAAAGATAGCAGCGACTAATGGCGCAAACACCGCAAGCTGGTGTTCAGGGACACTCTTCAGAAACAGTCTAGCTATACGAGACTGCAGGGCTTTTAATTTGGCCTTACTGTCAATATTAAGTTCGCCAGAACCGCCTTCGCAATCGAAGACCGCCACAGAAAAATCATCTTTATTAAAAACCCATTGGTCGCCTGGGAAAACTTCTTGAAGGACAGTCTCCATAGTGGATAACAACGCTGGGCGCATACTGCCAGCAAGAGTCTTCACTTGACCACTAAACGAGAACCGCAAGAACAGGATGGACGGTAGCAGCCCTGCAGAACCAACATTAAACAAATAGTCATACAACTGATTCGCATAATTATCAGAGAGCACTGGCTCACTGCCCGGTGCAGGGATTACGCGGTGTATGGAAGCCATCAGGTCGTCGGCACCCCATGGCTTTTCTAGGAGATCCTTTACTCCGGAACGAAGCGCAGTGAGTAGATTCTGCTTTTGTCCAAATGCTGTAATAACGATAATGGGTATGTCTTGAGTCCTAGACTGCGATTGCAGTGCATTGACTAACTGCATGCCCCCCATCTGAGGCATGTTAAGGTCTGTAATGACGACATCATGCAAAACCTCGCATTGCTGAATAACCTCAAGCGCCTCAAGCCCATTAGTCGCGGTATCGGCGTCAATACCCTCCAATTCTAAAAAACGCTTGAGGTTTTTTAGAAGAATCTCATCATCTTCAACAATCAGAGCTTTAATTTTCATTTCTCAAGCCTAGCCGCTATCCAGCTCAGCAAGTATAGCATTACGCCTCGCACGGCAGCAAGCATAAGCTATACTTAATAACACTATGTACGGCATCGTCCACAACTCCCTACTTGACCACTTAAAAGACAATCATTCCTCGCATGATTGGGAGAACATCATGTCAGAGTTGCACGACTATCCACAGGAAGGGTTTCTGCTTTTCGAAAGCTACGATGACGCGAGCTTATTAAGCATGATTGGGAAAGCTATAGAAACTACTCAATTAGAACCTGCTGATCTCCTTATAGCCTTTGGAGAATATTGGGTACTTGAAGCTGCGCCAAAGCACTTTGGTGCATTTCTATCATTGACGGGCAATGACATTCATGTATTTATGTCGAACTTAAATACCGTACACGATAGAGCCTCGGCGCTCTTTCCGGGCTATACCCCCCCATCTTTTCGCATTTCGGGTACTCTAGAAAATGGAGATTTGAAGATTTACTATTCTTCAAAAAGGGATGGGTTTGACAGTTTTGTAATGGGAGCACTGCAGGGTATATGCAAACGCTTTGACATCTCTGGCACCGTTAAACCTGACGGTCATTTAGAAAGCGGCGAATCTGTTTTCGCGATGGATTTGATTAAATAATACGGTTATGGAAGGGATTGACAAAGAAGCTCTATGCAACATATTCCCATTTCACTTTATAATGGGGACGGACATGACATTGCTCGAAGTGTCGCCAAAGTTGTCTGCCGTGTCGCCCAAAATGGTAGTAGGCGCAAAAGCATTAGATTGCCTCCGCTTCGAGAGACCTATCCTTAAGCAATATAGCTTCGAAACTCTACTCAATTACAAAAAATCAACAGTTGAAATAGGCCTCGAAGATATTGCGGACATTAACTTCATCGGGCAGATGGTCCAGAATCAAAGTTCCCCGCAAGAGATAATTTTTCTGGTTAAGCCTTTCTCAGAGAACTTAAGCAAGCTGTCTGATGCTGGGTTCACGCTGTCCGACTTTGCGCCTTCAGATGCATTGCCCGATCTTTTACTTGGTCTTCAACTCGCCAACACAAAAAGCCTGCAGCTGAAGCGACAGAATGACCTATTGAGTGAAGAGATTCGCATTAACCAATTTCTGTCAGATATCTTTGCATGTGGCACCCTTGAGAATTTGTTTCTTAATCTTGCTCAGAGTATTTCCAGGACACTTGAGGCCGACGATGTTGTTATTTACAAAGTGGGGCCCTCTTTGGCTCGCCAAGTGGCTGGTGCAGGTAGCGCCCGGACATCCCTGCAGGTATTAGAATCCGGGCTTACCGTTCCTGCTGGGGTGGGAGTTGTTGGCAGGGCAATGTTAGAACAAAAGACTCAGCTAGTAATGGATGTTTCTAAAAATGATTACTACGTCAAAGATTCAGCCAGCCTAGGAGGATCGGAAATATCAGTACCGGTCATTATCGATGGCCAGGTGATCGCCGTGATTGATTCCGAATCGAGAGCAATTAATCGATATTCCGAAGAAGATGTCCATTTGCTAGAGAAATTTGCGGGACTAGCCGGCCGGGCGATTATTAGCCAAGAACGACTAGTATCCGCTCAGCGAGCAATTCTTAAAACATCACAAACGTTAAAAAGTAAAAATCAAAGTCTACGGTCAATCTCTCATGAATTCCGTACTCCGCTCGCCCAAATTTCTTCTGGGGTACAACTACTTTCGAGACACGGGAGCGCCATGGACGAAGACGAAAGAAGAGAAACCTTAGAAAGCCTCTTTCATCCTATTGATCGGTTGACAAACTTATTTGGCTCATTAATGAACGAGAATGAGGGGGTACAGGAGGAAATAGTTATAGAAGAGTTTTGCCTTATGCAGTTAATTCAAAGGATTGCCGGAGAAGCGCTGCGCCCATATGGGAGAGGTGCCGACCTCTTGGTGTCTTCGCAGTTCGAAGGACTCAAGCTACATTCTTCTAGAGAATATCTAACACAGATTATTATCAATTTACTTGTAAATGCTGCTAAGTACTCGACGATTAATACCAAAATAGAAATCGAAGTCGAACTGATAGGTGGCCGTATACTAATATCTGTTTCGGACTTAGGAATAGGAATCAAAGAGCGTGACTTGGGCGCTATCTTTGAACCACACATGAGATCGGAAGAGGCAATGTCAATGGCTGGGGGATCCGGCTTTGGGCTGAGTATAGTCCGCGACAAAATTGCAAAGCTAGGCGGTGAAATATCCGTTACTAGCACAGTAGGCGTCGGCTCATGCTTTCAAGTGTCCATTCCAAAAACGGCTTAATTAGCTAGCTTGACATACTGACCCTTAGCTTCGCTCATTACAGATTATAGGCTAAACCTCGAGTCTATTTTTTTGCGCCAACACATAGTTTTCTGCAGCCTTATAAGACGAGCGAACCATCGGACCCGAGGCACAATAATCGAAACCGAATTCGTTAATTGCCACATCACCCCATTCATCAAATTTATCGGGATGCACGTACTCGACGACGTCCAGAAGTTTTTTATTCGGCTGTAGATACTGACCGAGTGTAAGAATATTGACGTCCACCGCGCGCAAGTCGTGCATCGTTTTGCGCAACTCGTCGTCGGTTTCGCCCAAGCCCAACATGATCGAAGACTTGGTGGTTAAATCAGGGCGATAACGTTTCGCCTCGGCTAAAACATGCAGCGTCTGATCGTACTTAGCGCGCACATCACGCACGCGGCGGTGCAAACTTTCAACCGTCTCGATATTGTGCGCGAACACATCTAAACCGCTATCACAAATAGTGTGGATGCAATCATCGTTGCCTTGAAAGTCTGGCGTCAACGCTTCAACCAGCAAGTCAGGACGTCGTTTCTTAATCGCGCGAATGATTTTCGCGTAATGCCCTGCACCGTAATCCGGCAAATCGTCGCGGTCTACTGAAGTGATAACGATATAACGCAGTTGCTCGATGTCGGCACTTGCCGCCACCTTCTCTGGTTCATCAGCATCAAGCCAACCATTTGGATTACCGGTTTTAACTGCACAAAAGCGGCAACCGCGCGTGCACACATCACCCATCACCATAATGGTGGCAGTGCCGTCTTCCCAGCATTCGCCCAAATTCGGGCAGCGCGCCTCTTCGCAGACGGTGAATAAATTCTTTTCACGCAGTGATTTGCGTAAATCTGCGGTTTTTTGGCCGCGTGGCAGCTTCATTTTAAGCCACGATGGTTTTTTGAGATCGGTCATGTAATTGCCTACTTAAACATATTATACAGCGTATAGTGCTTTCATGTTTAGTACCTTAATCCTCTCCGCCATTATGGCTTTTTCCGCGCAAGAGCCCGTCGAGGCCTCGGCGCCAACCAAGCTCGAGACGCTTCAGCTGTCGTATCAAGCAGCCAGGGCTGATTATTATGCCAAACTCGAAGCAATGTACGAGTCAGGCGAATTCACTGAGCTTGAAAACCCAATCGAAGAGTACTTCGATCGCTTTAAGATCATCGCTAAAGATAAAGGTGTG
>JBLINB010000059.1:0-8120 GCA_047638975.1 Myxococcota bacterium
GCTTCTTCACTCAACAAAGAATCGCGCACTTCAACATGCGTGTCGGCATTCAGCGTAGCCAACGGCAAATAATCGCCACCGGTTTTTTGGTCACGCACTACTGCATGGCGATGGCTGAATGTACCGCGTCCAGAATCTTGCCCGACTAAGCGCAACGACATGCCGTCCTTAATCAAAGAACCAAAGGCGAGTGCTTCGGCGCATCCCCAGTCTAAATCTTTTTCGCCGCCGATCATTTCTTCGCGACGCTTCAGCTGACGCAATAGATTTGGATGCACGACGTGCCCTTCGGGCATAGTGTTCGTCGCAACGATAATGCTTTCGAGCTCATCAACCTCAACTGCTGTTTCGGGTGAAGGCCCATCGCACCAATCTTCTTCGCACCAAGTGTCGGTTGGGACATTCGCTTGAGGCTGCTGCGCCGTTACCTCTTTGCTTAATTGGCGCGAAGTTTCGAGAGCGACTTTTAATTCGCGGTCGAATTCTTCTCCGACCTTGTCGCATTCTTCTTGAGTCATCATGCCGCGACGCACCAATAGGTCGGTGTAGTTTTGGCGAACGGTTGGGTGATTCGAAATCTTTTGGTACAGCAGTGGCTGCGTGTACATCGGCTCGTCGCCTTCGTTGTGTCCGCGGCGGCGATAGCACACCATGTCAATAACGGTGTCGGCGCCAAACTCGGCCTGGTATTCGGTTGCCACGTGTACCGCCTTCATTACCGACTCGGGGTAATCGCCATTTGCGTGCAAGATTGGCGCTTCAATCATTTTCGCCAAATCGGTGCAGTAGTAAGTAGAGTATAAATCTCTAGGACCGGCGGTGAACCCGATTTGATTATTTACTACGATGTGCACAATGCCGCCGATTTTGTATGCCGGAAGATTACTCATCTGCAAGGATTCGGTAACAACACCTTGGCCGGTAAAGGCCGCGTCACCATGAACCAAAATGCCGATTGTTTGTTTGCGCTCGATGTCGCCATCTAAATCTTGATAAGCACGAACTTGACCAGCAACAACTGGGTTAACCGCTTCGAGGTGCGACGGATTCGCAGTGAGCAGCACTTCGATATCTTTACCGCACGGCGTGGCGTAAAATCCGCGCGCGCCGAGGTGGTATTTAACATCGCCCGAACCTTCGGATTCGCCAGGCAACATTACGCCTTCGAATTCACTAAAGATTTTCGCGTACGACTTATTAAGAATATTCGCGAGCACGTTGAGGCGTCCGCGATGAGCCATACCAATGACTACGCGCTTAACGCCACGCTTTGCGGCGCAGTCGATAATCTCGCTGATTGCCGGAATCAAAGTATCGGCGCCTTCAAGTGAAAAGCGCTTATTACCCGGGTAACGCGTGTGCAAAAATTGTTCGAAATTTTCGGCACTAGTCAAGCGTTGCAAAATACGCATGCGTGATTCTTCGTTGAAGACTTCGGCGTTACGATGATTTTCGACGCGATCGCGCACCCAATGTTTGCGTTTGCGGTTAACGATGTGCATGTACTCGATAGTCCAGCGGCGACAATATGTTTCGCGCAACACTTCGAGGATTTCACGCAGCGTCATAGATTGACGATCGCACATACCCTCTGTTAAAAATTCGCGGTCGAGATCCCAGATGGTAAAGCCATACCAACTTGGGTCTAGCGATGGCAACATGTCCGCTTTGTATTCAAGCGGATCTAAGTCGGCAAGTTGGCATCCGCGCGTACGGTATGCCGTAATTAACTGCCACACTTTTGCTTGTTCAGCAGGAGCATCGTTAGTGTTTAGAGAATGATGGTCGTTATCTAAACGTGCGGGCGTCCAGGGGACGCGTAGCACACTGAAAATGTCGGTCCAAAAACCGTCGGCGTCATCGAGTAACTCTTCGATGCGCTTAAGCAGCAAACCGGATTCGGCACCTTGCACCGTGCGGTGATCGTAGGTACTTGTAACCGTCATCACTGGGCCCATTGCGATCTCGGCGAGCATCTCGGGATTCATCGCGCGCGCTTGCACTGGCACACCGATCGCACCGGTTGCCAAAATCAATCCTTGGCCTTGCATCAAACGTGGTACCGATGCTTCAGTACCGAAGCCGCCAGGATTCGTTAGCGAGAATGTAGTGCCGGCATAATCAGCAGCCGTCAATTTTCCGGCGCGTCCACGGGCAACAACATCTTGGTAAGCGTCGTAAAACTGCTTAAAATTCATCACTTCGGCGCCTTTAATATTTGGCACCACCAAACTGCGCTGGCCGTCTTTGCCTACATCAATCGCCATGCCGACGTTGATGTGCTTCGGCTGCATGCGGTAAGCTTTGCCATCGACTTCTTTGTAAAAAGCCTGCACGTTCGGCTGCTCTTTAATCGCTTGCACCATGGCAAAAGCGATAAAGTGCGTATAAGAAGCTTTACCCAGCGCGCGCACTTTCATGTGTGCGTTAATGATACGACGGTTTTCGTCGAGCACCTTTACCGGGATGGTGCGCAACGAAGTAGCCGTTGGCACTGCAAGTGACGCATTCATGTTGCGAGCTATAGATGCCGCGACCCCACGTAGCGCCTCGACCTCGACATTCTCGTCGCTAGGCGGAGCAGCATTGGGCTCTTTTACCTTAGTGCCCGACTCTGCCGCTACACTGGAAAACCACAAGCCCCACTCTTCGTCTACCGCCGAAGGGTCTTGTCGCCATTCCTCAAAAAGGGATTCAACGTAGCCTGCGTTAACGCCAAATTGTTGTTTGAAATCTATAGTCATTACTAAGCCGCTTTTTGCGTCTCCGAGTCCCTATATTGTATCACAGATGAGCAATCCCGCAGTCCCCTCTTTAGTTCAGCTTGTGCAAAAATTATCAGCTGATGTCGGGCTAGAGTTGCGCGCGATTTTACCCGCTGCCGAACTAGATTCCGCAGTGCTTGAACGTTTTGATTCTTGGCTAGAATCCGGATTCGGCGGCGAAATGCATTACTTAAACCGCGCGCGCGAAGTCGGCTCCGATCTACGCCATTGGAAGACATGGACGCGATCCGTAGCCTTGTTCGCCCTGCCTTACCGCCGTTCGCCAGGTGGCTTTCGCGACGGTGGACGCGTCGCAACTTATGCACTGGGCACCGATTATCACAATGTGATTGGGCGCAAGCTAAAAAAACTGTCCCGCCGGCTGCAAGAAGCCGGTATTTGCCAAGCCGCGCGTGCTACTGTTGATGCAGCACCAGTACTTGAGCGCGAATGGGCGATCGAAGCCGGAATCGGCTGGCGCGGCAAAAATACCCTGCTGATTCACCCAAGCCACGGGCCAATGGTCATGCTCGGAGAATTACTGCTAGATTGCGATCTCCCAGCGTGGTCTGAGCCGAAAACAAGAGAAGCGACTTGTGGGAGCTGTACAGCATGCATAGATGCCTGCCCTACGTCCGCTTTCACCAGTGAATACCAGCTAGACGCCAGAAAGTGCATCTCCTATTTCACTATTGAGGTTACCAACAAGCCCATTCCTCTAGAATTCCGTGAAAAAATGCACGATTGGGTGTTCGGATGCGACGAATGCAGCACTATTTGCCCCTTCGGTGACGAAAATTCCGACTTCGACGCAGATTGGGGACGACACCCCGCTTTGCAACAACTTAGTCTCGAAGACTTATTAGCCACTTATGAACAGGATTTCCACAAGTTATTCACAGGCTCGCCCTTGCGTCGGGCTGGTTGGGAGGGGTTGTTGAGAAATGCATGTGTGGTGCTGGGGAATTTGAATAAAGGTGAAAAAGCGTTGAAGAATGCACTGGATCATGAGAGTGCGTTGGTGCGAGAGCACGCGGATTGGGCGATTCATCGGCACGCTCAGCTTGACGCATTGCGTTAAACTCACCCCGAAAGGCGAAGGCGCCTAAAACGATGGCTTCACTAGAAAATATACTTATAAACACCATTACTAAACACTCCACTCGTCACATCATGAGCTTGCATCCACACCGAGAGGCCCGAAGACAACGGTGGTGGTGATACAGCATAGCTGCCAAAGCCCGTGCCTGTCGTAGTAAGTAAAGTCATTACATTAATGGGGTATGTCAAGTAAGCCAAGCCATACGGAGTTGTCGTCGCGTCGCCGCCGGCAAGGCTGTAGGCGAAATACACCTGGCTGTTTGGCGTGGCATTCTCTACGGAAAGAATACTGAAGCCGCCGGCGATCAGAGTCGTTGCATGGAAACTTATCGTCGATGGTGGCTGCACTGGCGCGCCATTTCTAAAGCTGGCCACCATGTTCGCCGTATTGTCTAGTGAGCGCACATTGTCTTCGATAGTCGTGCCCATTACATTGCCGTTGTAAGTAACGTTTGGCCCTGACCAACGCCCGGTCACGGCGCCTGGGTAATAAGCCATTACTGTTTTCAGCGCATTGTTTGGCGTGCGGTAACCGAAGCTGTAGGAATACGCACCACTGCCCCCACCAGCATTGCCGACATCGTGATGCGAACCCATGTTATGCCCTAACTCGTGAGCAAAAACATCAGCACCTACTGCGCAAGAATAATTAACTACACTGAAACACCATTGCTCAAAACTAGCGGTAACATTGGTCATAAGATATGCAAGTCCGCAGTACTGGTAGTTGTCGCAAATCAAATCCACCATATCAGCCGCAACTTGATTGCGTACATCGTGCACCCAATCGATCTTGCCATCGCCATTAATACGCAGGTCGTCGAGGATGCCACCAAAAGTAGGTGCCTCGGTATAGCCGATTGTTTCATCGTAGTACACCAACTCGACACGTTGCCCCAGACCGCTATCGGCAAACGAGTCATTGGTTTCAGTGATCGCCAAATCGATTTTATTTTCCATTTGCGAGTTGCCGCCAGTCGAGTTTTTAGCTTCGGTCGTGTAAACCACCATTACCGTAATCTCTGGGCTGCCGGTGCGCGAGTTAACAGCATCATCAGCTTTAGCTTTAGCTTTAGCTTTAATGCTATGACTCATGTCGTTCCCGCAGCTAGGCATCTTCAATTGATCCACCAACAGCAAGCGGTGAACACCATTGCCAGCGTCTTCGAGCAAAATCAATTTATCTTCGTAGCGGATAGTACCCATGACTGTATTGTCGCGAAACGCAAATAGTACTGTTGAATCGCCGTGGCCAATAACCTTACCGCGCCACAGGTCGCCACCCGTAGGCGATGTTTCTAGTGATAAAAAACGTGCTTGTAGATTCACATTGGCAAACACATTTAAGTCGATCACTGCTTGCTGATGACGCAAGACCTCTAAGTCAACATCGACGGTGCGTCGCGCAAGAGTTTGGTGCTGCGAACCAATATTGCTATTTGCCTGAACATTAGTGTCGGCAAAAAGTTGCGGCGTAGATTGCGCGCAGCTTAAAATCAAAATTGTGAGTAAAGAAATCATCGTTTAAAGAATTATGGTGTTAACACCGTTAGAGAAAGTTGACGAACCGTAATCGTAAGCCTGCAGCCATAGCTGCACACCAGCAGCGCCAGCCGGGACAGTCTTAAACCACGATCTATATCCGTTATTGTCTGCGGTTAACGAGACAAGGGCTTTTATTGGTGCTGACAATAAAACTGTGCCGTATGTAGTCACGGTTGGGCCGCCACCGGCAAGGCTGTAGAGGAGCTGCACTTGACCGTTAGGTGCGCAATCTTCAACCGTCAAAATTACCCCGCTACCTGCTGTTAAAGTCGGCACGGTTAGAGTCGGCCCTGAAGGGGGCGGCGGTGTGCTAATTCTAAAATCGGCGACCGTCGGAGCCGTATTGTTCAACGAACGGTGGTTGTCTTGTGAAGCGTTGCCCATGGTGTAGCCGTTATAAGAAACGTTCGGCCCAGAAAAACGGCGAATGCGTGTACCCGGAGAATACGCCATAATAGTACGGTAACTATTATTCGAAGTACGGAAGCCATAGCTATAAGAATACGCACCCGAAGAAGCATTCTGTGGATCATGATTACTGCCCATGTTGTGCCCGAGCTCGTGTCCGAAACTGTAGTAGCCGGTTGCACAACTATAGTTTGTAACGCTAAACGCCGAGTTTGCAAAGTTAGTCGAAACATTTGTCATCAAATACGCGATGCCACAGTAAGCGCCGTTTTGACAAATCATCGCTACGCAGTCGGCAGCATATTGATCACGCAAGCCATGGACGCTATCCATTTTGCCATCGTTAGTTCCACTCAGGTCGGAAAGAATGGTACCAAAGTTAGACGGCTCGACGTAGCCGACCATCTCTTCGCTATGCACCAAATGCACTTGTTGGGTTACGCCACTAGAAGTGTATGCTGAATTAGTTTCTGAAATCGCTAAGTTTATTTTCGAAGACATCGCCGATGCTCCGCCAACGGCATTCTTTGCAGCGGTTGAATAAACCAACAACAAATCTATATCGGGATTACCTGAACGACTATTGTTGCCCGATTGTTGCACCGCGCTTTTTACGGCATGCGAGGCATCATTGCCACATCCAGGAGCCAGGCTTTGATCTTCGTGCTTGATGCGGTGTACATTGTTGCCGGCGTACTCTATCTGAAAAAGTTCTTCATCGAAGCGCACGGTTCCCATAACGATACCGTTAACGACTGAAAAATCTGCCGACGAATCTAGGTGACCTTGGATGGTTCCGCGCCAAATGTAACCATCTGCATATTGCTCGCGACTTATAAACGTCGCCTGCAATGTTGTACCAGGAAACAAATTCAATTCGAGTTGTGTCGTATTCGCGTCAAGCAACAAAATGTCAATGGACGTTGTGCGATGTTGTGCAGCACTAGAAACAGAGCCTATACCAGGCGCGGCTAAAACATTAGTGTCAACAAAAAGTTGCGGAGTCGATTGACTCGCGACCAGAAAAATGGTGGCTAAAAGGGGCAGCATGCCATCAAGTTTATCACTATATTGCGCAAATTGTCTGCTAAAAATGCGGAACTAAGGGGTTTAAGGCCGCGTCGCATAATAAAGTCTCCACTTTTTCAAGTAATTAACAAAATCGCAAGATAACGTTCAACATGCCCTTAAACCATAACTTTTTCGAAGACACCAAGTATTGTCCTTGTTGTCGCGAATACGTTCTCTACCTCGAAAGCCCGCGCGCCAACTACTGTGTGGACTGCGGTTCGAAAGTACGCTTGTTTAGCGCCGCTGACAAGCGCGCATTCAATCGCGACATCGAGCGAGAGAGACGTCGTCGCGTTGACGAGCACAACAAGCGGGTCAGTTAGCTTTATCATGTAGGCAATGTTTAAGCTTTGCCTCCTGTTAAGCCGTGACCTGTGTGCACTACCGGTCGCTGATGTTCTACATCAAGCGCTAGCCGGCGGAGTTGACTTAGTGCAGCTGCGCGAAAAAGAGATGACGCCGCGCGAGTTTTATGATTATGCTGCGCCGCTCATCGAGATCTGCAAAAGCAAAAACGCAAAGGTACTCATCAATGACTCCGTCGAATTAGCCATGGCCTTAGACGCCGACGGCGTCCACCTTGGTCAAGACGATATGCCGATAATGCTGGCGCGTAAATTGCTGGGGCCCGATAAATTAATAGGTTTATCGACGCACTCTATCGAGCAAGCCGAAGACGCCACGTGCAGCGGCGCCGATTACATTGGCTTCGGGCCGGTCTACCCGACTCCTACAAAAGGCTATTTGCAGGGGCTCGGACCAGAGAAATTGCTGCTGGTGCGTTCTGGCTGCGAACTACCTATACTCGCAATTGGCGGTATTACGCCAGAAAATGTGATTATGATCCCGCGTTTTGCCGGGATTGCAGTCTCTTCAACGGTTTGCGCCGCTGACAATCCCCAAAATATTTGCCAATTATTGCGCGAATCTCGCGTATAGTAGATTCATGAGACTAAACCTAACTCACCTTATTTTGCCAGCTGCCTTGATGGTTGGCTCTGTGGCGCATGCACAAGTAGTAGAAGTTGGCGATGTTCCGACTTACGCTTTCGAGCAAGCGCACAACACCATGGGCTCCACCAAAGCCAGCGATTTTTTGGGCAAGCCAGTATTCGTTGAATTCTGGGGCACTCGCTGAGGTGGTTGTATTTCGTCGTCCGTGCCGGCGGCTGTTAAGCTACAACAAGAATTTGGTGATCGTCTACAGGTTGTCTTTGTCGAATCGCAAGG
>JBLINB010000060.1:0-8012 GCA_047638975.1 Myxococcota bacterium
CTAGCAAGTGATTACAACGACAGTCGCGATTATAAAACCATTTTAAGCAGCGCCGACTTGGTCGCCCTCGAAGCAGAGATGCGCGCCGCCAAAGAGTTTGCCTTCGATACCGAGACTACGGCTATCAACCCGATGTTGGCGAAGTTGGTAGGTATGTCGTTTAGTGCCAAACCCGGAAGCGCTTACTACGTGCCATGCATGGGTTCGCAAGCACCCCTCGGTCCGCAAGGCGAAACTGCAGTTGAGTTTTTAGCGCCGCTACTTGCCGACGCTACGATTTATAAATTCGGTCAAAATTTTAAATACGACGCGCACATTATGCGTCGTCATGACGCGCCAGTGAATGGATTTAATTTCGACACGATGATTGCGCATTCGTTAGTAGACCCGTTAAATCGTCACAGTCTTGATGCTATCGCTCTGCAGTATTTTAATCTAAGCAAAATTCCGACAAAAGATTTACTGGGCAGCGGCAAGAACGCCCTAACCATGGATTTACTGCCGATTGATGTGGTAGCAGAGTATGCCTGCGAAGATGCCGATGTTACTTTGCAGCTAACGCTTAAGTTGCGTGAGCAAATTAAAGAGCAAGGTTTCAGTGCCTTATATGATGACATCGAAATACCGTTAGCGCACGTGCTCATTGAAATTGAAGCGAATGGTGTCAGGTTAGATTCATCGCGCCTTAGTGGCCTGCGTTTAAGGCTTGCCAAACGGCAGCAAAAACTCGAAGCGCGTATTTTCGAAATCGCTGGGCAAGTGTTTAATCTAAACTCGCCGAAGCAACTCGGCCCGATACTCTTTGAAGTACTTGAGATCCAAAAGGAGCGTCCGCGCATTCGAGTCGGTAAAACCAAAACCGGTTACAAAACTGATGCCGCGACACTAGAAAAATATGCCGGCATCGAAATCGCAGATGACATTTTAGATTACCGCAAGACCACCAAGTTGATGAGCACCTATGTCGATGCCTTGCCAACTTACATTCACCCGCAAACGGGTTGTGTGCATAGCTCTTTCAATCAAGCACTGGTTGCCACCGGACGCCTTTCGTCATCCGACCCCAACATGCAGAACATCCCGATTCGTAGTGAAGAAGGGCGTGAAATCCGCAAGGCTTTTATACCGCTGCACGATGATTGGCTGATGATGTCAGCCGACTATTCGCAAATTGAATTACGCGTAGTCGCACATTTATCGGGTGACGAATCGCTGATCAAGGCCTTCAACAACGACGTCGACATTCACGCGCACACGGCTGCCGCGATTAATGGCGTAGACATCAGCGCCGTCGATTCCGAGATGCGCTCTAAAGCTAAGGCTGTCAATTTCGGCATCCTCTACGGCATGGGGCCGCATCGTTTGGGGCAGCAAACCGGTATGAGCTTTTCTGAAGCCCAAGATTTCATTGATCAATACTTTGACGCCTTCCCCAAAGTGCGCGAATGGATTGATCAAACGCTTGATAGTGCGCGACGCACCGAAAGTGTCAGCACCCTCGCGGGTCGCGTCCGCCCTACGCCAGATGTGAATTCTAGCGATGGTCGCGTGCGTTCGAGTGCCGAGAATATGGCTGTCAATACACCGGTGCAGGGCTCCGCCGCTGACTTGATAAAAATGGCGATGATAAAAGTTAGCGCGGCACTCAAAGCCGAACAGCTAGAAGCGCGTATGATTCTACAGGTACACGACGAATTGGTTTTTGATTGTCCAGCTGACGAATTAGAAAAATTACAGCTGTTAGTACGTAGAGAAATGGAGCAGGTCTACGCTATGCTCGTGCCATTAAAAGTTGACATCGGCCATGGCGCAGATTGGTCAGCAGCTCACTAAAATGATTCCTACGTCTAGCGACCCCATCTTAAGCTCCCTGTTCATGCTCGGCATCTTGCTTGCCAGCGGCATGCTTTGTGGATGGCTGGCGCATCGCTTTAAGTTGCCGACTCTAACGGGATATTTAGCTGCCGGTATCGGAGTGAAATATTTTGCGCACCATATGGGCATTGACCACGCCGGTCTTGAAATGCTGCGCCTACCGATTAACGATTTTGCGATGGCCCTGGCGCTGTTCGTGCTCGGTGGCCAATTCAAGAGGCGCCCGAATGCTAAGACTAAAAACGAGCAGGCGGGCACCATGATTCGTGCGTCGATCATTGAATCGCTTTTTACTTTTACCATCGTCGGCGCGTTATGCAGCGTTGCAATGCACGACTTCAAAGGCGGCTTACTCCTCGGAGTCTTATCGATCGCCGTAGCACCCGCAACCACCCTCGAAGTTCTAAATGAATTCGGAGCCAAGGGTAAAGTCACCCGCACCTTGAAAATGCTCACTGCATTATCAAATGTTTGGGCCATCTTTACCTTCGAATTAGCGATGCTAGTATTGTTCACCCTCAGTGGCGACAGCCAGGTGGCCATTAGCGGTCCAATCTGGGACGCCATCGGTTCGGTACTTTACGGTTTGGTCGCCGGTCACATCCTGATCCTGCTGCAAGAGCGCCTCGGAGCTGGCAACTACGTCGTACCGCTGTTGGTGGTTATCCTGCTAACCATCGGCTTCTGCGAATTAACCGACGTGCCGCACATGCTAGCCTTCCTAGTAACTGGCGCGGTAGTTGCTAATCGTTCCTCTTTTTTCGGTCACATCACCAAATCGATGGACGGCTACGCCCAGCCGGCATTCGTTTTATTCTTTGTGCTTAGCGGCACTCATTTGCAATTCTCTGAGATCAAAGAGAACTGGCTTATTGTTGGACTGTATGTTTTAGGCAGAGTGATTGGTAAAATTATTGGCACCAACATTGGCTTCAACGGCTTAAGACCTGCCAAGAAATTAGCCTCTAGCAAGAACCCACCGATTGGCACTGGCTTATTGTGCCAGGCAGGCGCCGCCATTGCTTTAGCCGGTTATGTTGCGCGCTACAATCCAGCCTTGTCTGAAACTTTACTAGCTATCGTTCTTGGCGCAGTGGTTATCTTTGAGTTAATTGGCCCCTTGCTAGTCAAGCGCGTGGTGATCGCCGCCGGCGAAGTGGATGTCGGGCATTTACTGTCACGCAATCATACTTCGAGTAATCGCAGTAGCTGGTTCGGAGCTATCAAGCGTACTTTACGCTCAAAAAATAACTTTATTGGTGGCGATCCTAGCGAAGTACTTATTCGCGACATCATGAAGCCTAGTGCCACCGCCTTACAGCGCAGCGACTCGATGGACAAGATTTTACTCTTCGCCAATCGCTCGCCGTTCAATCATTTTCCGGTAGTTGGTGACGACAACGTTTTACTCGGAGTCATCGTTCTGCAAGACTTAAGCGAAGTCGCTTACGACCATCGCATTGCCAATCTGATTACTGCCGAAGATGTGATTTCACTGACGACTGAACAGGCCTCGTTGAGCTCTGAGAGCAGCCTCTCTGATGCCCTGGCTTTCTTCCAAGACTTTCCCGGCAACACCGTAGCTGTGGTTAGCGACAGCGCTACGCCAACATTATGCGGCATGCTTGAGCGCACCGAAGTACTAAACCTAGCGCGTCGCTTTCATGCAAAAGCAACGCACTAGGTTTTTAGATGATGCAATCAGCGTTACTGATTAGCGGCGCCAATTAACAGCTTAGTCAGCTCAGACAAATCTAAGATTGTCGGCACTGCTGGGTCGTCGCTGTTTAGAGTAACTTCGGGTAGGTTTAGATTCTCGGCTGCTTCTAGGGCAAGCATAATTGCGCCACCTTTAGAGTTAAGTGCTGCGGTACGCAACTCTTTCATTAAGGCGTCGGCCTCTGCCAAGTAAAATGCACCGCGCGCTTCAGCTTGGACACGTTCGGATTCACCAATCGCTAAAGTTTCAGCAGCGTAGATACGCGCCTCGGCCTCGATTTCAGCAATCAGAACCTCGTATTCAGACTTTTTAATTTGGATGTCCTTTTCCCAGGTTTGAGTCTTTGCCATTTCAGCAGCCACAATTTGACGTTCGATTACGTTAACCACCTTCTCTTCTTCAGCAACCAAGGTAAGCGCGCGGTCGAGCAAAGCCTTTTGACGGAAATACTGCTTTTCTTGCAGCTTGCTTTCGTAGTCACGCTGGAATTGCAACTTGCGAATCAGAATGTGCTCAGCAACACAATGAAACTCTTTTAGTTGCTCATTAAGTCGAGGCAAAGTGTCTTCTACGCGCAGCATACGCAAATCTGTCAACTGCAAGTCTTCAGAAGTTAGCTTCGGCAACTCTTGGCGCATCACTGCAGTAACCACTGATGTTACACGGTCAGTATAGTGCTCCTTGAGGCCGTCCATCACGATTTTGTAAGCTTGGCCAGGAATAATCTTATAGGCGACAGACAACTCGAAATTCACTACGTTGTTATCGGTAGTACGAATTTCTAGAGGGTTAGCCCATGATGACATTGCGTCGTTGCTATAGCGCCCCGAGTTTACACCTGTAAAGTGCAAGAAGTGCGTACGCGTTGGCAAATAATGCCACTTGTGGTAGCCACTAATGCCGAGACGGAAGCCGGTTGCGGAATCAGCTTCGACAACACCACTGCTGCCCCATTGGTTTTGCTTTACTCCAACCGTGGCTGGAGGAATGCGTTTGAACATTAACGAAAAGACCAAAGGCGTGACTATTAAAAGAACTAAAAGAGTTATTAGACTACGTTTCACTGTTGACCTCCTGTTGTCAATTGCAGCCCAGAATGTTCTAGGCGAGTGGGCGCCGGATCACGGCGGTAAGGGATGATGTTAAATTTAATCGAGCTAAATTTTTGAGCCAGTTTTTCACGCACTAAAATGTCGCCTTGTTTAGCCAAAGCTTCAACCTGTGCGCGCAAGCCTTCAGCCTGCCTTTCTGCCTGAACCTTTAAGCCTTCAGCTTCTTGCTTATTCGCTAGTTCAACTGCGGTACCTGCAGCGACTTCTTGAATCCGCTGCGCATCAGCGCTCTTGGTCAATTGAACAGCATCTTTAGTGGCAGAAATGCGTTCCGCTTCGAGGCTACCTAGCAATAATTCATATTCGGTGGCCTTGTCACGCTCGATATTGGCCAAGCGACGTTCGCGCTCGAGAGCAAGCTGGATGGCCTGCTCCTTAAGCTTTTCTACCTCTTGGTTCGCCACTTTACGATCTTCGATGGCACGCTCGTAGCGCTCTTCGAATTTCGGCTTAGGCGTAATGATCTGCATAATAATTACACCGTGTGCGGACAACATCTCATTGAGTCGGTCTTCCGAAGAAGTTGTCGCGTCGTTGTAATTAGATGGGTCAGCAACTTCTTCGGCAGAAAAACGACCAAATTCGTCGCGCAGTACGGAACGTGCATAAGACTTAACCCAGTTATTCTTAAATGCCACCCCTGGCCCAGAGTCAGCGAGCAAGATGCCGGCTTTCATTGGGTCGATGCGATATTGGATTTCTAGAGTTTCAAACCAGAAGTTAGAGCCGTCATTCGCTCTTACAGTTAGCTTGGAGACATGATTAGCATCAACATCTTTTTCGCCTTCCATGATAAATTTGTTTGGTGATTTATCAAAAAGAAAGGCTTGAGAAGCAAATGGCATGAAGATTTTATAGCCCGGGGTGTTATACACCTCGAAATCGCCACTAACATAGTTAACAACTACGCCAACTTGCGAGTCACCAACTTCGATGATGCCACCTTTACCGCTAATAAAAGCAACTAACATGGTCAATACTAGCAAAAACACAATCGCGGCGATGAAGACAGATTTTTTAATCTTAGGCAACTGTGGTCTATTGGGTGAAATCGGAGGCGGCGCCCCGAAATTCGGAAATTCAGATGAAGAGTTCATGCCCATATAATACCATAGCAGCAATGAAGACTTCAGCCCCACGCGGCGCTTGGCTAACGAAAGCAATCCTCTACACCAGCTCCATCGGATCCAGCTGTGTGATAGCCGGAATATTCTTTGACACCTATTCGGTCTTCAGCCACTTCATTTGCTACTTTCTAGCATATGCTGTATTTGCCTACCTTATTACATTAACAAACACCTTCAAACGCCTCTCCTGGACGCCGACTCGCTGGAGGAATTTCTTGTTAATTACAGCAATTGCACAGGCTTTAGTGCTGCTAAGTTTATTCATCCCTGCCGACGATGCTGATTTAGAAAGTCCGCAACATTTCTCAATAATATGGATGAACTTACACTTCGAGGAAGAAGCAATCAATGAATTGGCCCAACTAGTGGCAAAACGCAATCCTGATATTGTGGTTATCGCCGAAGCCTACAGCAAAGATTTGAGTGATAAATTCGGCGCCTACTCTTTCGTCTTTCACGATATTAAAGACTCACTGTACCTTTATTCTAAACACCCGTTAACCAATCCGTCTGTGGTGCCAAATGGTGACGATCGTAGTTTTTTGATGGTCGATGTCGGTATTGCACGCCGCCGTTTTCGTTTAATTACGACCCATCTCTCGTGGCCAATATTTGATACACATCAAGCTTCACTACAAAAAGCTGGTGAGCTTGCCAAAACTTTTGACAACGTGATCATAGCCGGCGACTTTAATTCTGCAGCATGGGCGGCACCCTTCAGAAACATGCTCGCAGAAAACGATTTACAACATGCTCGCCAAGGTTACGGATTAATGAACTCGTGGCATGCTGACCGCTATAAGATGTTGGGTTTGCAATTAGACCATTTCGTGTATAAAGGCAAAATCAACAACACCGCTTTCGAAGTCCTTAAAACCGAGCACTCTGATCACTACGCCATTAGTGCCGAGTTCGACTTAGGCGGTAAATTCTTGCGCAAGCTGCGCAATTAACGCATCCTTGCCGTCGGCGTGCGGCATATCTATAAACTGAATGCCACTAAACGAGCGGTACCAGGTCATTTGACGGCGAATCAAAACATTCGTTTGCGTAATACACTTTTCAAGAGCGGTTGCTAAATCGCTATTACCATTAAGGTGTTCGAGTATTTGTTTATAGCCAATCGCTTTCGAAGAAGTGTGACTAAAACCTTTATCTGCAATAATACCCTGAATCTCGGCAAGTAATCCGCCTTGAAACATTTCGCCAAAACGGCTGCGCACCCGTTGATGCAAAACATCACGTGGCCAATCTAAAACCCAAGCTTGTTCGGCAACGTGTTTATCTGCTGTCCATTGCTGCTGCCAATCGCTTAAACTTTTGCCTGTTGAATGCCACGTTTCAAGTGCGCGCAATAAACGGCGATGGTCGTTAGGATGAATACGCGTAACGGCATCTGCGTCAACCTTTTGCAGTTCGTCGCGTAAAGCCATGACGCCTTCGCTCTGCAGACGTTGCGCCAAGTCATCGCGTAGTTGTTGCGGCACATCAGGTAAATCTATTAAGCCAAAAGCTAAGGCCTTAAACCACATGGTAGTGCCTCCGACATATAACGCATTCTTGCCGCGGGATTCTAAATCTTGTTCTACGGCACGTGTTAATTCTATGTAGCGCGCTACCGAAAAGTCGTCACCGGAATCGACGACATCAATCAAATGATGTGGCACTTGTGACAATTCAGTGCTATTCGGCTTAGCTGTGCCAATATCCATGCCTTTATAGACCAGCATAGAATCAAGAGAGATAATTTCGGCGTTTATCAATGGCGCCAGGCCCAAGGCGATCTCGGTCTTGCCAGATGCCGTCGGACCCAGTAAAAATGCCCGGCGCATACTATTGCTCGATTGGCGTCAGTACTGCGACTGCACGAATACTTGAATCAAACATTTGCTCGGCCGCACTTTGCAATTCGTCTAAAGTTATTTTCTGCAATTCATCGAGCGCCGAAAAGACTTCGCTGCCACTAAGCATGCTAGATAAAACCGAAGAAGCTACCGACGACGGCGTTTGTAAACCAGAAACGATGCCACCCCATGCCGCTTTGCGCAGACGTTCGAAATCGCTAGATTTTATTTTCGCTGCAATAAACGTATCGCAAGCCTGCTGTAGAGTCTCAACAAACTGCTGCGGCTCATCACAAATACCCGACATCACGACATGTCCCCATGTTTCATCCGA
>JBLINB010000061.1:0-8002 GCA_047638975.1 Myxococcota bacterium
GGCGTCGCCAATAGTGCCGTCGACATCGCTGTGCAGCAACGAAGCAAAAATAGTATCCACCCATGCAAATGCCGAACGCAGCCAAAATGAAATGACTAAGGGCAGGGCTAAAGGGAGAAGTAGGCTCTTTTTCACGGTAGGCGCGTGTAGAATTGGCGCCCATGTTACCACTTCGCCCCGTATTGTTCTGTTTGTGTTTGGCTGCCGCGTGCGCCAAGGCTCCTGACGCTGCATTATTTGCGAACAAACCTCAGGCACCTATGCCTACCGCTCCGGCGCCGACCACGGTAACAATGGACGTCCCTGAGAATTGGCAAAGCATCGAAATCGACCAGCCCTTTTACTTAGCCAAATGGGATTTGCCCAACGGTGGACGCGCCACTATTTCTTACTTGGGTAGCAATGTTGAATCTGTCGCGATGAACATCGATCGCTGGATGGGGCAATGGTCTGTGCAAGGTTCGTCGCCAGAAGATGCGCGCGTCTTCGAAGGTAAAATAATTGGCGAACAAGAAGTTTACCAAATGACTTTAGAGGGTACGCTAAATTCTACCGCCCAGGTTGGCGGCGGAGATCCTCGCGCAGACTGGATGCTAGTCGGCGCCATCATGCTCAAAGACTTTGGGCCGGTTTATCTAAAAGTAGTTGGCCCTGGCGACGACCTTAGAGATCAAGCGGATGTGTTGTTTAGCAATTTCTCAACGGCTACTTTTTAATTTTAAAGATTAGCAGCGCAAATAAAGCGCCGAGCGTGTCGGCGAAGATGTCTTTCTGGGCATCCCAGACATCGCCTTGTGAACCGAGTACTGCATTGCCGGCGTCGGGGTCGACACTGATTGCATATTGCCACTCGAACAATTCGTAGACTCCGGCGACGCTGATTATGGCAAACAGCGGGAACAAATAAAGGATCCAGTTAGTGTTGACCAAACGATTGCGCTTTAATATTTCTGCTAATGGGAAGGCGTAAAGCCCTACACTGAAATGTGCAATACGATCGTAATGGTTACGCTCGAAACCAAAGGCGTCGCTAAACCAATCGAAAGGCACGCGTTCGAAAGTGTAATGACCACCGATAGTGTGCAAAGTTATGAACACAGTCATTAACGCAAGCGATAGAGTGCTATAACGGTGGTAACGGTTACTGATGGCGATTGCCGCCACTACTAATAGTACCGGAGCGTTTTCGGCCCACCACACTGAGCGGTCGTAGGGTTCAATGGCGCAGACGGCAAACAGTATGAGATAAGCAAAGAAAAGTATTTTCGTCATTTGGTGTATCGATTATAAACAGTTACGTCGTCTTAATGTGAAATGGAATGAAGAAGACTCGTTGATTGCCTTAAACAACTTATCTGGCGTTGGGCCGGCACGTATTAACAAAATAATTGCTACCGGGCAGCTGTGCGAATTTGTGCAGCGCCACCCAGATGCGTCGCAGTTGCATGATAATGTGCAGCAACAGCGGCAAACTGCGCGCGAGATGGGCGCACAATTTGTACCTTCATGGTCGGTGTACTATCCAAAGCTGTTAGCGCATCTCGATCACCCACCGCCCCTGCTGCATGTATTGGGCGATTTAGATTTGTTAAATAGTCAGCCCCCAGCAGTCGCCATTATTGGCGCGCGCGCCTGCACCGCCTATGGTCGCGAGCAGGCGCAACTATTTGGTAAATCGATGGCCTTTGCCCAAGAGACTCTCATCAGTGGTGCAGCGCGTGGTATCGATATGATCAGCATGCAAGCCGCTGTAAATGCCGGCGGTAAAGTAATCGCTGTACTAGGCTCAGGTCTCGATGTTTGTTACCCACGCGAAGCCTTCCAGATGCTCGATCAAATCATTACGCAAAATGGTCTCGTTCTAAGTGAATTTGCTTTTGGCACACGTCCGCTGGCTGGGCATTTCCCACGGCGTAATCGTTTAATCGCTGCGATGAGTCGCGCTTTATTCGTCATTCAGGCCACCCAAAAGTCCGGCACCATGAATACTACCGACTGGGCCTTAAAGCTCGGTAAAGATATCTATGCGTTGCCCGGCCCTATCGATGATATGGCATGCTCCGGCACCAATTGGCTGATTCACGAAGGGGCCATCCCGGTATTAAGTCGCGAAGATTTTTTACGCTCGCTGCAAAACAGTGTCCACTCTAATCTAAACCACGAGCAAGTCGCGATCATCGAAATGATGACCGAACAAGATTGGCATGCACAAGAAATAGCCAATCAATTGTGCATTGGCGATGAACAGGTACAGATGCAACTGCTAGAATTAGAGCTCCAAGGTAGATTAAGCCGCACCGCAAACGGCAGCTATCGCCTTACCGGACCAAAATGAAATCACTACTCATAGCTACCGTATGCTTGCTCGCAAGTTGCAGCGATCAAGCCTCGCTTACTTCTAATGCGACGCTTGATGCCGAAGTAGGCATGATGCGATCGGGCACCAGCGAAAGGGTTAGCGGTTTATATGGTGGCGCTAGCGAAGCCGATTCACCCGATGTGTTTAGCCAAGGTCGGCAGGCTGTTATTTGCGACACCCCATCGCTGCTGGTTATCGAACGCGATGATGTCACCGGTTCTGTATTCACCACTGCAGCGCGCTGCACCACTACGCCGAACAAGCCTCTGATGTTTAGCGTATTACAGCGCAATGGCGACGCGCTTAAGGTTTTGTATTCGCTGGTGGTAAACGACAACGCGTGGCATCCTATTCGCATTGATCTCCCTGACGACTGTCAGCAAATACTTTTAAATGCCAGCTACGAGATGCCGTCCGAAGCAAAGCAGCCTGGCCCAGAAATAGCATGGGCTACTCCGCAGCTAAGCCCGGCAACACATCCCGCGCAAAGCGATGTGATTTTCATTAGCATCGACACCATGCGCAGTGCCGCGTTATCGCATGCGCCCTTTTTGTCAGCATTGATTGCACAAGGCCGGCAGTACACCAACGCATATTCTCCATCCAACTGGACACTACCAGCTTTCGCGTCGTTGGTTAGCGGTTTAACTCCACAGCAGCATGGCAGCGGTCGCGGCCCATTTAGCGAAGTCGCAGGTGGTATCAACGAGCAACGCGATTTCTTTGCGTTGGCCGAGATGCCCACGTTCGCCAAGTCCTTTACCGAGGCCGGCTACGCAACGGCTTTCATACATCAAAATCCGTTCTTAGAATCATGGACCAACATCCAGCAAGGCTTCGGCATGTATGCACGCACTGCCGATCGTGTCGATGCCTCACAACAACTGGCCAGCGCTTGGTGGAATGGCAATCAACATCGCGCACGCCTGTTACTGATGCACTTCATGGAACCCCACTTCCCTTACACCGATCAGAATGATTCGCAGAACTTCTTCGGCAAAGACATCCACGAATTTTTTATTAAAGATCACACTCCGCAGCAGCGCCGCGAATACTTCTCGGTCGATGAAGAAGTCAAAGATAAGGTGCATGCCGCCTATTTGTCGCAGATCACTAAACTCGACAAGCAGTTAGAATTGACGATTAGCGCGTTAAGCAAAACATCTAGTGATTATGTCATTGTGATTCATGTCGACCACGGCGAAGAACTATGGGATCACGGCTCCTTCGAGCATGGCCACAGTTTTGCTGATTGCCTAGTCAAAGTACCCTTGGCTATTATTCATAGCGGTCATATCGCAGCCGAGCAAATCAACAAACCTGTAGCGACACACCATATTGGCAACTACTTGCTCGAGTATTTAAACATCGATAGCGATATGCCAGCATCTGCTCTAGGCAATGATGCGAGTGCCGATCGCGCAGTGACTACTAGTCATCCTCTTTATCGTTCTGATATTGGCGGCAAAATCATTCACGACATTGGCTCGTATTCGATTATCACTAACGAACAACTCGAATACCATGGGCAACCGATGGTAGTGCCCGACGATGTAATGGCCACTTTGCGCCAACTAGGCTACAGCGGAGACTAAACCCCTGGTGACAAAACCGTTGCTGATAATACATAAGCAACGATCGCAAAACATATCACCACACTCGCAAACGAAAGTGTGCGGCGCGGCAGACTATCTAGTATTTCTTTTTTAGTGTCGAAACGGTAGCAACTAACTACTACGCCAAGCACTGCACTAAAAAAGAGTAGCAGTAATATCATGATCAGTGGTGATCCCATCATGCTTCTTCTCCTTTGTCGTTCGTGTCAAGAATTAAAATATCATGCTCGGCGCGATGAAAAGCGTCAAGCGCGGCAACGATATTAAAGAATCCTGCCGAAGTTGTAAAAAGTAAACCGGCGTCTTGGTACGGCAGTACCGAAGTAAATCTGGCTGACTCACTTAGCAGCGCGGTTATCCACCCGGGGCCTCCCATACACATCTGCCCCACCCAATAATAGGAATGGCGTTGACGATCAAAATCGGCCCAATCACCAAGCGACATGCCAACTATAAATAGTGCCATGATGGATGACCCTAAAAGAATAGCTTTAAATTTACGGCCGCTATACCAATGACCCAAACCAGGAAATAGCAAAGTCAGTAACGCAGCTTTACCTGGACTTAGCATGCCCCGCGCTGTCGCAGATTTAGAGCTGCCACGGCTAGCCAGGCCGGCCGCATGTGCTGCACCAAACATCGCTAACAATCCTGACATTGCTGACATCACATGCCCTAAATTACGCCATGGGATATCCGTTGGGAATTTTCCACCAGACTCGATACTCTCGTACATGCGAGCGACGAGTTGAGTGGTGAGAAAGTTTCCGCCTTCAGGGATCAAAAAGTAGAAAAGGGTATTGCCACCGATACCGATCGGGCTGCCGTAGTCGAGTTGAGTGTAGTCGGCAAGATAAAAGCCACCGAACAGTAAGGCCTGACAGGTGACAAACCAAAATATTGCCCATCCTTTACGGCCCTGCAAAAAGTGTCCAAGCCCCGGGATTAGTATCGAAAACCACACCGTCCCTGCAATTTGCGTACGGGTAGATTCGTCAGGAGCTAGGTCTTGGGTTGACATGGTGGGAGATTCTACAATCTCGGCATGGTTGTTTACCAAGACTCCGAGTACCGTTTGCTTTATCGTGACGTAGATCAGATGGGCGTGCTCTATTATTCGCGCTATTTAGAGCTATTTGAGCTTGGACGCACCGAATGGGTGCGCGATCAAGGATTTTCTTATCGCGACATGGAAGAAGTGACGCGACTGATGCTGCCAGTGACGCATGCGCACTGCGATTACAGCTCCTCACTGCGCTTTGACGACATTGCAGTCATTCGCACCTCGGTAGCCGCTTGGTCGGCAGCAACCGTGCGCTACGGCTACGAAATCTTCGAAAAAAGCGAAATGCGGCTATGCGCCACCGGGGAAGTCGAATTGGGGTGCATCGGTAAAGATGATAATAAGCCGTCCAGATTGCCTAAGTCGCTTATAGAGGTGTTTCAGCGAGCTGCGCCCGAAAATAAAGGCAGAAAACGTAATTAAGCACTAAAAGCATGCTATAATTACCACGTGCTTCGACTCACAAAGAAATCAGAATACGGACTCATGGCTTTGGCCTACATGGCCCAGAACAAATCCGGCTCCACCAGCGCCAAAGATATTGTCGCTGAGCTGGCTGTACCACGCCGTTTGTTGGCTGAAGTATTGAAAGATTTGTCGCGTAATATGATTGTTAACGGCACACGCGGCCCTGGCGGCGGCTATCGCCTCAACAAGCTGCCATCAGAAATCAGCTTATGCGAAGTTGTCGAATGTTTAGAAGGCCCGCTTAGCGTGGTCGAATGCATCGACGAGGGCTCATGCGATCTCTCTCCGTCTTGCATTATCAAATCTGGTGTAGTAAAAGTCGCCGAAGAAATTCGCGCGGTGCTCACCAATGCCACCTTGGCCGATTTAGCCGAGGGCTCTCCTGACCATCAGCCACACCCAGAGGCTGCAGTACACTCTACTTTTCCTGTTTAACTCATGACAAACGACCTTCAGCAAATCTATCTCGACTACCAGGCGACCACTCCTGTAGACGAGCGCGTGATCAAAGCGATGCTGCCTTACTTCGGCGCAACCTTTGGCAACGCTGCTTCACGTAACCACCAATACGGGTGGGATGCCGAGAAAGCTACTCAGAATGCGCGCGACTCCATTGGTGCTGGCATCAACGCTAAAGGGCGCGAAATCGTCTTTACATCTGGCGCCACCGAGTCTAATAACTTAGCTATTCTTGGTGTTGCAAAAATGTACGTGCCAAAGGGCAAGCATTTGATTACCTGTTCTACCGAGCACAAAGCTGTGCTCGACCCGATGGCAGCTCTGCAAAACGAAGGCTACGAAGTCACCGTTCTTGACGCAGACAACCGTGGCCGTATTGATCTTAATCAATTACGCGATGCCATCCGCGAAGACACTGTACTCGTTAGTCTGATGTTCGCAAATAACGAAATCGGCACGATTCACCCAGTGAAAGCGATTGGTGATATTTGTCACGAGCGCGGCGTTTTGTTTCACACCGATGCTACGCAAGCATTGGGCAAAGAACATATCGATGTGCAAGAAATGAATATCGATTTGCTTTCGGCTTCCGCGCACAAAATGTACGGACCTAAAGGCGTTGGCTTTTTATACGTGCGCCGCCGCAACCCTCGCGTGCGCCTCGAGCCGATTTTTCACGGTGGCGGTCACGAGCGTGGCGTGCGATCGGGTACTTTGAACGTGCCTGGCATCGTTGGCATGGCTAAGGCCTTTGAGATTTGCCTAGAAGAACGCGAATCCGAACATATACGTGTTACTGCGTTGCGCGATTCACTACAAGCGCAGCTCGAAGCAGCATTGACGCACTTGTCCCTCAATGGCGATGTAGATAACCGTCTAGCATGTAGCCTCAACATTAGTTTTGCTTATGTTGAAGGAGAATCTATGTTAATGGGAATGCATGGCATTGCCGTTAGTTCTGGCTCAGCTTGTACATCCGCAAGCCTCGAGCCTTCTTATGTTTTGCGCGCTATGGGTGTCGGCGACGACCTCGCGCATTCATCCATTCGTTTCAGCATTGGCCGCTTCACGACTCAACAAGAGATCGACCGCGCTGCTGAATTAACAATCTCTACCGTCAAACGCCTACGCGATATGTCACCTCTTTACGAGATGGCACTCGAAGGTATTGACATCGCCTCCGTTTCATGGGGAGCACACTAAACATGGCCTATTCAGACAAAGTAATTGATCACTACGAGAACCCACGTAACGTTGGTTCACTCGATAAAGAAAGCAGCAGCGTCGGTACCGGCGTAGTTGGCGCGCCCGAATGTGGTGACGTCATGAAACTGCAAGTGCAAATAGAAGATGGCGTCATTACCGATGCTAAATTCAAAACATTCGGCTGTGGTTCTGCAATCGCATCTTCTTCTTTAGCCACTGAATGGCTAAAAGGCAAGACTGTGAAAGAAGCAACCGAAATCCGCAACGTTGATATCGTCGAAGAGTTAGCTCTACCGCCGGTAAAAATACACTGTTCTGTTTTGGCCGAAGACGCAATCAAGCAAGCGATTGCCGACTACGAGGGTAAGCAAAACTAATGGCTGTTGCCTCTTCTAAGATAACCATGACCGATTCGGCAATCACCGAGGTCAAGCGTTTAATCGGGCAAACTGATTTCGATCCTGCATTAGCTGGGGTACGCGTTGGCGTCAAAGGCGGCGGATGTTCAGGTTTTACCTACACACTAAATTTCGATAAGGCTCCTGCCGATGGCGATGAAATTTTTATGTTTGACAACGTGCGACTATTCTGTGACCCTAAATCTTTGTTGTACCTCAACGGTATTTCTCTAGAGTACACCACCGGGTTGCAAGGTAAAGGTTTTCAGTTTATTAATCCAAATGCAACTGGCACCTGCGGATGCGGAGACTCCTTCTCTGTTTAATAAACAATGGCATCTCCTTTCGAGCTACTGGGGCTGCCGGTAACTTTTGCTCTAGAAGCAAATGATATTAATGCCGCGCTACGTAGCGCGGGGATGCAGTGGCATCC
>JBLINB010000062.1:0-7881 GCA_047638975.1 Myxococcota bacterium
TGGCAGGTGCCCTTTCGATACACGGGCGTGCAACTACAATCGGTGAACGCACCTTCGGTAAAGGTTCGGTGCAAAACATCTTTACGATGACTACTTCTAAAGATGAAGACTTCGTTGACAGCAAAAACGAGGGTCACCGTAATGGCATCCACGACGAATGGGAAGACTTTGTTGATAGCAATAGCAACGACAAATACGATTATGGTGACCGCGTAAAGCTGACCATTGCCTACTACTATTTGCCGGACGGTTCAACTATCCATACGCAGCGTGATCATGACGGCAGGATCCTGCGTAAAGGCGGAGTCGCCCCAGACATTGAAGCTGCTTTTGATGAAGTTTCTTATATAGAAGCACGTGAGATTTCTCATTTGCTCGACGAAGAGATCATTCAAAATTTCGCCAAGAAATTATTTGAAGAAGATCAAGAGCAAGCTGTTCGATTAGCGATAAACGACATGCATAAAACAGAGTTATATCCTGGCTGGAATGAATTCTACGCTAGCCTTGATACCGAACTCGACGGGCAAATCATCCGCCGCTGGGTGCGTCGTTACTTACGTACACGTGTCTCAGATGCACGCGGACAAGTGTTTCCAGGTAATGGTTTTGCCGGAGATTACGTCGAAGACCCTATCTTACGTACAGCGATTAAGCACTTGTTAAACGACAGTAGTGTCGATTACCAAGCTTTGGTTGAATACGCCGAGCTTATAGCGAGTAACTAAAGAAGGATTGCAAGCAAGCCATTACGGCCAGCACTTGTCCCTTGACGGCGGTGACTAAATATTTTTTGGTCACTGCCACTATCGATACCGCTTAATTCTATATTGCTTTTCTCTAAGCCAGATTCAAGTAACTGTTGCTGCGCCCATAAGGCGACATCCACCTGCCAACGATCGTCACGACCTTTGTATTTAGCGGCACTCGGGCAGTCGCTGGCCACTTCTGGGCCAACCTCGTAAGAGCCTGCACTAATGCACGGCGCGATGCCCGCATAAATTTGCTGAGGCTCTGCGCCAAGGGCAACAATTTTTTTAACTGCAACTTCAAGAATGCGCTGTTGAAGCCCGCGCCATCCACCATGGATAACACCGACAATACCAGGAGCCGTTAATAGCACCGCAGAGCAATCGGCAACGGCAACATATAGCGGCAGACCCTTTACGGTTGTGATGAGGCCGTCGCAATCGGGCAATACTGTTGACGGAGAAAGTGCGCCGCGTGATTGGTGTTCGCTAGTAACAACTTCAACGTTTGCAGTATGCGTTTGACCACCGACGATTAAGTGTTGCGGTTTGCAGCCTAAATAATCGCACCAAGTGGCGCGTACTTTGATTGCGGCTGCAAGGTCGCGTCCACCGCTGAAAGCAAAGTTTCCGGCATTTGCAGCGTTACGTCCACCAAAAACATGTGCGCTATTTCCATCTGAGAAATGGCGTCCTTCGAAACTAAATCCGATTAGTTGTTGATGCTCAACCTGCTTCATCAGCATGCACGCGAACGTCTTTCATTACGGGTCGCACGAATTCGGCATAGAGCACGCGTGAGACGGCGACTACTGGCACTGCTAGTACGAGTCCGAGAATTCCGAGCAAAGCACCACCACATAGAATCGTGAGGATAACTGCAAAGTCAGACAGGCCCAGGCCTTGCCCCACAAAGCGCGGAATTAAAACGTAGGCTTCAATCACTTCAAGCACTCCGTAAATCACGCCGGCTACGACAAAGCCACTAACTCCACCGCCGCTGATTCCGCCATCGGCGAAGCCAACTACGGCTAACAGCAAGAAGCCTACGAGTGGCCCGAGTACTGGCAGCAGCGATAGCGCGCCAACAGCAGTCGCTAAGAAATAAGCGCCTGGGAAACCGAGCAACAATAACACACCCCAGGTAAGTAACATTTTTACTATTGCGACCTTCACTCGCGCTACTAAGTAGTTAGTAGATATCTTTTCGATTTGTGGCAGGATGCGATCAAAAGGTGGATGCCATGAGCGTGGCATTTCGCGACGGATACGCAACAACCACGGACCGCCCTGTAGCAAGAAATATAAAAATATTGGTAACAGCACGATGCTTGCAACAATGCCAAACACACCACCGAAAAAGTCGACTAATCCACCGCCAGCTGTGTTCATTTGTTCGCTAAGCGTTTCCATATAGGTATCCGGCTCGAACGATGAGGGATCAAACAAGCCTCCAACCCATGCTGGTAGAGACGCGTGCCATTCCAAGAACTGTACGCGCAATTGACTACTAAGACCACCGAGGTCGTCCATAGGTACTTTGCTTAGTAAATTCTGGAAATCGAATGCCGCTGGCAAAAATGCTATTACGGGTATGACTAACAACACAAATACGCAACATAGTGCCGAAATCGAGCTAGGTAGCTTTTGAGTTAAGCGACGTTGTAACGGCTGCAACACTAGCATAAAAAGGTATGCGCCAAGTAACGGTACTGTAACTTTACGCAGCACCCATACTAGCCATAAACTGAATAGTACTACTAGAACGCGTACTATATTTGCTGTCTTCATAGTTGAGAAGGAGGAATGTTGTTAGCGAACGCTAACTTAAAGTCAAAACCGTTAGCGAAGTCGGACCTCTTGTCTGACTCTGTTTTATTCAACAGTCCCGCAGCACACATGTCAAATACTAAAGTGCCAAAATCTGTGGTTTCGGTGACTCCCCAGGAGCTAAACGTAAACGGAGCCATAAAGCCGAACTCTTCGTTGGCATAACGCTGGATACCGTTTAATAGCGCACTAGGCGTAATATGGGAGGACTCGAGTGGTCCGCCGGTATTACCTTGCATGTAAATAGTGTAATCTAAGGCCTCTAGGACGAAGATATACGCTTCAAGAGGGAAACGATAGCCAGTATGGCGACGTAGTTCTTGGATGAGTGGTTTGATTTTACTATGAGACATTTAAAATCCTGAGCTGCCTTATCTATCGGATGCATATAGGACTGTTTTCCGAAAATAGCCAATTATTTTGTAGACACCCTCGCATAGTAAGTTGCTATTGACCTAAGCCTTAAATCTAAGCAAATTACCCTGCTAACGCCTGCAGCATTTTTTGAAATACTAGATCGGGACTAACCTGTGACTGCAACAGGTGGATACCTTCGTCGGTGGCATCAAGCCATTGAGCTTGTTTCGTCATCAAGCCGTCTTGCAACTCTATATTAGCCAGTAAGGCTCTTATTATGGATAAATCGTATAGACCAGACTCGCGCTTAGCGGCATGCTTGGCGCCAAGCTCGAATTTCAAGAGGCTGTCGATTTCTATTTCTTTGTGAAGCCAGCGATCGAAGTCTGTAATTAATTTAAGGACGTGCTGGCGCTGCTTAACATCTAATTCAAGAACGACGTCACGATTGCCATACACTTGTAGTAAGCGCTGATATTGCTCGTCGCTGAGGCCGGCAGCGGCTGCACGTATTTCAGCATCAGCGACTGCTGTTTGCGCAACGCGCCAAATGCGGCAGCGCGAAATAAATGCAGGTGTTAGCGTCGACAAATTACTTGCTGTAAAAAACAAAACCGTTTTATCGGGTGGCTCTTCGGTTGTTTTTAACAAGGCACCTTGTGCATCAATGGTCATGCGCTCGGCATCGTAAAGAATGATTGCGCGGTAGCCTGCACCGACTGCGCGATAACGCAAAGCTTTTTCAAGCGACTGAACTTTGTCGTTACGTTGACTAATATGTTCGACGCGCAAACCGTCGACGCCAAGTTCTTTGGGATCGAAGATTGTGCAATCGGCATGTTTTAGAATATCGCCTTTGCATTCAAGTAGTTGCGATGCGCACTGCAATGCAATGTCACGAAGACGTGACGGCGAGCCGCCTAAGAACAAATAACAATCAGCAATATGGTTGCGCGACATTTCAGTAGCGAAGCGTTGTTCAAGCATCACGTTGTCTCTCTACCCATTTAGCTACTTGCTGGTGGATGTCTTCTATAGAACGTTGCTCACAGTCAATCACAGTTGTGATACTTGGGAAGCGGCGAGAAAACTCTTTGTAGTTGTCGCGCACGCGTCGTTGAAATTCGATACCGCGTTTTTCGATTCCATCTACCTCGCCACTATCGGACACACGCTGAAAACTCGTCTCGGGTTTACAGTCAAAGATAATCACACCATCTGGTTGCGCGCTTTGTGCTATGACCAAATCGTGTACTGCGAATATAAAATCAAAATCGCTAGAGTCTTTTGCTTGGTAGGCGACGGTTGATGGAGTAAAGCGATCGCAGATAACATCGCGTCCTTCTTTTAAAGCCGGGCAGATTTGTTGTTGAAGCAATTCGTTGCGCGCAGCGAAAAACAGCAAGGCTTCAGAGCGTTGATGCCAATCATCGCGGTCAGCCTCCAACAGCATACCGCGCAAGGCTTCACCCAAGCTGGTAGTACCCGGCTCACGCACGTAGATCGGGTTACGTCCTTCGACTTTTAATTTGTCGAACAACAATTGTGCCTGGGTAGATTTACCCGTGCCATCCATACCTTCGAATACCCAAAACTTAGCTCGCATACCCATTATTTTACTAGTTCCGACCTAGAATTTGGTAGTGCCTTGCGGTTACTCTTTTGCTAATGCGTATTTACCTAACGATTCTCTGCCTGTCCCTAGTGGTTTCTTGTGCGAGCCCAGCGCCGCGGAGAGCTAAGGCTGTTGGCCTTGAGCCACCCGTCACCTCTCCATCAGCGAATCTAAGCATCGAGCAGCGCATCGAGTACTGGCAAACGAAGATACCAGCAATGACTCGCGTTGACCGTGCTGAAGCCTATTTGGTCATTGGCGAACTGCAAATCGAGGCAAAAGACGCGGATGCCGCACGTATATCGTTTTATCAGGCACTCGGCGGACAACTTTCTGCCAGCGAAGCCGCACGCGCAGAAAAAGGCATAGGTCTTAGTTATTTCCTATCCGCGCAGCCAAGCCTGGGTTCAAAGCATCTCAAAAAGTCGATCATTGGGCTAGATGCTGCAAGTAAAGCTGAAGCTTCGTATCTGATGTCTGCTTATGAAGGCCAACCCACAGCGACAGCTAGCACTGCTGTTGCACAGCGCATGAGGATCTACTTGGTTTCGGCTGGCCTCAAAGAACCAGGCTCGGCTGCTGCGGGTGTCGCAGGTGCGATTCGTGTCGATATGCAGCGTAGCGATTGGCATGCAGCCACCATGCGTTCTAACTGGGACAAAATGACGGCTCCATTTCGCATAACAGTACATCACACTGCCGAACCGTTTTCGTCCTTGTCGTCTGCGGCATCCGGAGCAGAAGTTAAAAACATTCAAGATCAGCACATGAACGGCCGCACACCTGGCTGGGCAGATATCGGCTATCACTTTTTAATTGATCGCGCCGGAAAAATCATCGCTGGGCGTCCGCTTAGCGCGCAAGGTGCGCATGCTTCTGGCAACAACAACATTGGCAACATAGGTATTTGCCTGCTAGGAAACTTTGCGTCACAGCCTAATCGCGGTAATGATTACATCATGGCACAAGAGCCTTCGTCGGCGCAAATACTGGCGCTGACCGAATTAGTTGATGCGTTACGCGGCAATTACTCGATTAGCGGCAACAATGTTTTCGGTCATAAAGAGCTAAAGAGTACCGACTGCCCTGGCCCAGCTTTAAGCAGATGGGTTGCGAATTATCGCCGAGTTAATCTGTAGTTAAATCTTTGTTAAAACAACGAGTGCCATAACCACACAGTAAGGCGCGAAAAGATGCATTTGATGCTTTTGCACTACGCTGTGTACGACTCGCAATGCAAGCAGACCAACAAGGCAACTGAGCACTAAAGAACTGCTTATTTCGACAACGCTTATCTTCGAGAAATCTGCGTCTGGAAGTTTAAATATCGCAGCGCCGAGGATTGTCGGGATCGCCATAAGAAAACTAAAGTCTTCAGCTTGTTGGCGTCCTATTTTTAAGTGGCGTGCCATGATAATGGTTGAACCACTACGCGATATTCCGGGAAGAATAGCGATTGCTTGCGACAAGCCTATAAGCATGGCTTTAGGATAGCTAAGTTCTGCTCCAGTTTTAGAAGCGAATTTCGAACTAAGTAGAACAACTGCTGTAAATAATAATCCATACGCAGCAGAGACCGGTGATACGAAAAAGAAGCTATCGGTGTCAAAAACAAATAACCCAGCTATTACAGTTGGGATTGTAGCTACGATTAGTTTACCAAGATAATCGCGCTGCTCAGAAGTATCACTGCTTTTACCGAAGACGCCGGCGATCAATTGCCCAATGCGTTTGCGGTAATGAATGAGTACCGCGACTAAAGTGCCGAGGTGCAACATGATTTCTATGCCTACCCCGTCAACGAGCTGTCCGCCACCTGGCAAAAACTGTTTTGCAATGACCAAATGCCCTGACGATGATATAGGCAAGAACTCGGAGAGGCCTTGAATTACAGCCAACACCAAAAGCAGTAATAGAGGACTCATTAAAGAGCCTTAGCTAAATCAATGGCGCTGTAATTTTCTAAATCGAACGCCTCTGCCACTGCTTGGTAACATAATTTACCATCGATGATATTAGCCGCAGAACGCAATTGTGCATCATCGAGCAATGCTGTTTTCGCACCCATCTTTGCGAGCTTACAAACGTAAGGCAAAGTGGCATTCGTTAAACCGAACGTCGAAGTCCGTGGCACAGCTCCGGGCATGTTTGCTACACAGTAATGAACGACGCCATCGATAACAAATGTTGGGTTAGCATGAGTCGTTGGCGAGCAAGTTTCGATGCACCCGCCCTGGTCGACAGCGACATCGACAATGACTGCGCCATCTTGCATCATGGCAAGGTCTTCGCGCTTGACTAATTTAGGAGCTTTTGCGCCCGGAATTAGAACGGCACCGATTAACAAATCCGTTATCGGTAGCAAATGATGAATCGCTTGATGAGTAGAATAGACCGTTGTTACGTTGGCCGGCATAACATCTTCGAGGTAACGCATGCGATCTAGACTTAAATCGAGAATAGTTACATTAGCGCCAAGGCCGGCAGCCATATAAGCTGCCTGAGTACCTACAACGCCGCCACCAAGAATAGTTACTTGTGCTGGAGCGACACCCGGAAGGCCGCCGAGTAAAACTCCGCGTCCGCCTTCTGGAGCTTGCAACGCCTTTGCGCCCTCTTGGACAGCCATACGCCCTGCGACCTCTGACATAGGTGTTAATAATGGCAAGGTACCATTAACGTCTAGAGTCTCGTACGCGAAACAATGCGCGCCGGTTTTTATCAAGCTTTCTGTCAGCTCGCGATCGGCTGCGAGATGGAAGTAGGTGAAGATGGTCTGGCCCTTACGCGCCATCGCTACTTCGTTTGCCTGGGGTTCTTTAACCTTGAGGATCATGTCGGCTTGCGCCCATACCTCAGCGGCTGACGGCAAGATTGTGGCGCCTGCAGCGATGTATTGCTGATCGTTGAAACCTGAGCCGTTTCCGGCTGATTCTTCTACGACAACTTGATGGCCTTGACTACAAAGTACTGCTGCACCGCCTGGGGTGAGAGAAACTCGCGACTCAAGAACCTTGATTTCTTTGGGGACTCCTACTAGCATGATGTGTATCCTAGGTCGAGAATTTTAGTCATGCCCACCATCTCCGACAACCTAAACATTGTTAATCAGAAAATAGCCGCTGCCGCCAGCGCTTGTGGACGGCCCGTAGATGATGTAAAGCTAGTCGCTGTTGCTAAAACCGCCAGCTCAAGCGATTTACTCGAGGCTTATGCTGCTGGACAGCGGCTATTTGCTCATAACCGCGTTCAAGAACTTGAAGAACAGAGGCGCGTTTTGCCAGATGCAGAATGGCATTTGCTTGGCCCGCTACAAGGAAAGAAAGTGCG
>JBLINB010000063.1:0-7811 GCA_047638975.1 Myxococcota bacterium
TGAAAAAATATCTGCGCAAAAACAAAGATTCGATTTTGCCTAAGTTAACCCAACTAACATCGGGCATACTTGAAGAAGAGCAGCATGCTTTAGCTTGGTCACTTTATGACTATATCGTTGCAAATCATCCTCAAGCTCTAAAGCCTCTCTTGATGGGTTATAAAAGCGATATTGAGACACGCGTCCTGTTTAAGACTCATCTAGAGATGACTATTATGCAAGTTGAAGCAGCGTGGCGCGCGTGGGTCGCAGAAACTTATCCAACAAAAGATTTGAAACCTCGCAAGAAGGTATGATAGACGCTACCAAATCAATGGCTTACATACAACAAATCAAACCGGAAGACTCCAGTGGCTTGCTTAGTAAAATATACGCAGACTGCATGACACGCGTTGGCAGAGTTTGGCAAATAATACAGGTCACCAGTATTAATCCGCGGGCAACCCGTGCCCATCTTGACTTTTATCAATCTGTAGTGCACAAAGATTCGTCTTTATCGCCATTGGTGCGTGAGACTCTGGCGATTACAGTGAGCAAAGCCAACGGTTGCGACTACTGAGAGAAGGCGCACACATACAGCCTCCGTGTTGAGGTTGGAAACGATACTGCATTAAGCGAATCCGAACAGTTACTCTGCGACTGGGCCATTGCCCTAACAAAAAGCCCTGGCGATATGGTGCAAGGCGATGTCGATAAGTTGCGCGATGCCGGCTGGAGTGATTTAGAAATTCACGATGCCACCCAAACCGTCGCTTATTTTAATTACGTCAATCGTATCGCGCAGGGCTTGGGAGTTAATCCTGAGAGCGACTGCCTAGATACGCCGGAATAAGCGCGATGCTGAAGGCCGGGATTAATTCGTAGATTGTAGATTTTAATTCTGGAGTGAAATACCAAATCAACGTCACTGCGAAACCCAACCAGATTGAAAGCAAGCTCGCTAGCCCATTCACAGGCCCGCGCAACACGCGGCACAACAGTAGCGGACCAAACGCGGCTCCGAGTGCGCTCCAGGCGAAAAGAACCGTGCTGAAGATTGTTTCTTTGATGAATAAGGCTGCGCAAATTGAGCAGGCGCTAATAACGAAAATGGCCAAGCGGTCAAGCGCGATGTTGTTGCGCTTTTTCTTAGGCATATCATGCGAAATGGTTGAAGCGCACACCAACAATTGACTATCGGCGGTAGACATAATCGCCGATAAAACCGCCGCTATGATTACCCCGGAAACGACTGGCGGAAACAGATCGGTGGTTAAACGCAACAACACTGTTTCATTGTCGGCAATCGAATCGACAAGCACGCGTCCGCACCAACCCGCGAGGAGCATGCCGGCGTAGATAATCGTGCCCCAACCCATGCTTATCGTCGCGCCTGTTTTCACGTCTTCCTCGGAACGCAAGGCCATGAAGCGATTCACAACGTGCGGCTGACCAGGGTATCCGAGGCCAATGCCGAGCGTCCCCACCACAAACGCAACAAACATCATGCCACTTTTACCGCGCGTGAAATCGAGCAAGGCCGGATCGACTGCGCCAAGACCGTGGTACATTTCGGTGAATCCGCCGACTTCGATTAACGCGAATAGCGGCACAATAATTGCTGCCACCGCCATCACTAATCCTTGGATAAGATCACTCACTGAAGCTGCCCAAAAGCCGCCACTCAAAGTGTATAGAAAAACAATGCCGCCGCCAATTAGAACCGCATACTTGAAATCCATGTTTAAAGTTTCGGAGAATGTTTTACCCGCCGCCTGAAATTGCGAAGCGACGTACACGCCAAGTGAAAGTAAAATAACGATCGATGCGCTGATTGTAATCCAGCGCGCCATTTTCGGTTTAGCGCCGTCGGCTAACAACGCCGTCAAGGTGACCGACCCTTGGTCTAAAGACAAGCGCCGCATCGGGCGTCCCAGCACATACCAATTCAGCGCAAAGCCAGCCATGCACGCCGGGAAAATATATATTGCCGACATACCATAAGTAAATGCTGCGCCACTTACTCCGAGTAGTGTCCAGGCAGAAGATGAACTCGCTGCCGAAGATATAGAAGCGACCCACGGGCCTAGACCGCGTCCACCTAAATAGAAGTCGGCGCCATCGTGGCTGCGTTTGGATGCCCAGTATCCGATACTGAGCAAAACGATTTTGTAAATGACGAGGGTTATGATTAGCGAGTTCACCCTTTTAGTATATAGTAGTGCCATGCAAATTATCCTTAGTGCCCTTTTAACTCTCGCTGCTTTTGCGCCACAGCAAGAAGTACAGCAAGATGCCGAGATTGTTCTTGCCGATGCCTACAAGCAAGCTGCTGAAGAACATAAGAATGTGTTCATTGAATTGCGCGCAGACTGGTGAGGTTGGTGCGATATCTTCGAGGAGTTCCTCGGACACGATGAAGTGCGCTTGTTGCTTGAGACTGATTTTGTAATCGTGCAAATTGACGAAACCGGTATGCTCAACGGCCAAGCAGTTTGCGATCGATTAAAAGGCAATAACCCCAACTTAGGTATGCCGTGGTTTGCGTTCACCGATGCCAACGGTAAGGTGTTGGCGGATGCAACGGGGCCAAACGGCAATGTCGGCTGTCCGATGATGCCCGAAGAACGTGATTGGTTTATTAATTGCGTGCGTAAGTCGCGCATTAATTTAAGCGATGCGCAAATCAATGCGCTCAAGTTGATGTTGCATAAATACGCGATTCAAGTGGTCGGCGACGAGGCCGGCGCTTTGCCGACTACCACCGCGCCGCCGCTCGAAGCCACCACCACTGATTTGCTCATTCAATATGGTGCCGACCGCTCCGCGCTGCAACGCAAATGGAATATTCCTTTTTCGAGCGCCAATCACCAACGCCACATTGATTTCGAGAATCGCTGGCTGGCTTGGGTCGAGATCGCTCAACAACGCGACTATCCGCGTAACGGACAAATCGACTTGGCATTACTGCACAATCACATCCTCTCGCATATTGCAGAACTACAACTCACTAGAGCTAAACAAAAAGATGTCAGTGAGCATTTGTGGCCATTGATGGGGCTCAATGGCCTATTAGAAGCGAAGGCCAAGCGCGAGTTTACTACTCCTGAAAAAGCTGCTGCGATCCTCAACAGCGCGGCCAACACCATTGACCGACTCATTGACGAAGTAGACTTCGACGCGGTCGACGCCGTCCGCGCTCAACGTATCTATCGCGTGCTAAGTAGTTCGAGGCGCTTACTCAGTTCTTGGTTCGATTTCGGCATGGATTACGACCCACTCTTTTCATGGTGGTGCGAGCAGCCCTACAACACTTTAGTCAAAAAGATGGACGCCTACCGTAAGTTGTTCTCTGCCGATGAAGATGTCATTACCGGCGACCCGATCGGTGAAGAAGCATTGCTGCAACAACTCAGTTATGAGATGATCCCTTACTCGCCAGCTGATTTGGTGGCGATTGCCGAGCGCGAGTTTGCATGGTGCGAAACCGAAAAGAACAAGGTTATCGCTGCACTTGGTGCGCGTGATTGGCAAGATGCCTTGCGCATGGCAAAAGAAGTGCACGTTGCACCTGGCGAGCAGCCGGCGATGATTAAAGAGCTACACGACGAATCCGTTAGCTTTTTACGCGAACGTGATTTGCTTACTATCCCTGACTTAGCTGACGAAGTGTGGCGCATGCAAATGATGAGTCCCGCACGCCAAAAAGTGAGTCCTTACTTTACAGGTGGTGAAGTGATTAGTATTTCATATCCCACTGATGGCATGACTCACGAAGAAAAGATGAAGTCGATGTTGGGTAACAACCGTCACTTTTCACGGGCTACTGTGCATCATGAATTAATACCTGGTCATCACTTGCAAGGCTATATGGCAAAGCGCTGGAACACGCAACGCTCCATGTTTTACACTCCTTTTTACGTCGAAGGATGGGCGCTCTACTGGGAGTTACTACTATGGGATTTAGATTTCCCTCAAAACGAACTCGACAAAGTGGGCATGTTATTTTGGCGCTCCCATCGCTGCGCGCGAATCATTTTCTCGCTCAACTTTCATTTGGGCAATTGGACGCCGCAGCAATGTGTAGATTTTTTAGTCAAGCGCGTCGGACATGAACGCCTCAACGCCGAGGCCGAAGTGCGCCGTTCCGTTCAAGGAGGCTACGGACCGCTCTATCAAGCCGCTTATATGCTCGGGGGCTTGCAGCTACGCGCACTTGCCAAGGAGTTGGTCGGTAACAATCAAATGAGCATGAAACAATTTCATGACAGCGTCCTGAAACAAGGGCCGATTCCAATCGCTGCGGTCCGCGCAAATCTTGATGAGAGTGTTAAGATATCGACCATGGCTAATTGGAAATTTAATGATTAGTTGGCTTTTCTTAAGCCTGCTTAGTGCACCGCAGCAAGTTCAGTACTCGCGCGACATTCAACCGATTCTTTCAAGCTCGTGCTTCACTTGCCACGGACGTGACCCCTCGTCACGCGAAGAAGACTTGCGGCTTGACAGCTTTGAGTTCGCCACTGCAGAGCGCGACTACGGCTTCCCGATCGTTCCAGGAGACCCCGAAGCGAGTTTAATCTGGGAACGCATCAATGCTAAAGACCTTGATGACATCATGCCACCGCTTGATAGCAAAGTGCATGATCAACTCACCAGCGAACAGCGGCTGCTTATTTACGAGTGGATAAAGCAAGGTGCAAAATATGAAAAGCATTGGGCTTTTATCTCTCCTCAAAAAAGCAAAGTGCCAGCCGGAGTTAATCCTCTCGATCATTTTATTCCACAACGTAGTGCGAAGACAGAGGCGCACACTTTAATACGCCGTTTATTCATCGACGTCACTGGCTTGCCCCCCACCCTTGAAGAATACGCGGTGTTTGCCGAGTTAAGTCAGGCGCAACGTATCGACACCTTATTTAACACGCCTATTTATCTGCAACGTTATGCCGAACGCATGGCCACGCCTTGGCTCGATGCCGCCCGTTACGGCGACACCATTGGCACTCACACTGACGCCGGCCGCCAAATGTGGAAATGGCGCGATTGGGTGCTAGAAGCTTATCGCAGCAACATGCCTTTCGACCAGTTCACTTACGAACAACTGGCGGGTGACCTCATTGAAGATGGCTCGCTATCACAAAAAGTTGCCAGCGGTTTTAATCGCAACCATGTCATGACCGACGAAGGTGGCGCGATCAATGAAGAATACTTAGTCGAGTACGCCGCCGAACGCACCAACACTACCGGCGAAGTTTTCTTGGGCTTGGCCATGGGATGCGCGCGTTGTCACGACCACAAATTTAATCCTATCACCCAAGAGGATTTCTTCAGCATGTTCGCCTACTTCAATTCGAACGACGAACCCGGGCTATATACCCAAGAAGGCAACAACCCAACTCGCGCCTTCGAGCCAATGATTAGTGTGCCGAGCAGCCAACAACAGTCGCAGCTAGAACTGTACGGTGTCGACATCGCTGCTGTAGAGGCCCTGCTTACTAAGCCAAGTTCGAAGGACGCCGTCGAATTTTTATCTTTCCTTGATAACGCTCAAAGTACTCTTGGCGTGAAATGGCATGACTCAACTATTTCTGCAGCAAGCACCTCTAGCGCATCCACCATCAGCTTTGAAAACAACAGCTTTGTTCTCAGCGGAGACAGCCCTGCGACTGATGAGCACTTTGTTTCATTAGACGTCGCCGAATCAAGCTCGAACATGTTGCTCTTCGAATTCAGCAATGGCCGAGCAGCTAATGGCAATGTTGTTCTATCTTCGATCGAGGCCGAATGCGTTTCTTTAGACGACCCGAATCAGTCGAGCATCATAAACTTTAACTGGGCATGGGCTGATTATTCACAGGACAACGACGACTGGGAAGCCGTCAACGTTCTTGATGGCGATGACAAAACAGGGTGGGCTCCCGCGGCACATATGGTTGAGGGCGGACGCAATTTACTGCTGATGGCCGATGGAAATTTTGGTTACGCTGGCGGTAGTCAGATTAAAATCACTCTGCGCTACAATTCGGTTCATGCGCAACACGTTTATGGGCAAGCGAAAATTACTGCCGGCGCGATCAGCACTAGCAGTCTCGACCTAATGCCTATCGCTAACTCGCGTTGGTACGGAACCTGGCCCTACACCCCTACCGACCGATACTCTGGATACGATCAAGTCTTTGGCCCAGAGGCCGATGCCACAATCGATTTCGAGAAAAAGTATGCGCCCGACTCTTATTCGTGGGTGCTTGTAGAAGGTGTGAAAGACCACGAAATTTTCAACGGCTTACCTGCCGGAGAAAAAGTGAGTTTCGCCGGAAAGAAGTTATACGTGCCGTCTGCGCGAAATCTTGACGTATCCATTGGCAGCGATGATGGTGTACAAGTTTTCTTGAATGGCGAAATGGTTTTTGAAAATAGAATTGACCGCGGTGTCACGCCTGGCAGCGATAATATCACTTTAGAATTATCGGCTGGCATCAATACGGTAGTCATGAAAATAATGAACACCGGTGGTATCGGAGGCATGTATTGGTCGCCGCAGCCATCGATTAATGAACTAAGTAACTCTTTAGTGTGGTCAATTACTCCACAGAGCAGTCTGCAAAATGGTGTCGCCGGATTAAACGGGAAGCTGTCAAGCGATTGGCGTTTGTTGCACTCGCCCGAGTATCGCACTCAAACAACTCAACTCGCTAAGTTGAATAGCGAACGTGGTGTGATTGAAGCCGCCATCCCGAAGACGATGGTGATGAGTGAATTAGCAGAGCCGCGCCAGGCTTATGTATTGACACGTGGCGAATACGACCAACCAGATCTCGAGCGTCCCGTTTCGCGCGGAGTACCGATTGAGCTTGGTTCCGTGCTTGAAGATGCACCTGACGATCGCCGTGGTTTAGCGCAGTGGCTGATAAGCCCCGACAATCCACTTACAGCGCGCGTATACGTTAATCGCTTGTGGCAAATGGTATTTGGCACTGGCATCGTTGCGACGCCTAACGATTTCGGAGTGCAAGGCGCGTGGCCGAGTCATCCTGAATTGCTTGATTGGTTGGCTGTTGAATTTATTGAGAGTGGCTGGGATATTCAGCACCTCTTAACAATCATTTACTCTTCCGAAACTTATCAGCAATCGTCCGTCATGAATAATGAAGACGGCGCTGTCTTAAGTTATTTCCCACGTCAAAGAATGGGTGCTGAAGAAATTCGCGACCAAGCGTTATTCTTATCGGGGCTATTGGTCGAAGAGCTAGGTGGTGTATCCGTGAAACCGTATCAGCCCGAGGGATTATGGAAGGAAGTCGCCATGCCACAATCGAACACCAGTCTTTTTGTACGCGGTGAGGGCAACGATTTGTATCGACGCAGCCTTTACACCTACTGGAAACGTGCGTCTCCCCCACCGTCACTGCTTATGTTTGACGCGCCAACACGTGAGTTTTGCACCATAACCCGCGGCGCCACTAACACACCGCTGCAAGCTTTGGTGTTATGGAACGACGTGCAGTATGTTGAAGCGGCACGCATGTTGGCGCAACACATTCTATTACTCGATGCGCCACAAGTTACCGGTGTAGAACAGTGGCGGCTGATAGAACTCTTCAAGACATGCACCGGCCGCGCGCCGTCCGCGGAAGAGACGGGTTTGTTGTATGCGACTTTAACTTCGATGCGCGGCAGATTTGATGCTGCTCCTGAAGATGCGGCAAGTCTGCTTGAATATGGCGAAGCGATGGTTGATCCGACTTTAGATCCACCGAAATTGGCGGCTTACACCTTAGTGGCCAACGCCATTCTTTCCCTAGACGAAGTGATTAATAAAAACTAATGGA
>JBLINB010000064.1:0-7741 GCA_047638975.1 Myxococcota bacterium
ACGAGCGTAGTGCCTCTTTTTGGTGTGTCATCGCGGTTGCGCACCGCGGACAGGTGCTTTTTGCGGTCGAAGGCAGCGTGAATGGCTCTATTCTTGAAGAAGCAGACGGCAGTCAAGGATTTGGCTACGACCCGCTGTTTTATCATGTAGAATCTGCCTCAAGCTTCGCCCGCCTCGCCCCTGAGCAAAAGGCGCAGATAAGTCACCGCGGGCAGGCAATTGCACGTTTACGCAATGTTCTACAATCGGTGGCCACCTAACACGACATGAGTAAATCATTCCCTCCTGAGCGCATTCGCAATTTTTCTATTATTGCGCATATCGACCATGGTAAATCTACTTTGGCCGACCGTTTCCTTGAGATAACGGGCGCGGTTGATAATCGTAAAAAGCAAGCGCAGCAGCTCGACTCCATGGACATCGAACGCGAGCGTGGCATCACGATTAAGGCGGCGGCGGTTTCGATAACCACCATGGTGAATGGTGAAGAGTATCTATTGAACTTAATCGATACGCCTGGGCACGTTGATTTTGCATACGAAGTAGAAAAATCGCTACAAGCTTGTGAAGGTGCGTTACTTTTGATTGATGCAGCACAGGGCATCCAGGCGCAAACGGTTGCAAACGCAATGTTGGCGATGGAGCAAGACATGACGATCATCCCGGTGTTCAACAAAGTTGATTTACCGCACGCGCGCCCCGAAGAGTTTGCGGGCGAACTCGAAAACACTTTACTGCTTGAGCCCGAATTAGCATTGCACTGCTCGGCTAAAACCGGACAGGGTGTCGAAGAAATCATCGAGGCGATTGTTGATCGCATTGAACAACCGCAAGGCGATCCCACCGCCCCACTGCAGGCGTTGATCTTTGACGCCAAGTACGACGAATACCGCGGTATTGTCGTTTACTTACGTATTATTAACGGCACCTTGCGCAAAGGCGATGTCACGCACATGCTGGGTGTCGGTGCCGACTACGAAGCTGTAGACATCGGAAAATTCATGCCGAAGCCGGTGCCACACGATACACTCTCAGTGGGCGAGGTTGGTTATTTCATTTCCAACATCAAAAAACTCGAAGACGTGCGCGTTGGCGATACGATGACTGCTGCCAAAGGTAAGCGAGCAGAGGCCCTTGTCGGATATCGCGAACCACAACCTATGGTTTGGTGTGGCGTGTTCCCGGTTAGCTCCGGCGACTTTGAGAACTTGCGCGCCGCTTTGAATCAGCTAAAACTAAATGATTCGTCTATCATTTTCGAACCAGAATCCTCCGAGGCATTAGGCTTCGGCTTTAGATGTGGATTCCTTGGTTTGCTGCACATGGAAATCGTGCAAGAGCGACTAGAACGCGAATCGGGTTTGAGTGTAGTGCAAACTGCGCCATCCGTACCGTACCAAATCGTTTTACGTGATGGCACTGTAAAGCCGATCCACTCACCGGGCATGTTGCCTGACCCAAACATGTTCGAAGAAATTCACGAGCCTATCGTGACTACGCACATCTTGGTTCCGGCTGAATCCATCGGAGTGATTATGTCGATGTGTGCTGAACGCCGCGGCACCTTCTTGAAGCAAGAGCATCTCTCCGCAAACCGCGTGATGCTTACCTGGGATTTACCGCTCGCCGAAATCATTTATGACTTCTACGATCGTCTAAAGTCATCGACTAAAGGTTACGGCACCATGAACTTCGAATCTCCGAATTTCCGACGCGCAGACCTCGTCAAGTTACGCATTTTGGTGGCTGGCAACGAAGCCGATGCCTTGTCAACAATCTGTCACGCTGATGCTGCTCCACGTCGTGGACGCGCAGTACTGAAAGTGTTGAGCAAAGAAATACCACGTCACCAATTCGAAGTCGCATTGCAGGCCGCTGTGGGTGGTAAGATTTTAGCGCGCGAAAACATTCGCGCATTATCCAAAAATGTTACTGCTAAGTGTTATGGTGGAGACATCACGCGTAAGCGTAAGCTATTAGAAAAGCAGAAGGAAGGTAAAAAGCGCATGAAGAACATCGGCAATGTCGAAGTTCCGCAAAAAGCATTCTTATCCGTACTCACCACCGAAGACTAATGGCAAAGACCAAAAAGAAGAAGAAAGAAAAAACATTGCATCCTTTTCGTGAAAACATCGAAGTGGTGTTGTTTGCGATTATTATGGCGATGGGTCTTAAGGTCTTCGCAGTTGAGGCTTATCAAATACCTACAGGCTCCATGCAGCCAACCCTTATGGGCACCGAGCTACTCGACCCAGCTACTAAACGCGCAAGTGGTTCGCTAAACGATCGCGTGCTGGTTGACAAGATTTCTTATTTCTTTCGCGACCCACAGCGCTGGGAAGTCGTAGTTTTCCGCTACCCGCTACTAACACACAACAATTATGTGAAGCGTTTAGTCGGCATGCCCAATGAAGAACTCTGGATTTTTGGCGGAAATTTATACGCACGTGAACTGGGTAGTGTTGACGACTTCCAAATATTAGTTAAGCCCTGGAAAGTAATGCTTAACATCTGGAAGAAGGTCTTACCCGGAGTAGGCGATGATGCCACACAATGGCACGGCTGGCGCACGATTGGCGACTACACCACTAATGCCGATGGCCATATTCAATTTAACGGCAGCGGACGCAGCCAATATACCACTAGCATTCGTAACGGATATCTGCACGGATACCCTGACGAGGTTTACTTTTCTGTGCCAAATGTTTCATCGCGTTCACGCCACGCGGTCGGTGACTTGCGCTTGCAGTTTCAACTAGACGGCTCGCAGTCCAGCGGCACTTTCAGTACTGCTCTCAATCTCGGAAAGAACATCATCGGTGCTGAGTTTGATGCAAGCGGTAAACTGACCTTAAACTTGCCAACCGGCGAACTGCGCGAACTCGAGATACCTGCTAATTTTAATGGTGAGGTTGATATCGCATTCTGGGACAACACTTTGCGCGTAGCTCTCGATGACGATGTGGTGTTTCGTGAAACAATGCAGCTTGAGCCGCACGAACCGCGAAACAATAGCATGCAGCTTGTAGTTGATGGTTCTAATTGGACTCTAAGCCCGGTCAAGGTTTCACGCGACCTACACTATTTACCGCCGCGCCAAAATGCTGCACCGGTATTTGAAGTAACAGGCGGTCATTATTTTATGTTAGGTGACAACACTCAGAATTCACTGGATAGCCGCGATTGGCAGCGAGAAGAGTTTAGCTACCAAGATGACAACGGCGAGACGGTGAAGATTGCTGGCGATCACCTGCAGCATGGTTCTGATCCTACTTACAACAATCCGCGTTGGAACATGCCTCACGACATCATGACTTTACGCGACGAGTTCGGAAACCTGAATATTCTTTATGAAGATCAGGTCAAGGGTGCCGCTGATGTATTACAACACGCACCATTAGTTCCGCGCAATTACTTTTTAGGGCGCGCCCTGGCGGTGTTCATGCCGCTTAAGCCGATTGCGCCAACCAACCGATTCACCCTGGTACAATAAATGGCAACCATCCTAGAGACAAAAAAAATCAGCAAGTCCTACAAAGGACGCACCGTCGTCAATGGTGTTAATCTAAACGTAAAGGCTGGCGAGATTGTTGGCTTATTAGGCCCCAACGGAGCTGGCAAGACTACGACCTTTCGCATGTGCATGGGAATGGTAACGCCAGAAAGTGGCGAGATCCTATTGCACGGTGAAGATGTAACCACGATGCCTATCTACCAACGGGCACGTCGCGGTCTAGGATATTTGGCACAAGATGCTTCGGTATTTCGTAAGCTATCGGTCGCGGATAATATTTTGGCCGTGCTCGAAACATTAAAGTTAAGCAAAACGGAGCGTCAACAACAATGTGACACCCTACTCGATGAATTTAGCTTAACGCATTTGCGTGAAAGCATGGGGGAGGTTTTATCTGGCGGAGAACGCCGGCGTCTAGAAATTGCGCGCGCGCTTGCGACCAATCCAAAACTAATTTTACTGGATGAACCTTTCAGTGGCGTTGATCCGATTGCTGTTGAAGATATTCAATCTATCTTGGTAGACCTGCAAAAGAAAGGCATTGCCATTTTGCTGACCGATCACAATGTCCGCGAAACATTAAGTATTACTGACCGCGCTTATATTCTGTCATCAGGTTCGGTACTTGCACATGGGACATCTGACCAATTAGTGCACAATACTGCCGTGCGTAAAGTTTATCTTGGTGATAAATTCGAGTTAAGTTAAAGCAGGGTGTCCGCAAAAATGGTGGCGAGGGTAGAATATCGCGCCCCCGTTAACACAAATACCCTGTCATGGAAATCCTCGCCTTCGTAAAACGCGTCCCGTCCACAACCGCTAATGTGGAAATAAAAAACCAGCAGCTTGATGTATCAAACTGCGAGTTTGAAATAAATCCTTATGACCTCTTCGCTGTAGAAGAGGGCTTACGTCAAAAAGAAGCTGCCGGAAGTGGCACTCTAACTACGCTTAGTTTTGGCGACGACGCATCGCAGAAAGAGTTGCGCACCACCCTAGCAATGGGAGCTGACGGCGCGATGTTATTGAAAAATGACGATGCCGCAAGTGCTGATTCTTCGACTACGGCCAAAGCAATCGCCGCCGCGATCAGCGAGCGTAGTTTTGATTTGTTGTTATTCGGCAAGCAAGCTGTAGACCGTGACCAACATGGTGTAGGCGCTGGCGTAGCGACTCGCTTGGGTATTCCGTGTATCACCGAAGTGGTCTCGCTAACAATTGCTGAGGGCCAAGTGACTGCGCAACGCGAAGTTGAAGGTGCAACCGAAACAATAACTGCAAGTTTGCCATGCGCAATAACTTGTCAAAAAGGCTTAAATGAGCCGCGCCTTGCTTCACTGAAAGGAATCATGGCTGCCAAAAGAAAGCCGCTCGAGATTGTTGACGTTGAAATGCCAGCAATGGCTTTAACAATCGAATCTACTCAACTACCTGCGCCACGTCCTGCTGGGCGCATCGTTGCTGATGCTGCCGAGCTAGTCGACGCTCTACGCAACGAAGCTAAAGTTCTATAAGAGGTTAATCAAATGTCATCCGTACTCGTAATTCTTGAAACCCGCAACGGCGAACTGCGCCCTGCTTGCCTCGAAGCCGTTGGCGCTGCACGCTACGTCGCCGATGCAAAAGGCTGCAATGTAGTGGCTATTGCTACCGAATCCGCAACTCTTGATGCCGCACTCATAGGTGGCGCCGGTGCTGATCAACTCATGATCGCTGACACCGACACGCATTCTGCCGATGCCGCCGCCGCAACTGTTGCGCGAGTGGTATCCGAAATTGGCGCCGACGTGGTGCTAGTTTCTGCAACAGTGCGCGGTCGCGATTTAGCGCCACGCGTTGCAGCATTACTTGACACCGGCCTTGCGGCTGGTTGCACCGCTATCGACGCAGACGCAATGCTCTTCACTCGCCCGACATATAGTGGCAAAGCTTTCAGTAACGTAAAAGTAAATGGTGCGGTTGCAGTTGCAAGCTTGCGTCCAAACTTTTTTGATGCTGCAAACCGCCAGTACACTGCCGAAGTCAGCACCATTAGCAGCGAAGACGCCAAGTCAAAGGTCATCGAGATTGCGCCACAAACAGGTGGACGTCCTGATGTTGCCGAAGCTTCTATCGTAATTTCTGGCGGACGCGGCATGGGTGGCCCAGAAAACTGGGGCTTAATTGAAGCCGTCTCTGATGCTATCCCAGGTTCAGGCCTTGGCGCTTCACGTGCAGTAGTCGATGCAGGATGGCGTCCGCATAGCGAGCAGGTCGGTCAAACGGGTAAAACTGTTTCTCCCGAGCTGTACATTGCAGCCGGTATTTCAGGCGCAATCCAGCACCTAGCTGGTATGAATTCATCGAAAGTAATCGTCGCGATTAACAAAGATGCTAACGCACCTATTTTTAAGCATGCCACTTATGGCATTGTCGGTGACGCGTTTGAAGTGTTGCCCCAGCTCGCAGCTGAGCTTAACAAGTAAACGTTTAGCGGCGTTGGTATTCGGCAAGCAATGCTTCCACCAAATACTGACGCCGGATTAAGTCTTCATCTAAAGACACGGCGCGTGAATCTTTAATCAGGTTCACGCGCTTTAAAAATGTATGCAGGCATTGCTCAACCGGATCACCAATGCTAACGGCATTTTCGGGTTCGTCGGCATGCGCGGTAAATTGCACTTGATAACTTTCACCAATGATGCGGTGACATAATTTACCATTAATCGCATATTCAACGGGCGGCGGGAAGACGCCGAGGTCTTCGAAAATAATTTCGCAAGCCAAAACATTGGAATGGGTGCAATACTCAAAACGCAGAGCAGCATCGGCGGCGTCAGCGCTGAGTTCGGTGTATTCTATTTTCTCTAGATGCGCCGGACCCGGTGCAACCTTTTGAATCAAGCTCAATGGATGCGACAAAAAATCTTGCCAGCGCTGCTCTCCGCGAAGCTTCGGCGACATCAGCATTGAGAAGTTATCCGCATTAACGAAATCAGTTTGCGGATGAAGTTTTTGCCATGCCTCTAAAGTAAACGGCCATTGGCAATTCTCGCTAATTAATAAATCGCTAGCAGTGAATTCACGTATCAGTTTATCGCAATGCTCTGCGCCAGAAACACACAACGGTTTTTCGCAAAACACGTGTACTTTTTGTTGCAAGCACTGCTGCAACCAATCGACGTGTGTATTCGTTGGTGAAGCGATGATTACAGCTTCAGGCGACATCTCAAGTAGCATCTCTTCTTCTTCAGCAAACACCTCTGGACGCAAACCAAACTCGAGCAATTCTTCACCAGCCAAGCGTGCTCCCTTATAACTCGACCCGACTATCGCAATGACTTCGGCGCCGGCAGCATGCGCCTGTTGCGCTAAAAACCCTCCGGTGCCAGCATTGGTGCGACGTGCACCGATCACGGCAACCCGCAACCCTGCAGCAATAGACTGCGAATTATTGGGAGTTGGCTCAGATGCGGAAGATGTCATACTAAATTGCGGTTATCCTAGAGTAACGCAATGTCAGCCACGCCTCCATCTTCGTTAATGGTGCGCTTGCCGAATCCTCTCGGCGACGCAGTCATGGCATTACCGTTACTCTCTGATATTAGAAGGCAGTTCCCTAAATGTCGCCTTACGCTTGCCGGTAATCCCACATACCAATCGCTATTTAGCGATTTAGACCACATTGACGCCTACCTTCCGCTAGATAATAGTCTAAGTGTCATGGCGCAGGCTAAAGTTTTACGGCAAGTCGAATGCGACACCATTATTTTATGTCCAAATTCTTTGTCGTCGGCAGTGGCTGCAAAATTCGCTAACATCAAGCAACGCATAGGACGCCGACGGCATGCGCGACAATTATTTCTGACTCATTCTTTGCCGGCCATCAAAGAACCGCGCTTAATGACCGAATTATATTGCGAGCTCATTGAAGCTTTCGGAGTAACTGGCAAAGTGACGCCTGTCTATTTAGCGGCGCCCGAAGTTGACGTTGAATGGGCGCCACCGCTCGAAACAAAATATTACATGGTTGCACCAGGCGCAGCATTCGGTAGCAGCAAACAATATCCGCCGCACTTAATGACTAAAGTGCTAAACGGCATCTACGAAAAGCACCGAATGCTACCTTTACTATTCGGAGCACCGAACGAGCAGCAAAGTTTGCGTGAATTGTCCAGCAAGCTTGACCACGACTCCATCGTTGCTGCGTCAGGCGCAGATTTCAGTGAAATAAAATACGTTATGAGT
>JBLINB010000065.1:0-5914 GCA_047638975.1 Myxococcota bacterium
GATATTTTCTATTGAACCGGCATTAACGAATGCGTCTGCGTCCGCGAATGCCACTTGTGAAATATCGCAAGCGCTTTTTTTGAAACCACACCATAATGATTCTGCGGACCGTAATGATGCGCCAAGTTTATCGTGATGAGCTAATCCACAATGCAGGACTGCAGCCTCAACAGCTTCACTGCCAGTATTAATTAGGTGAACAATGTACTGCTTATTCAACGAATGCTGCAGAAGTTCGCTGAGCCGGGTGCAAAGCCGTGCCGCCGATTCGCGACACGAAGATTGTGCGTGGAAGGGAACTTGTTCGTCTAAGCACTTTCTTGCTATTTCGACTAAACGGGGGTGATTATGCCCAAGCAAGCCAGCGCCATAACCGGCAATGAGATCGAGGACCTTAATCGGCTTTCCGCTAGAGTCATCGTATTCGAGATAATCTTGTTCGCCTTTTTTATAGACTACATCTAAACCGATGCTTGACAATACTTCGGCCAAGCGGGGTTTTGCATGTTGTTTATACTGGCTTTTTATTTGGGAACTTTCACTCATTCTTCACGGAAGGGAGACGCTTTATTCTACCAAATCATTACTTAGCCTGCGTATTAAAAGCTAAGCATCTAGTAAGCGCCGGATAAGATCAATCGGAGCCCCGCTCTCTTATTTCTGCTTCGACTGAAAAGTCATCACCAAGCCACCCGGCGCAACAATCGAATAAACTTTTTCACCGTGCGAGACCATTGGCCCACGCGGAGCTAATCCGTGCGCCTTAGCGGCTGCAAACATTTCGTCTGCGTCGTCGACTACTACTTGCAACATAATGCCCGGAGGCATTTGCGGTCCGTCTTTCCAGACTTCAATCCAGCTGCCATCGCCGGCAGCGAAAATGCCGCCCTTCGGTGAATCAGGATCACTTTCAACTAGGTTCTTCTCGACACAGGGCATTCCCAGACCTAAGCCTAAAAACTCAACTAAGTTGTCGGCTTCGGGTGAAATGGCACAAAAGCGGATTGAGAGTACTTGCATGCGCTTATTGTAATAGCTTGCGCGCGACATCAGAAATAACATCGGCGATAAACACTAACAGCGCTCCTAAGCAAATCAACAACAGCATTTGATCATAGTCATTATGCGCACGCGCTTCGACCACATAGTATCCCAGTGAAACGACGCCGAGCATCCCAAGAATTGTGGCCTCGCGTACACAAGTTTCGAAACGGTAAAAGAAATACAGCAAGTAGCGCCCAACAGCCATCGGGAAAACTGCGTTACTTGCTAATTGCGCGCGCGACGCACCAAGCGCATCAAGCGATTGCAGCGGACGGCTTGGCAAATTCTCTACAACTTCACCACCAAGACGTCCGAGAATACCGGCGTTGTGCATAGCTAGAGCCAAGATTGCTGGCCATGCGGTTGCTCCGAAGATTGCAAGAAGTAAAAACGCTAAGATATATTCTGGTATTGCGCGCAGCACGATACAGATCATTCTGATTATCGGTGAAAATCGACTTGGCTGCAATCCGCCAATAGTGCGCGCCGCGCCGAAGGAAAGTAACAGGCCGCTCACCCCCGCTATGAATATCGCTACTACCGAAATAGCTAATGTGGCGAACAATGCTTTGTAGCCATAAGCGCTCATCTGTTCGCTTAGCCATGCGCCGAAACCATTTGGCGCATCGGGTATGACGTCTTTAGTCCAGAAGCGATTCCAGTTCTTAATGCGCCGCTCAGTAAATAAATCAGCGAAGGTGATATCAGAGAACATCCATGCCCATGCTGTGGCGATGATGCCTAGCGCAATGGTAAAGCGCACCAGTTTACTGCGCTGACGACGCTGCCACAGTTGTTCGACGGCTTGTGTGCGACTCATGCGACGAACCTCCGACGCAGTTGCACACTGTAGTATTCGACCACTACTACCATTGCTAATAATACGTATAAATACGCCCACACCTTTGAGTAATTTAAGTTGTCGAATTCTAGTTTAATATAATAACCTAAGGTAGGAAAACCGAAGAAGCCTAAAATAGCTGACGAGCGTAATGCGCATTCGAAACGATAAAAAGCGTATGACAAAATATCAGGGATCGCTTGCGGCAGTCGTCCAAAAAAGAACTTTTGCCAGCGTGAGGCGCCAATGGAGTGTAGCGCGGTTTCGGCTTTTAGTGACGACTCGTCGATAATGTCAGAGAATACTTTGGCGAGCGTGCCGGCATATGGAATGGCGATGGCGATGACCGCGGATATCGGCGACAAGCCCATCGCGGATAAAAGTAATACCGCCCATAGTAGTTCGTGCACGGAGCGCATTAAGGCAATGAACGAGCGAACCACCCAGCGCAATACGTGGCAAGTTACTCCGCATCCAGACCAAAAGCTACTACTTGCGATAACGCTTAACGGCAGCGCAAAAGCAAAAGCCAAGGTAATTGCAGCTACTGCGTATTTGACAGTAACGAGCAAAGCCATAAGGATGTTTTGCGCACTGGCCTCGGGACTCAGTGCAGCTGCGGCAAACTCTTGAACAATCTGCACGCCAGTGCCACGCGGTAGAAGCTCTGCTATTGAGATACCTAAATACAAATATGCTGCCAATGAGGCAACGGCAATACTCAACAAAACGCGAGCGCGATTAGACATGGGCGCCGTCGCTAACAATACGTCCGCCTTCGAGCCTAACGATGCGCGGGAAAAATTCGCTAGCCAATGTTTCGTCGTGCAATGATACTACGAAAGTCCAGTTTTCTTCATGTGCAGTTACGTGCAGCATCTCCATTATTTTGCGCGCACGACTCGCATCTAAAGACGCCACCGGTTCGTCAGCCAATAACATTTTCGGCTCTTGGTAAAGAGCTCTAGCTAAAGCAACACGTTGCTGCTCGCCACCTGATAGTGAGTCGGTTCGCTCGAACAGTTTATCGGCGATACCTACACGTTCTAGAATTGCATGCACTGCCACCAGCGCTTTTTTATTTGGACGCAATTGCATCTTCAATGATTGCCAAAATCCAAGGCTACCTAGGCTCCCCATCAATACGTTATTCGCCACTCGCACATTAGGGACTAAGGAGTGATCTTGATGAACAAAACCAATGCGCGAGCGTTCATCCGCTGACTTTAAATCGTCGCCTACCACGCCATTAAGCATGCGTAGCAGTGACGTTTTACCCGAACCGCTTGGCCCAAGCAATGCAATGCATTCGCCGTGTTTTACCTGTAAATTAATATCATGCAAAATCTCTTTACCATCGAGGTAAAGGTCGGCATGCTGTAGGTCAATCGCGAGGTCCGTCACGCTACTAGTGTAACGTCTTACAGGAAACCGAGTTGCGTAGCCAACTCGTGAACTGGGGCAAAATCGGCATTAGTCGCCTTAATCAATCCGTTTAAACGGTCAATCGCCTTCAACAATTCGGGATCTTTCATTTCGAGCAAAGCCTGTTGCAATTTCGCGACTAACTCGGCGTCTACATCAGCGTGCACCGTCCAATTGTAGTCTGGATATGTTGGGGTCACCCACACTACCTTACAAACATCAGGGTCGATATCGCCGGCAGCAACCATGCGATCGTAGGTCAGGTAGTTTAAAGCACCTGCCTGGAATGTTCCGGCTTCAACTAGTTTTGCCGTTTTATCATGCGAACCTGAAAAGCTATTCTCTCTTCCAAAAAATGCGTCGGTCGACTTACCAGTGTGCTTGCTTATGTAATACTCTGGCATCAAACGCCCAGATGTAGATTTAGGAGAGCCAAAAGTGAAGGTCATGCCCTCCATGGCATGCGGAAAATCATCACTTCTATTAATACCGGTCGATTCGTGTGCAATAAAGTATGTTTTGAAATTTGGATCTTCGACGCCCTGCGCAATGGCTTGTGAGCCCTCGACTGCTGCACGTGCTTGCACTCCGGACAATCCGCCAAACCAAGCCAACTGCACATCGCCATTCTTAAACATTTCTACCGAAGCGCTGTAGTCTGAAGTGGGTACATATTCAACTGTAATTCCGAGGCGCTGCGATAAGTATGCGGCCACCGGCTTAAATTTAGTGGTTAACTCAGACGAGTTGGTGTCTGGGATTGCGGTAAACAGTAGCTTCTGCTCAGAAGAATCAGGTTGCTGCTGCGAACATGCCGCTACGAGTGTCAAAAACAGTATGGCGAAGAATTTCATCGCCCACAGTTTAACAGTTCTTCCACTTGCTAACAATAGCGGCCAGGTCATTGCGGTTGATTGGCTTAGCGACGTAGTCGTCCATGCCTGCCGCGATGCATTTCTCTCTGTCGCCTTCCATTGCATTAGCTGTCATCGCGACAACCGAAACTCGCCTGCGCCCACCCTCATAACTACGGATTTCACGCGTCGCGCCATATCCATCAAGCTTGGGCATTTGACAATCCATGAACACAATATCGTAATCGCAATCCTTCACTGCGGCTGCAGCTTCAATTCCGTTTTTCACGACATCGACTTGGCAACCAAGAACACTAAGCATTTTCACAGCCACTTTCTGGTTGATGGCATTGTCTTCAGCGAGCAACACGCGCACACCTTCCATTAAGGACTCTTCCTGCTGAGCCGGCTTGGCGCCCATGGCCGCTTCTACGTCTGCCAACAGCTCGCTTATGTCAAGCTTGAACGCGCGCTCGCTCACCAATGATGCTACGAGCTGCAAACCACGAACTGGCTTGACCAACGAGGCATCAATGATTTCGCTCAAATCGGTTGGGTGCTGCGAATGCTCACCCATCGCAGATAACAATATGATTTTCAGATTATCAAACTCGCCATTTTCACGTAGGCGGCGAGCGAATGTAATCCCGTTTTCCTCAGGCATTTGGTAATCAACCAACAAACGGTCAATGCGCTCGCGACGCAGAACCTCGAATGCTTGTTCAGCAGATTCCGCTACAAAGACTTGTGCTCCAAAAACAGAAAGTTGTTTGCGCAAATTTATCAAATTTGCAGAATTATTATCTACGCATAGAATATTTAAATCTTCCAAGTCATCGCGCGCATAATCTTCTTGATTATCCGATGTTGCTTTCATCTCAACCGTAAACCAAAACATAGAGCCTTTCTTTGGAGTAGACTCGACACCAATCTCTCCGCCCATCAGTTCCGTTAACTGCCGGGAAATACTCAATCCAAGGCCTGTTCCGCCAAAACGACGCGTGGTTGAGGCATCAGCCTGTGTAAATTCTGTGAATAATTTACTAAGAGCTTGTGCCTCAATACCAATGCCGCTATCGATAATTTCGAAACGTATTTTGTTATTCGGAATACTGAAAGCCTTCACTGTGACCTCGCCTTTTTCGGTAAACTTTATAGCATTTCCAATCAAATTAGAGAGCACCTGGCGTAGGCGTCCGGGATCACCAGTAATTTGTTCTAGAGTTAGTTTAGACATATCGACCAATAACTCTAGCCCCTTCGAAGACGCTGTCGGCGCCAATGAAGATGCTGTATCTTCAACTATTTCACGCAGGTTGAAATCAATAGACTCAAGCTCAACCTTACCAGCTTCTATTTTAGAGAAATCTAGGATGTCATTAATGATAATCATCAATGCCTGAGCAGAACGGTTGATTGTTTCTACGAAGTCTCGTTGCTCTGCATTCATTTTAGTATCTAGCAGTAATTCACTTATTCCGGCAATACCATTCATCGGAGTACGTATTTCGTGACTCATATTTGCCAGGAACTCGCTTTTTGAGTGATTAGCTTCGCGTTCACTAGTGTGCGCTTTTTTTAGTTGCTCCATCTTGCCACGAATAGTCGTATTCATTCGGGTAAAGGCTGCAGCTAAGTCGGCAATCTCGTCCCTACCACTAGTCTTGAATTCAGCAGCATAATTGTCGGTATCAATCGAATTCTCAAGAAGTTCTGTAAGCTGCGACATATGCTTCAGGCGTTTACGCAG
>JBLINB010000066.1:0-5566 GCA_047638975.1 Myxococcota bacterium
ATGACAAAACCGCCAAGGTACTCACTGCATTCGGTGATGAGCTTCGCTTTGTCTTGATAAGCTCAGAGGCTACCGTGAAGCCTGTCGCCGACAAAACCAGCACTGCCGTAGCGTCTGAACTAGGCGACGGTTTGTGGATTGACATTAACGTCGCTAGTGACGCGAAGTGCGAGCGCTGCTGGCATAGGCGTCCAGACGTTGGGCAGCACGCCGCCCACCAAACATTATGCGGTCGTTGCATTGAAAACATTGACGGCTCCGGAGAGCATCGCTTGTTTGCCTAGCGAGGAATTGAATGGCTAAGACTCACTCAAAAAATATTTATTGGCTGTGGCTTTCTGCTGCAGTTTTGATTGCCGACCAGATTTCAAAGGCGATGATTCGTAAGCGTTTTGATCTGTACGAATACGAAATCATCACACCTTTTTTTGATTTGATTCGTCTTCACAACACTGGTGCTGCCTTTAGTTTTCTGGCCGACCAAGCGGGTTGGCAGCAGCACTTCTTCGTTGTGATTGCTTTGATCGTTAGCGTGATCATTGTCATCTGGATGCGTTCATTGAAGGGTCGCCAGGTGCTAATAGCCAGTGGATTAAGCCTTTTACTAGGCGGTGCACTCGGGAATGCAATCGACCGAGTTTCCTTTGGCTATGTAACTGACTTCCTTTACTTTAATTGGCAGGGATATTACTGGCCAGCATTTAATGTAGCCGATATGGCGATATGTGCTGGCGCTGCAGGACTCATTATCGATTCATTGTTCGGTGGTAAGAAGGACTCAGAATCAGCAGGCGGAGCGAAGAAGAAATGAAAATTGTCATGGCTAATCCTCGGGGTTTTTGCGCAGGTGTTGACCGCGCAATTGACATCGTTGAAAAAGCGGTTGAACTGATCGGCCCGCCGATTTACGTTCGTCATGAAGTTGTCCACAACCGCTTTGTTGTTAATCGGTTAAAGGAACTCGGCGCACTTTTCGTTGATGAGTTAGACGAAGTCCCAGACGATGCGGTGGTTATTTTTAGTGCTCACGGCGTTTCTAAGGCGGTTCGAGAAGAAGCAAAGAACCGGGGCCTGAATGTGTTTGACGCGACATGTCCGCTCGTAACCAAAGTACATATGGAGGTTATTAAATACTCCAGAGAAGACCGCGACGTAGTGCTAATTGGCCACAAGGGGCATCCAGAAGTTGAGGGTACTATGGGCCAGTTTTCACGCCGTAGTGGCGGCAGAATGCATCTAGTCGAGACGCCAGAAGACGTCGCCAAGTTGGATATCCAGAATCCTCAGCATATGGCTTATGTGACTCAGACCACCTTATCTGTCGACGATACTACCGCGATAATATCTGCGCTAAAACAGCATTACCCAGCAATCGAAGGCCCGAAGAAAGACGACATTTGTTATGCCACGCAAAACCGCCAAGATGCGGTGAAATCGTTGTCCGATAAAGCTGACGTGGTTTTGGTGATCGGTTCTCGCAACAGCTCCAATTCGAATCGCTTACGAGAAATTGCTGAAAACCGTGGAGTTCCCGCCTATTTGATTGACGGCGCGGAAGATCTTCAGGAAGATTGGCTAAAAGATAAACAAATTATTGGGGTGACAGCTGGAGCATCTGCGCCGGAGGTTCTAGTCCGGCAGGTAATAAGCCAACTCGAAGCATGGGGTGGGGAATCGGCGACCGAACTCAATGGTACGCCTGAGAATGTGGTGTTTTCATTGCCAAAAGGTCTTCTAAGATTAGAAGCTCAGCGCAAAATATAGGCTGCGATAAACGATTGTTTGGGTGCGGTTTAGCCCTTCAGTCGGCCAGCAGATGCTATTCCTCGGCATAACGGAGCCTTCTGTCGGCTGAACGCGATTTACTATGGCATGAAGCCGGAAAACAGCCTAAATTTAAGTGTATGAATAAGCCGGAAGCAGGATTCACCTTACTTGAGCTGATTATCGTTCTAGCGATATTTGGGATTGTTACGGTGGGTATCGTGCCCGCGGTAGGTGACATCATGACCCGAAATCGCGCCGCTACCACCACCAATGAATTCCTGGGTGCGTTGAATTATGCTCGCAGTGAAGCGGTAACCCGCACGCGTAATATTACCATGTGCCGTATGGATTCCACTGCTGGCCAATGCACGCACGCAAATTTGGGCACAGGTAAATGCGTATGCGTAACCACTTCAATAGCTAGCACGGCCAATGGCTGGGAAGACGGCTGGCTTACCTTCGTCGATTTCAATGGAAACGGTGTTGTTGAGACGGTAGAGGGAGACGAGCTTCTCCAAGTTCAGTCGCAATTGGGGGGTAATTTTACCGTGCGAGGTTCCCCAAACAATGCAGATGATAAGATTACTTTTGAAGCCAATGGAACTACGTTTGGCGTAAGCAATGCAACAGTCGCAGTGTGTGCATCGGGAACCGATGTCGCAGAAGGTTCTCTCCGAATGAATACTGCTCGCGGCATAACACTTATTGCTACCGGTCGTGCCCGAGCAACTGCTTTCCTTACGGCTGCAGCGACAAATTGTAACTTGTAGCTATGCGGTATAACCCTTCCCAACTACCTAACAACGGTTTCAGCTTGCTGGAGTCTCTCGTCGCGCTCCTCTTGATCAGCATTGGGATACTGGGTATCGCCAACATGCAGTTCAATGGGTTAGTCAATAACAACCGCGCCTATTACCGAAGCGCTGCGGTTGTGCTGGTTTCAGATATGGCTGAGCGACTTAGAATTAACGCAGATATAGCAAGTTCTGGCGGTTATTCTACGAGTGTATCTATGGTCGATGGTTTAGCTACTGCCGATGTCACCGGCTGGCTAACCGACGTGCAGGGCTTGCTTCCCGGAGGCGCTGGAACGCTAGCCTATACAGCGGGAGCCACTGGCGGTGAATACGATATAACAGTCAAATGGAACAACCCACGTGGAGCCGTGCAAGAAAGTATATCGGTGGTGGTGTTCCCGTGAACGTAGCTAAACTAAAGCAAAAAGGCTTTGGCATTGTTGAGTTGATGGTCGGATTACTGATTGGTGCCATTTTGGTGGTACTGGTAACCGATATGTTCAACGCCAATAAGGCCGTTCAAAACCGCATAATGTCGCAGTCTCGATTGCAAGAGAACGCGCGCTTCGCCTATATGTTTCTCAGCAGCGAAATTCATAAAGTAGGCTATCGTCTTAACGCTGAAGACATTCCCCAGTACGCTTTTCGTGGATACGATTTCAAGTTGATAGAAGGCTGGAACGGCGACGATGATAGTGCCGATGTCTTCGCTAGACATGACACCACTACAATTTCTGTACACGGCACTGATGTAAATTTAGCCAATGTTGCAGACGACAGCGACGTACTAATGTTGACTAGACAGTCGGACGGCACCAGTCGAGACTGCGTTGACAACAACGTAGTGATAAACCCCGGTGCTGACCCTGCTGATCAGATTCCTGCGGTGGGTTGGCTGGTGTTAAGTATTTACTATGTCGCCGTCTCAGATGCGACAACATCGAGCAAAGGCTCTTTCTCCCGATTCGCTTTGCATTGCAAACCGGTCTACTTAGATTATGCCAGAGGTGAAGTCAACACGAGCGGGACTATAAAGAGGAACGCTGCCCAGCTTGTAGAAGACGTTACTAATCTACAAGTGCTCCTTGCCCAAGATACTGATGGCTCCGGTGTCCCAAATTCTTATATAACGCCTTCGGCTACAATGGGCGTTAGCAATGGCGTTGATGTTGTTGCTGTGGATATTAAGTTGACTGTTAAAGGTGGCAGAACCTTAGATCTACTAGAGTCAGCTGGCGCAACGACTCTAAGCAAAAGCGAGCAGTCGCTGTCGTTAACGCTTGGTGGCGCGGTTGCTTATAGGAATCAGGCACCATGAACATCGTCGTGTTAGGGAATCAATCTAAGCAGTCGGGGGCAGTACTGGTGCTTAGCCTTATTCTAATTATTGTCTTGACGTTGATCGGCGTTACCGCAATGAAAACTTCGACTTTCGAAGAACGCATGGCGTTTAACTTGCAAGATAGTAATCTGGCATTTCAAGCCGCCGAATCTGCACTTCGTGAAGCCGAACGGAAAATCAACGCGAAAACGGCATTGCCGCACGAATTACCTTGCCCTGATCCGACTGACGGCGGCTGCAGTTCGATTGAGGTGCTAATTAGCACCTCGACTGCTTTCGACGATGTCGATGATTTTAGCTCGATGAGCTATGCTAGTTGGTCGGCAAACGGGCAAGTGATTGCTAGTCCAGTAGGCGGTACTGCCGCCAATGCTAGGTACATAATTCGCGAAGTGCGGTTTGTGCCGGATTCGCTAAACGTAGGGCAAGGGGTTCCACCTGGGCGCTATCTCTATGAGATAACCGCAGTGGGAGTGGGCGAAACAGATCGAGCCGAGAAAGTCCTTCAGTCAACCTTTCTACGGCGTTATTAACGTCGGGAGAATGAATGCGTGATGCTAAATAGACTTAAAAATAATACGCCGGCAACTACTGCCTTCGTAATCGCGTCTGCTTTGATAGTAGGCGGGAGTGTTAACGCTGCTCCGATTGATATTGACACCGCGGGCTTATTGAATCGCACATTCCAGCAAGACGAAGAACCCTTGTTTTTCGGCGCTTCTCCCTCCCCAAACATCGTTATTTTGATGGATGACTCACTCAGCATGTCGTCGAATATACTCATGCCATTACTCGACGGTGGATTGGTAGACGGGTATGGAGACGGACCGGGCATTGTCGATGGTAGCCGCGACGATGCTCAAGGCCGCGGCCGAGCCGCTGGCAACGCAAGTCTTTACTACGATTCTTTAGCCCCAATCGATCCCGCGTTAGCAACCCTGCGCGATGACATGATGGCGGAAGACATTATGGAGCCTGGGTTTGGTTTAATGGCACCGAGCTGGGAACTTGTACAAGCTTGGAAAGCCGCTAGTCCCACAACGCGCGAAAAAATCTGCCCTCTCTGCGATACGTCCTTGGAAATAGACGAGTCAGGAGACGCTCTTTGGAAGCTGAATAGCAGCCTCTACAATGAAGTTTACTATGATCCTAGCAAGGTATATGAGCCTTGGCCTGGAGTAGACGCAAATGGAAATGCTTACACTGATGCGGATCCGGGCAATGCGTTTTTTGACCCGTATCTACGCGTTGAAAAAATTGATTTAACTGACGATTATAGCTACCAAGCTAAGGTCAGATTTGCCAACGGCGACGAGCAACTAATCAGCCACGACGAGATTATTCTAATCGCTGACTACGGAGTAAAGCCAGCCCACTACTACACGCAAGATGTAGGTGGCAATCCGATGTATAACGAAATAACTGATAACCATGAGCTGGATAACTTCGCAAACTGGTTTCAGTACTACCGCAGTCGTGCACATATCGCCAAAGGCACACTCGCCTCAGTTATCGCCTCACTTCAAGGTGGACGGGTTGGTTTCAGCACGATTAGTAATGACCAGGATTTCCGCGAGCCGGTAGCGGTACTCGATGGAGACGAAACCACTGGCACATTGAAAGCGATGCTAGACAAAGTCTATTCGGTCAAACCGTTTGT
>JBLINB010000067.1:0-5472 GCA_047638975.1 Myxococcota bacterium
TACCCGCAAATCGGCAATTATGGCTGTGAGCAAGCGGCTAACGAATCAAAGCAGTGCTGGGCGGAGGCCATGATCATGCGTCAATTAAGCCCCACGACCTCGAGTTGGACGGCCGATTGTAGCCTTGCTGAATATTTTGAGCAGCAACAAGTGATGGCCATCGACGATGTCGACACTCGCGAGATTACTTTATTACTACGCGAACTAGGTGCGCAGCGGGCTGTACTTAGCACCGAATGTCACGACGTAGAAGCCTTACTGAAAATCGCGCGTGGTCACGCAAGCCTTGATGGTATTGATTTAGCTTCTCAAGTGAGCTGCACCGAAGCCTACGACTGGACCGAAGGTTTACCCGACTCTGTTACTTGGCAACCAAGTTCTTTAGTCGCTGGGGCCCCGAAAATTGTGTGCTACGATTTTGGCATCAAGCGCAATATCCTACGCAATCTGGTATCCGCAGGCTTCGCACCAACAGTAGTTCCGGCTAACACCAGCGCAGCAGAAGTCTTAGCAATGAACCCTGCCGGGATATTTCTATCCAATGGCCCAGGCGATCCAGCCGCGGTAAGCTCGGCGATTGCTGCTGTCTCCGAACTTGTCAAAACAGATTTACCGATCTTTGGCATCTGTTTAGGACACCAAATTTTAGCATTAGCCATGGGTGGCTCGACTTTCAAGATGAAATTTGGCCACCATGGCGCTAATCATCCTGTAATCGCAACTGCTGGCAAGCGCATTGATATCAGCTCGCAAAACCACGGTTTCGCCGTTGATCCAGACAGCCTTAAGGGCACAGGACTTGAAGTAAGCCATATAAACGGCAATGATGGCACCGTTGCCGGATTACAGCATCAGTCCAAACCTATCTTTTCGGTGCAATATCATCCGGAAGGCGCGCCAGGTCCACACGACCCGCAACATCTTTTTCAGCAATTTATGCGCAACCTGCAGGCATGTTTAGGGTAGATTAGGTACGACTCGTTACCTAACCATGATTTGCACCCTTAGCCTAACCACTGCCCTATTATTCTTCGCGCAAAACGAAGACGTTCCTGCTCCTGAAAAAGACACCCCACCGGCTGTCGAAGAAGAGGTCACTATTGACCCACTCGAGGCGCTCGACAAAATAAAAGCTGCCATTGAATCAGAAAATGATGTCGTCATTATTGATGCTATTGAAGTTTGCGCTAACGTTCAAGACAAAAAAGTAATCACTGAGTTGGCTAAATTGCTTAAGCACAAATCAGCCGATGTGCGATTAGCGGCACTAGAAGCTCTGCGTTTTAACGAACACGACGAGTGCTTTAGTCGTTTATTAAAATTTGGCAAAGACAAGCGCCTTAAGCAAGATCCAGAATTTCTTACGGAATACATTTATGCCTTAGGACAAAAAGCCGACAAGAAAGCCGAGAAGTTTATTACAGATGACTTGGTAATGACAGGTGCTGTCGACAAAGAGGTTTTAATCGCCAAGATATACGCTCTCGGAAGAATACGCCAGGTAGACTCTATCGAGACTCTACTGCAATTTGGCCAGTCGGCCACACGCGGTGGCGGACGGCGCGGTGGCGGACGTACTCCAAAATTGCGCATCGAAATTCAAACGTCACTAGCAGTACTAACTGGTGTTGAACTTGGCGATCAGCTTCTCGACTGGACTAGTTGGTGGAGCGACAATAAGCGCAAGTTCAAAATGAGCAAGACCGAAGGCGGAATCAGTGACGGCAAACTGCAAGCCAAATGGCAATCGTTGTGGATGACCGAAGCTCAGAAAGCCAAAGCCGTCCAAGACTTTAAAGACGAACGTGCCAAAAACGCCAAGGACGGTAAGGATACCGCCGACAAAGACGACGCCAACAAGAAAGGCGACGCTAAGAAAGACAAAGACGACGGCCTTATTGACTTTTAAGCGAAGTCGTTAAACTCTTAAACAGCTCGACAATCTTAGGTGGTTGCCCGGTACGCAAAATACCGATTCTGAAAATACGGCTGCTTATCCAGAGCATGATGATGATGGTAGCAATCATCAAGATTGCCGAGCCATACATATCAAAGGCCGGAGGCGATGCCGCTGCGCGGTTCATCATTACAAAGGGCGTGTAAAGCGGTATCCACGTCAGCACTTGTGCCAGCGTACCATTCGGATCGCGTGCTACAAACACCATCGTCATCAACGGCACCATCAAAATTACTGTCGCTGTGCCCATGAAGTTTTGCGCTTCTTTAATCGTGCTACACAGCGAGCCGATAGCCAAGAACAGCCCGGCATAGATCAAGTAACCGCAGATAAAGTACAAGCCGAACAGCGGTAGTAAGCCTGAGCTGCTAATCACTTCGAGCAACGTGGACGCCCATTCTACTTGTGGGCCAGCCATGTACATGAGTACACCAAGCATTGAAGCGACCCATCCGACCATCATCGTCATGCCGACGCCAGCGATGCCTAGCAATTTACCACACATGATTTCCCACGGAGTGGCAGACGACAGCAATACTTCAATAATACGATTTGATTTTTCTTCGATAGTATTATTGAGCAACATGTTCACCACTGTAAATATCGCTATCCACATCATATAGACAAAGCCAAGTGGCGCGAATTGGCGGATGGTATCTGCCATGCTCACTTTCTCTTCGCCAGCCTCTTTAGTTGGGTCGAAAGAAGTAAACAGTAGCTGTGTAGACTTCACTTGCGAGACGATCTCTTCGTTGACACCCAAACGTTGGTATTCGTTAGTACGCAAATACTCATTAAGAGTCGAGCTTATCGACCGCGAAAGACTGGTGTCAGCAAGGTTCTTCGCCCAAAATTGCACGCCGAGTTTCTCGTCAAAGCTCTCAGCTAAACTTGCTATGCCGCCACGCTTAATTTGTTGACCAGCCGTTGGCGGAATGATAATCAAGGCAAACAACTCATTTTCGTCGGCCGTCAGGTACTTGTCGCCCAATAAATAGGGGCGCAAGCGATTGATGATCTCGTCGCTATCTAGAGTTGCAAGAGCATCTGTGCTAATGATACTACTAGGCACTGCAACTTGTGCAAATTGCTGCTTCGGCTTCACGAATGCTGGCGCATCGTCTTTAAGCCCGAACTGCATCGCCGTGATAGCCAACTCTACTGCTCCTGGCTGCATTAAAGCATCAAGCGCATCAGGATCTTCTTCGAGCATATTGGACATCTTGTCGTCGAGAGAGATAGCCGGCATTTTCTCGAGATCTATATCAACCGATAGACCGCCTTTCGCATTGTCCATGCCATATTGAAACATCGCTTCAGCCATTTTTACGGCATACGAACGGTCGATGGCTAACTGCACCACCTCGCCAAGATTACCAGACTGATCGATGAGAACATACTCGCGAGTAGGGATCGCTTTCTCTTCGAGCAACTGTGGCACCTTAATCGAAGCCACCAAAATCAGTGGAAACATCAGCAGGTTAATCCAGAAACCTTTAGTACGTGCGTTATCTGAGTATTCTCGCCCAGCAATAATAAAAGAGTTATTCATAATTAACGGAGGGTTGCGACTTTGGCTTCTTTGCCGACTAAATGTAAAAACACGTCGTGTAAATCAGGCTGACGGTATTCGAAGGATCCTAGAGTAAGTTGCGCGTCGTAGCATTCGCTCATTAGCTGCTGTGGCGTGCATTTGTCAGCGATGTCTATAGAGAACTGCTGGTCTTCATCGAGATAGCAGTCATTGACTGACACCAAAGACTTAAGCTGCTCGATGTTAAAGTCACCGGCTACGCGAACCTTGGGTGGTAGCAAATCTTTAGCCTGCTGCACGGTGCCGTCAAAAACTTTCTTCGCCGAAGCAATCAGTAAAATTTTATCACAAATACGTTCGGCGTGCGACATCACGTGTGTTGAGAAAATGATGGTGGTACCCTCTTTGTTCAAGTCAGAAATCACTTGCTCCATCACCTGTTGGTTGGATGGGTCAAGACCTGAAAAAGGTTCGTCGAGGATCACAAACTCTGGGCGGTGTGCAATCGAAGCCAGCACCTGTACTTTTTGCCCCATACCTTTTGACAAGGTTTCGACTTTAGCATTTGAAAAACCGCCAAGACCATAGCGCTCGAGTAATTCATAAGCACGCTGCTTGGCATCTGCTGGTCGCATGCCCTTTAGACGCGCGAAATAGGCGATAATCGCCCACGCCTTCATCTTTTTATACAAACCCTTTTCTTCAGGTAGGTATCCGATGCGGTTGCGCACATCCATAGCGCTGCTCGCGCCCAGAACAGTAAGCTCGCCACTTGTCGGCTTTACGATATCAAGGATCATGCGAATGGTAGTAGTCTTGCCAGCACCATTTGGCCCCAGGAAGCCATAGATCGCGCCCTGCGGCACCTCAAGGCTCAAGTCACTAACGGCAGTAAAATCGCCATAGCGCTTTACTAAATTATCTAGCTTTAATGCAATCATTATTAATTATTATCCTGCGCACTGCTCTTCAACAGCATCTAACTCTTTGGCAACACCTGCACTTAAAACCTGTGGCGCATTTTCAGTAACATGGATGTCGTCTTCAATGCGTATACCCATGCCTCTAAAGTGTTCGGGGACCGTTACGTCTTCTGGCGCGAAATACAAACCTGGCTCGACCGTTAAGACCATGCCCGGCTTTAGTGGCCGCGATTGGCCATCAATGTAGTAGTCACCGCAATCGTGTACGTCGAGCCCCAACCAATGTGAGGTGTTATGTATGGTATACCTTTTATAAGTTTGATCTTCTAGACACTCATCTAATGAGGTGTTGATTATCTTCAAATCGATCAGCCCTTGCGCCAATACTTTTGACGAAATATCGTGCCCAGAATGGAAGCTATTGCCAGCGCGGCAATTTTCAATGGTCGCCAACTGTGCATCAAGCACTACTTGGTAAACATCGCGTTGCGCAGCATTGAATTTCCCGCCAATAGGAAAAGTTCGGGTAATATCGGCAGCATAACCTTGGTATTCGGCGCCAGCATCAATCAATAGAAGTTCGCCGTCATTAAGAATTTGATCATTCTCGGTGTAGTGCAAAATACATGCGTTGTCGCCACCGGCCACGATCGACGGGTATGCCCAGCCATCCGCGTGCGCCCCATGTGCTCTAAAGAAATGATGCAACATCGCTTCAATCTCGTATTCGCGCATCCCTGGAGCCGTTTGGCGCATTGCCACACTATGCGCTTCGGCAGAGATCTTTCCGGCTGCCGACATTAATTCGATTTCATCGGCGCTCTTGAACAGGCGCATTTCATTTACAACCGGCGATGGATCAAGAATGATTTGCGGAGCTTGCTCGCCGAGACGTGATTTAGCACGCAAGCCTACAAGAGAATCGGCAACCAAGCCATCGAGTCCGTCATTTTCACCGACGGCATGCCATAAACGTTTCGACAAAGAGATGGCATACACTGCGGCATCTTCAAACTCATCGTTAACTTCGGCATGCGCAAAACACAACTTTTCCATGG
>JBLINB010000068.1:0-5339 GCA_047638975.1 Myxococcota bacterium
CACCATGGCGAGTAAGAGTGGTATCGTCTTCGCGCAAAACCAAACCCAAATCGGCCAGCACCGCGCCATGCACGGGGTGCAGCAAAATGTTGTGCGGCTTGACATCACGATGGATTGCACCATTGCGGTGTAAATACTCTAAAGCGCGGGCGATTTGAATGCCGTAACGGCACGCCTTTTCCCATGAGATAGGAGCCTCTTCTAGTTGCTCACGCAGCGTACCACCGGAAATATATTCGAGAATTAGCGCTGGACGGCCATCGACGTCACAGATGCCAAAACATTTCACAAGATTTACATGTCTAAGCTCTACTAATATTTGCGCTTCACGCTGCCAGCGCTCGACAATCCGCGGATCTTTTACAACACTTGCGCGCAGCACCTTCAATGCGAAAAAGGCGCCGTCAGTATCTTGAACTAATAGCACCTCTGAGAGAGGTGAAACGCCTAATTCACGTATAAAAACGAACCCCTCTGGCATGAGTGACTTTAAAGGATGTTGCGCAGCATCACTCATTATTCGTCTTCGGGCACGTCGAGTTTATACTTCTCTATTTTGCGCGATAAAGCGTAACGAGAAATGCCAAGCGCACGCGCTGCTAGAGTGCGATTACCTGACTCTAAATCTAATAGTTGACCAATCGCTTGTACCTCGACAGCTTTAATTCGTTCTGGCAAAGTGATGCTATCGTCAAAGCTTATTCCTTCGACTGCCTTCTCACGGGGGTTTTCCTTTAAAACGGTAGCAGATAGTTCTGCGATATTAACTTCGCCGTCATCCAGCATGCTTAAGCGCTGAACTTCATTACGCAATTCACGAATATTACCCGGCCATGAATAGACCTGCAAAGCCTCTAATGCCTCTGGACTTAAATGACGAACCTCTGTGCCAGCTTCATCCGCCACTTGCCGCATTAGATAGTCAAAGAGCTGCGGGATATCACTGGTGCGTTTACGCAGCGGCGGAACATTAAGGCTAACTACCTGCAAGCGGTAATATAAATCTTCACGGAAAGCGCCACGCTGCACGTGTTTCAATAAGTCTTGATGTGTGGCAGCAATAACGCGCACTTTCACTTTCAGCACTTTATCGGAACCCACCGGACGCACTTCGCCGTTTTGCAAAACGCGTAATAAACGAGTTTGCATGGCATCAGACATTTCCGCTACTTCATCAAGGAAGATGGTTCCGCCATCCGCTTCAACAATACGCCCCACCCTATCTTGGCTGGCGCCGGTGAAGGCCCCTTTCACATGTCCGAACAATTCGGATTCGAGTAGGCTTTCAGATAGCGCACCACAGTTTTCTACGACAAAGGCAGAGTCGGCATTCGAGGATTCAAAGTGCAATGCACGTGCTACTAATTCTTTACCAGTGCCGCTTTCGCCATAAATGACTACTGGAACATTACTGTTCATTACCTTTTCAATATCGGCGAACAGCTTTTTCATGACCACGGAATCGCCAACTATCTCTTCAAACGCAGCCGGTATCTGCAACTGCATAGCCGGATCTTGGCTTACGCTAGCAGTGCCTTTCTTCAAGTGTGCATTACGACGCTGCAAAGCTGTCAATACTTGCTGCTGCTGCAAATTAGCGAAATTGAGAGCCGACAATACCGCCAAAGAATTAAGCATTTCGCTTTCGGCTAAGCCAAATGCGCCGCCTGTGAGACGATGGTCAATGGCGAGTACTCCAATAATTCTAGATTGGTGACGCAAAGCAACTGCCACTACCGAACGTAGTCCTAGGTCAGAGATGGACTCTACTCCAGAAAATTTAGAATCGGAAGTGGCATCATCAATAACCACGGCATACTCTGAATCAATAGCGCGCTTGATTAAAGTATGTGAAAACTTTTCTTCTGGCGCAGCCACGATTTCATGAGCAAAATTACGCGCTACTGAAAAGCTTATCTTTTCACCGTCGAGTAGAAACATAAACCCTCGCTCTGCGCGGCATAAGCTAATGGCAGCATCTACAACCATTGCTGCTAATTGCGGAGTGCGGGTTTCAACCTGCAAATTTTTCACTACCGCCATCAGCGTATTTAACGACTGCTGTTCGCGCGACACTTGTTGTGTTTGAGTAGACTCAATCGCATCAAGCCGGTGTTCGATGCCACCATGTATCTGCAGAGTGGTACTGCCTATACGCAACACATCGCTGGCTGTAAAAATCCTACGCTGTACCCGTTCACCCGCCATCCAGCTTCCGTTACGTGAATCGAGATCCACAAGGAACACTTGATTATTGACTATTTCTAGACGACAATGGTGACGCGATGCTAACGGGTCGTCGATACGTATATCGCAGTCTTGTCCACGACCAATAACTGCAACAGCTGTGTTAATTTCTACCACCTGTTGCAATTGATCGCGCTCAAGGATAACCTCCAGAGGAACTTGCATTACATAAGGATAACCTAAATGAACAAATGGTGGAAGAATGGAATCGCATTTTCGTGCACACAATGCGCTAAATGTTGTAATGTGCATGATGATATGGCTTATGTTTATGTGAATAGACATGAACGCCAAAGAATTGCCGACCAATTACAGATTACCTTGGGCGCATTCACCAAGGAATACACTCGGCGTGACAGCGACGGCCAACATCATTTACTATTCATTGACGACCACTGTATTTTCCTGGAAGACAAGCAATGCACTATTCATGATGCCAAGCCAACGCAATGCCGCACCTGGCCATTCTGGGAAGAGGTCATGGTTTCGAAGAGTGAGTATCAAAAACAAGTGCTCGATTTCTGTCCAGGCAGCAATGTCGAGCAGCCCGTTATTAGCGCAGACTCTATCGACAAACAGATCCTAGAAACCGAAGACGCTTTTTTGAAGTATAGCCCCCCTTAAGGTTTTAGCTTAGGTAGAATATGCGTCGATCATGGCTGAAAACACTAAAGAATTCGTCCTGCAGGTTATAAAGCTAAATAAGTTTTACGACCGCACTCAGATACTTCACGACATTACCTTGTCGTTTTATGGTGGCGCTAAGATTGGCATGATTGGTGCCAACGGTTCTGGCAAAACGACTTTACTGCGCATCCTTGCGGGTGCTGACAGCGAATTCGAAGGTCAGCGTCTACATATGAATGGCAAGTCCATTGGCTATGTTTCGCAAGAGCCAGAACTTGATGCCGATAAAACAGTAAAGCAGGTTCTCGACGAATCCGTCGCTCATATCCATGCGATTACCGACCGCTACAATGAAATATGCCTGTTGATGGGTGATGCAAGTGGCGAAAAACTTGACAAGCTATCCGACGAGTTTGACAAGCTGCAAATCGAAATCGACATGCACAACATGTGGGAAGTCGATCGCTTATTAGAAATCTCAGCGACAGCACTCGACTTACCTCCGATGGAACGCAAATGTGGTGTATTATCTGGCGGTGAAGCACGCCGTGTGGCTCTGTGTAAGACGTTAATCGAATCACCTGACATCCTATTGCTCGACGAGCCTACCAACCACCTTGACGCCGCAACGACTGCGTGGCTCGAGCACCATTTATCCGGTTACGGCGGTCTCGTTATTGTGATTACTCACGACCGTTACTTCCTAGATAACGTTGTCGATTGGATGCTCGAAATCGAACGCGGTCACGCTACGCCATATAAAGGAAATTACTCCAGCTACCTTGAAGCTAAAGAAAAAGAGTTAGCCACTAGTGGCCGTCAGCATGAGAAAAGGCGCAAGCGTCTTAAAGCCGAACTCGCGTGGGTGCGTACGAACACCAAGGCCAAAGGCACAAAGTCGAAAGCGCGTCTTAACCGCTATGACCAACTTGTAGAAGAGCAGCAAAACCTCAAGCCAGAATCCATTGATTTAGCGATCCCATCTGGGCCTCGCCTTGGTAATAAGGTTATCGACTTTGTACATGTCAAGAAAGCTTATGGCGAACAAATCCTAGTCAAAGATCTTAGTTTCGAGATGCCTCCAGGAGCGCTTATCGGGGTTATTGGGCCAAACGGTGCCGGAAAGACTACTTTGATGAAAATGATTGTTGGCCTCGAAACGGCCGACTCAGGCACAATTACTCAGGGCTCAACTATTGAGGCCTGTTTTGTCGACCAGCGTCGTTCTGAATTATCAGACGACAACACTGTTTTTGAAGAGATCTCCGGTGGCGTAGAGTTCCTACCATTCGGCTCCGGAGAAATACAATCACGGGCTTATGTCTCGCGCTTTAATTTCAAAGGCTCTGATCAAGAAAAGATTGTGGGCAACCTCTCGGGTGGTCAGCGTAATCGTGTCCAACTTGCAAAGATGCTACGCGTTGGCGGCAACTTAATCATTCTTGACGAACCTACCAACGACTTAGACCTACCAACGACGCGCGTGCTTGAAGAAGCCATCGAGCACTATGCTGGTTGCATGCTGATTGTGAGTCACGACCGTTATTTCTTAGACAGAATTTGCACGCACATCCTGGCCTTTGAAGGCGATGGCGAAATAGAGTTCTTCTTCGGAAACTATTCGGAATATGCCGAATGGAATGAACAGCGTCGCTTAGAGTCCGGCGAGGGGCCTGAATCGAATTCGGCCAAGCATCGCAAGATGAGTCTTTAAGAGACTACCGACGAGCCAGGTACGACGTTTTGCGTGCCATTTGCGCTTTGCACCCAGCATTTGGTACCGTTGTCATAGTCAGCAGCGCGCAACAATAAGGTTGCCGCTTCGCCATTTACTAAACAGTCTTGTGGCAGCACCTTATCGACCCCACGCCATGCGCGGATAAAGGGATTGGTCGAAAATTCTGTGCCGAGATCCGTTTTTTGCATATGACCTGGATAAACCTCAGTCTCACTCGGTAATTTCAGTAACACTTCGAGAATAGAATGCTGTAATTGCTCGAAAGTTGTGTGGTCTGGTGCTGTAGTTCCACCAACCGAACCGGCGAATAAGGTATCGCCAGTGAACAGGGACTGTTGATTAACGTAAAAAGCCAATTGTCCACTAGTGTGCCCAGGGATGTGCAGGCATTGTATATCTAAGCCGCCGCATTTAATAATCTGCTGATCTTCTAAAGCGCTGACTTCTCCATCAAGCAATGAAACCTCGCTAGTGTGTGCGCAGACTTCACAATGATAGGCGTCTAAGTAATGCTGGTTATTGTAGACGTGATCGTAATGATGATGAGTGCACAATACATGGCGCAAAGTTAAACGATTGTCTTCAATGAAGCGATCGATTTCATCACTAGGCCCGCCACTATCAATTAACACAGCATCGCCACCCACTTTGTCGGCGACTAACCAGGAATTAGACAGCCACTGCGCATGGCGCGTGCTGTGGATCAGCATTAACTATTATGTATTTG
>JBLINB010000069.1:0-5338 GCA_047638975.1 Myxococcota bacterium
ACTTGTTGCTGCAAGGTATTACGCGATATTGGGTAGACGGTAGTTTGCAGCGTATTGAAGACTGCGTCGGTGATTTGAAAACAGGCAGTTGGCTGCTGCTTGATCGTTTCAAAAATATAAAAGATAACGATCAGCGTTGCCGCGAGGCAGTGTCGGTAGCGGCAGCCCGTAAATCACGTTTGGCGATTATGGTTGATGCTGAATTGTGCGAATATGCCGTCGATCTTTTTTGTTTAGATTGCCATGCCGCGCATGCCGCCGATGATTTAAGTTTAAGAATCATTAAACATCGTTCGTGGCAAGATTTCCTTTGTTCTTCAATGGAAGATTGGCATGCCTTGCTTGATGAAGAGGATCATAGTCCAGGCGCAAGAATATTGCGCAATGCCTTAAGTTGCGGTCTTAGTCATCTGCAATTGAACCGCAACTTGAAAAGTTTGTCATTAGGTGAAGCTCGCAGAATCGAACTACTGTCATGGATGGCACAAGCGCGAACCGGTCAGACTCTTATCTTTGATGAGCCAGGTATTGGGCTGCACGGCCAAGAAAGGATGGCGGTTGCCACACTGTTTAGGCAGCTAGTGGCAACAGGTAATACGGTCATTACTGCAGACCCTAGCTACGAATTTTTAGCTAGTGCCGATCACTGTATGCTGGTCGGTCCAGGCGCAGGTGAAGAGGGCGGTACTTTGTGTGCCAGCGGCAGTTTGCAACAATTGAACTTGCAGCAAGCCCACGGATTTGCGGCAGCGCAAGCGTTGCCCCCACGCAGCATTGTCTTTGATGATTTGCATGCGCGGCATCTAAAAATAGATAAACTCGAAATCCCACTGGCCTGCGTTGTCGCCATTTGCGGAGTATCCGGAAGCGGTAAAAGTACTTTATTTGCCGAAGAATTATGGCCACGCCTTAAAGATCTCCAGAAAACGCATAAGTATTTAAACCGCGGCGGAGTGCATGCTTTACTGCAGCGTTCCTTAGGGGTCTCAGCGCGTAGCACTTTGGCCACATTGTCAGGCTGCTGGAGCGAATTGCGCGAATTGTTTGCCGCGACCCAGCAAGCACAGCAACGCGGATTCAAAGCCGCAGACTTTGTCGCTTCACCAGCGCGTGGCGCTTGCAAGTCTTGTAAAGGTTTAGCAGTCGATCCCTTTTCGGCAGCTTGCGAAAGATGCGCAGGCTTAGCTTTGCGCGATGAACTACTCGAACTACGCTATCGCGGTGCATCGTTGCGAGAATGGTTGAACACACCATTACAGCGCTTGTTGATCTACTTACCGATAAAAGGTAAACTGCGTAACTGTATCGAATTGCTAATAAAACTAGGGTTGGGCAGTCGCCGTCTTGGCGAGCGCGGCAAAGTATTTTCCTTTGGCGAACGCGGAAGAATTGCTCTAGCGCGTAAGCTCTGTTTGATTAGACCCGGCCTTTCCAAACTATTTTTATTAGATGAAGCTTGTTTAGGATTGCCTGATAATGAGGCCGGTAAATTTATTGAAGTGCTTAACGAGTTCTGTAAAGACGGACATAGTTTTTGGCTCATTGAACACCATCATTTAGTGCTGCGCAATGCTCGGCATTTAATAGAAATTGGTCCTCAAGCAGGCGCGGATGGCGGCGAGGTGGTGTACAGCGGTGCTCCTGAGGGATTGACGCAACAGCACACTGCAACAGCGCAATGGCTATGCGCTAACTATGATCCACCGCAGGCGCTAATGCAGCCGCAGCCGCCTTCAGCTAAGTTTACTATTTACGCGGATGGCAGCGAACGTCAAGGGTACACCAGCATCCGCTCTGAATTGGTTGCCGAACTTGGTATGCGCTCGGTGTTAACGCATAATCAATTCTCTAATGCTGGCGATAAAGACTTAGGTCCTAAACATCCTGTGGCATGGCCAACTCCGTTAGCAGCGCGGTGTAGCTTATTAGAAAGCCTCGGGCTCGATGACTACCTGCAGCAATTGTTACAGCAGATAGGTAAAAAGTGCTGCAGTCATTGTGGCGGAGTCGGTCCGTATCTGAACCTTGCAGAATTCGTTTTCAGTCTTGAACAAAAGGCTTGTAGTTACGCCTGCGCATTACCGGCAGCCATTGAGCAGCATCCACAGCGCGAAATGTGGTTGGCGGCAGCGGGTTATCGAAAACTAATTGACGAGAGCTACATCGAATTAGATCACTTTGATGTAGCAGAGATGTCGGCGAGCGAATTGTCCGAGCGTTGTTCTGATATTGAACAGCAGCTACAGAAGTTGCAACAAGTAGAGCTGTTGGTATTTGCCGATTCAAAAGTGGTAGGCCAAATTAACTTGCGCCAGTGTCGTGATTGTCATGTTGAAGCTGCTCTTGAGTTTCGTTTGGGTAAATATTCTATCGAGCACTTACGCGCCGCCAAGTTAGACGACGCACTTAAGCTGTTTAATAGTGTTAAAGAAGATGCGCTGATTAGTCATGCTTTACACTTACTGGCGCCGAGTTCTTTATTGTCAAAGAACGCAAATACGACCATGCAAAATTTGACTTCGGTTGAACAGCGGGCAGCGCGTATTTACGGTTTATTGTTTTTTGGACCACAACAGCTTTGCTTATTGTTCGACAATGTATTCGCCGGTTTCCCTGCTAAATTCGGACGCTTCCTTGCTAGCGAATGTCGTAAATCAGGGTTAATGATGCATCATGCCGATGCCGCCGGTTATTTCGACGACGATCCACCGGCGAACTTAGGCAGCGGCTTGCCACGTCCCCAGCAATTCACGAATCAGTTTTCGTTTAACACATTCATCCCGTCCGCAGCGCAAGCTCAAAATTCGCTGGCTGAGGCCTTAGAATTAAGCCTGCCATTAGCGGAATATTTCTCACGCTGCGAAACCGCAAAATTGCTGGGCTACAAGCACAAAGATTTATTACTGAAGAGCACTAAGTATAAATGTAAATCCTGCAAGGGGACAAGAACCCAGCAGCTACATCCAGCATTGCACCTCGCGTGCAGCAGTTGTCACGCCACCGGTTTCGATAGCGGGTTATCCAAGTTGATTGAACGTGGCCTTAGCTTCACGCAGGCTCAGCAACAGCCTCTAGATCAGCTCGCGACGCATCTCGCAGGTACGCGGATGGCGTCCACCCTTGAAATGGCAGTGAAATGCGGACTTGGCGCTTATTCTTTGAATGCAACACTTTCTGAATTACCGCTGGCTGTGCGCTGTTTGGCACCGTTGATCGCAAACCTCGATGGCGGCAATGGAGATTTACATATTCATGGCATATTTGATGGCCTAAACGCCTTACAAGTTAAGCAGCTCTGTTCTACAATTCAAGGTTCTGTAACAGGACGTGCGCTACTTGAATGGCGCGAAAATCACCCCCAATTCATTACTTGAACCAAGATAATCCATTAATTCTGCAAAGTGATATGACCATCGTGGTCGAAACTTTGCACCCGCGCTTTACCGAAATGCGTGATGGGTTGCTGCCGTTTGCCGAGTTAGAAAAATCGCCACAGTTTCTGCATACCTATAAGCTTACTCCGATTTCGGTATGGAATGCCTCTTCGGTTGGCTACACGGCGGATACGGTTGTCAAATTTCTGATGGCGAATTCGCGTTACGAAGTACCACCTAATTTCATTAAAGAAGTTAGCAATTGGTTCGCTAAGTCTAAAGTCTTTGTGTTGTACGATGATGTCAACAATAAGCTACGGCTCGAAGCCAATGACGCGCAGTTGTTTTCGCAGTTAAATGAAGACTCCGATTTAAGTCGACACTTTTGCGAGGTTGACGAGCAATTGGGGCATGCGTGGTTGAACAACGGCCGGCGTGGCTTAGTTAAGAGTAAGTTAATGCAGCTGGGTTTCCCGGTGCACGATTGCGCTAGTTTCGTCAATGGTTCGCCACTTGATATACAGTTACGCGAGACAACTGCTTCTGGTAACGCATTTAAATTGCGCCATTATCAACGTAGTGCCGTCGATGCCTTTTACCTAGACGGACGGCCTGGCGGTGGCAACGGAGTCTTAGTGTTACCGTGTGGCGCAGGCAAAACTGTAATCGGAATGGCTGCCATGGCAGAGGTCGGCGCCCATACTTTGATTCTTGCACCCAACACCGTTGCTTTACGCCAATGGCGCCGCGAGATCATCGATAAAACTAATATCCCCGCCGACCAAATCGGCGAGTACTCCGGAAAAATAAAAGAGATCAAACCGATCACTTTAACGACCTATCAAATCATGACTTATCGTGCTGCAAAGGGCGAAGATTTCCTGCATTTTGATTTGTTCTCAAAGGGCGAGTGGGGCTTAATCATTTATGACGAAGTTCACTTGTTGCCGGCTCCGGTGTTTCGCGCCACAGCCGATATTCAAGCCCGCCGCCGTCTTGGTTTGACGGCAACATTGATCCGCGAAGACGGAAAGGAAGACGAAGTGTTTTGCTTGATCGGTCCCAAGCGTTTCGATGCTCCCTGGAAAGACCTAGAGAAAAGCGGCTTTATTGCGAGCGTCGAATGCATCGAAGTCAGAGTACCTATGGATGACACTCTGTCGCGTGTTTACATGAACGCCAGCAAGCGTGCGCGTTATCGTTTGGCCTGTGAAAACCCAGCGAAAACCGATGTGTTGAAGGCTTTGCTGAAGAAACATGCTGGGCGCAGAATATTAATCATCGGTTTGTATATCGCTCAACTTGAAGCCTTGAGCAAAGAACTTAACATCCCTCTAATCAGCGGCAAAATGCCCAATAGCGAGCGCGAAGAATTGTACGACGCTTTCCGTAGTGGCGAAGTGCCGGTGCTGCTTATTTCTAAAGTGGGTAACTTTGCGATTGACTTGCCAGATGCAAATGTTGCGATTCAAATTGCCGGAACATTCGGTTCTCGTCAAGAAGAAGCGCAGCGCCTAGGGCGTATTTTGCGTCCTAAATCTGATGGCTCTACATCTAAATTTTATTCGTTAACTAGCGAGAATAGTGTAGATCAAGAATACGCCGAGAAGCGTCAACGTTTTTTAACTGAGCGTGGTTACTATTATGAATTAGTAAACGCCGAGCAAATTTTACAAGATGACCAAGTCCACTCCGACAGCTAGTTTAACCGAAGGACTACAGCAGCTCAGTCAACGCAGTCTCTACCAGATGTACGAGCGCTGGATTGGCGGAATGCCGCCAGCCCGAGATGCCGAATTGGTTTCTGACTTGATGCAGCAAATTGGCAACCCATTCGCGGTGGCTGAAGCACGTGCGCGTATCTACGGCAATATGTTGCCGATTTTTGAAGCCTTGCAGCGCGCAGAAGCAAGACTGAGCTTCGAACAAATAGGTGCCGCAGTAGTCGACTGGAAAATGCCAGT
>JBLINB010000070.1:0-5179 GCA_047638975.1 Myxococcota bacterium
CGAACTGATGGTAACTACCATCGACCACTTGCGCACTATCGCCGTGCCCGCGCCAATCTAAACACATCGGCCGGCAGAACTCGCGCGCTGCCAATGCCACGTCTTCGAACGATTTACCGCCGTCTAAGAAACCGTGGACAAATAAAACAGCAGGACCGTCTCCTCCGTAGTCGTGTAGAGCTAGGGGCAGACGGTCGCTATTTACAGTTAAAGTATTAACTTGCACGCTTAATCGACGTCGAATGAAACACCTTGCGCCAGTGGCAACTCAGTAGAGTAATTAATCGTGTTCGTTTGGCGACGCATATAAGCCTTCCATGCATCCGAACCCGACTCGCGACCACCACCGGTTTCTTTCTCGCCACCGAATGCTCCGCCGATTTCTGCACCCGAAGTGCCGATGTTGACATTTGAGATACCACAGTCACTGCCCACGACGGACAAGAACTTTTCAGCATGGCGCATGTTCAGCGTGAAAATTGCCGACGACAAACCTTGTGGCACATCGTTATGTATTTTAATCGCATGATCGAGGTCGTCGATATCGATGATGTACATCAAAGGACCGAAAGTCTCGTTTTGCACGACACTCCATTCGTTTTGCGCAGTCGCTATCGCTGGTGTCATGTAGAAACCATTAGCGCAACCTTCAGGATAGACCTGTTCGCCACCACAAAGAATCTCGCCACCCATTTCTTTAACGGTTTCGATCGACTTAAGCACATTATCGACAGCATCTTGGTCAATCAATGGCCCCATCAACACGTTTTCATCAAGCGGGTGTCCGATACGCACACCGGCGTACATCGTCTTAAGACGTTCAACCAGTTGCTCGCGCACACCTTTTTGTACCAGTACACGGCGCGTCGAAGTACAACGCTGACCGGCAGTACCCACTCCACCAAACATAATGGCACGCGCTGCCATTTCGAGGTCGGCATCTTCGAGTACGATCACAGCATTGTTGCCGCCCAACTCGAGGATAGTAGAACCAAAACGCCCTGCGACTTTAGCCGCAACGTGTGCGCCCATGCGACAAGAACCGGTTGCCGAAATAACAGGCAGACGCTTGTCAGCAGTCATTGCTTCACCAACGGTATCGTCAGGACCAACAACCATAGATAGCACCGCGCCGAGGCCAGCCTTTTCTAGGATTGGCGCGCAAACTTTAGTCATTGCGATAGCAGTGAGTGGTGTCTTCCATGATGGCTTCCATAGCGTGGAATCGCCACAGATCATTGCGAGCATCGAGTTCCAGGCCCAAACTGCGGACGGAAAGTTGAATGCTGAAATAACACCGATGGTACCAATCGGGTGCCACTGCTCGCGCATCGCATGTTGTGGACGCTCGGAGTGTAGGGACAAGCCGTAAAGCATGCGTGACTGGCCAACTGCGAAGTCGGCGATGTCGATGGCCTCTTGTACTTCTCCTAGTCCTTCTTGCAGGATCTTGCCCATTTCTAGTGACACAATCTTGCCGAGTGGCTCTTTGTACTTACGCATGGCTTCACCCATTAAACGTACATATTCGCCGCGGGCCGGAGCTGGCAATTCGCGCCACTTTAAAAAGGCAGCGTGGGCAGCTGCAGATACTTTCTCGTAATCGGCTGCAGTAGCTTGCTTAACGCTGCCGATTTTCTCGCCAGTGGCTGGAGAATATACCGGAAGTTCGTCGCCGCCACATTCAAGCCATTCGCCGCAGTAAGCGCCGGATTGTGGGCCATCAATGCCAAGTTCTTTGAGGAAGGAGAGGTCTAAAGAGGATGCTGTAGAAGTCATGGTTGGATATTCTATCATCGCGCGAAATCGCGCCGCGCATCCTCTAGCTATTTACGACTATCACAGCCCACTATATGGTCATTAACTAACCCCATCGCCTGCATAAAGGCATAAGCGGTGGTGGGCCCAAAAAACTTCCAGCCGCGCTTTTTCAAGTCTTTGCTGAGTGCTTGCGAGGTTTTTGTGATACTCGGAATCGGATGCGGGTAGTCGCCCTTTCCGATATGCGGCTCTACCGACTGTGGCTGCCATTGCCAGATATAGGTCGCCAGGCTGCCAAACTCATCGACGATTTCGAGCGCGCGCTGTGCGTTATTGATCGTCGCCTCAATTTTTCCGCGGTGACGCACGATGCCTTTATCTTGCAACAGGCACGCGACGTCATCCTCGTTATAGTCGGCCACTTTTTTGAAATCAAAATCGGCAAAGGCCTTTCGAAAGTTTTCACGCTTACGCAAAATCGTCAACCACGACAACCCCGATTGAAAACCCTCTAGGCATATCTTCTCGAAAAGGCGTGCGTCATCATTAACCGGCACCCCCCATTCGCTATCGTGATAAAGTCGATAATCAGGATGGCTGCTGCCCCACCAACAGCGGGTCACTCCGTGCTCGTCAGTGTGTAGATGTTTGTTTGTAGAATCAGTCATTGATGTTCGCCAGTGCTACAAGTTTAGCCACAGTTCGGTAATTGCGCGCCGTCGCTACCACCCCAAGATGCTTTTCTACCTTGCCAGCAAGCTTAGAGCGGCCAATACCGTCTGGTGCATGAAGATAAAAGACATTCTCTATCAACTCAAACTGCTCACTCGCCGTCTTTAGAGTTGCAAGTGCCGCCATATCGGGATTGGACGCCGCAGTAGCTAGAAAAAACAAATGTAATGTACTCGGCTCGGCAACCGCTTCAGTAAAAGGATTTGCCGCAACCGCTGCCAGCAGTTCTTCATGACTAAGTAACAACAACTGTGGACGCAATCCGTGATGCGCCTCGATTGCTTTAGATATCTTTTCTAGTAAAGGCACCGCCGTCTTAGCCTTAGAATCGAAAACCACATTTCCGCTTTGGATATAGCTGCGCACATTGCTTAAACCTAATCCTTCAAGACTGCTTCTGAGATCAGCCATGGCTAGGATATTTTTCCCACCCACATTTATACCGCGCAAAAGTGCGATCCAGGTTTTCATTTACGCCTGCTTATCGCCTTGGCCTTTAAATGGAAAGGCCGCCATACGCCAGCTAAAGTACAACCAAGTCGCTCCGCCGACAAATTTAAAGCCTTCTTCGAACACTTGTGTAAAAGCGTAATGAATAGGGATATACGCTTGGAACAAATCGGTCATGATCGATGCGGCTAGCAAGAAGCCTGCCAACAAAAAAGCAAAGCCGTCAATCTCTATGATCTTTTTGAAGTGGCGCAGCAATAATGCTCCTGCCCATAGTGCATAGATCGAATAGCATATTTTTTGATCGACATAGCGGTCGTGAATCATGAAGAAATCATCTACCGCCAAAGTCAGTGACAGCATGCCGACTAGAAACAGTAGCTCGGTGTGTTTGTTCTTCGCAGTGCGATCACTAATCGAAACGCCGAAAAAGCAAATTGCCACCGATGAGACCCATAGCCAAGTGCCTATGTTTGACAAGAATCCGATCAGGCTTGACGCTCCGGATATCTGCGCTGGCTCTTTGAGTATTTCTCGGGGTTCAAAGCCGGCATTCTTTAGGGCTATTAAAGAAATAGCGTAGAACAACAGCGCCGGGATGCATGCCAAATAAATGCAGCGCCATATTTTTTTTATATTAAATATTTGCTTAACGAGGGCTTGCTGTGGGGCTAAGTTGCTCATTGAATTATCATAGCGATGCAGCAATACTCTTCAATACAAGCCTACGCTTTATTAGGATAGCGGCATGACCTCTCCAGTCAGACGCCGTCGTGCTTTAAATGGCCACTTACCCTTGCGCGAAAACTTAACCGTTAAACGCAAGCGCGCGGCGACGGTGTTGGCCAAGCTGCGCAAGATTTACCCCGACGCCAAAACATCGCTTGATTACCGTAATCCTTTCGAGTTGTTAATTGCGACTTTATTATCCGCGCAGTGCACCGACAAAGCTGTAAACAACGAAACGCCAGCATTATTCAAAGCTCTGCCCGATGCCACGACCATGGCACGCGCCAGTGTTGATGAAATCCGCGAGCTTGTGAAACGGATTAACTTTTTCAATAACAAGGCTAAAAATATGCACAAAACTGCCAATATCTTAGTCGATAAACATGGCGGCGAAGTCCCCCGCACTATGGATGAGTTACTAGAGTTAGCCGGAGTGGCACGCAAGACGGCGAATTGCGTCATGGGCCGCGGATTCAATAATCCAGTGGGCATTGTGATTGACACCCATGTCGGACGTATTGCGCGGCGCATGAATTTGACTAAGCAGTATGACCCTATAAAAGTCGAACTTGATTTAATGAAGTTGTTTGAACACGATGACTGGGTCTTTATTAGTCATAGCCTGATTTACCTCGGGCGCGAAACGTGCACTGCGCGTAAAGCTAAGTGCGATCAATGCCCGTTTGCGATGCTGTGTCCGCAGATCCTTTAAGGGCTGGCAACAAGCGCGGTAAAATCAGCCATCCCCATGGTAATAATGACAACAGTAGTACGCCCGCACTCGCTGCTACCCAGTCATAACGATGTGCCATATCTAATTCGGCGACAATGCGCAGCGCTAAAGCTAGCATCAACAGCGCTCCGAAGGCACGCACCGCGCCAACTGGTTTGGACACCAACGCCTGGCCGCTGCTATGCGCCAAACCAACGTGCAATGCCACACTAAGGGTCACTAGCAATAAGCCGCCGATGAAAAGCACGTGTAAACCAATCTGCAACAGATTTGGAAGTACTGCCGTTAACAGCAAGCCGATCGGCAAGCACCAAGAGGCTATCCAAATTAATTTGCGTTGCGTGCCGGGCATCGTTGGTGGGCGATGGATACCTGCAGCGACGATTAATGTGATGAGTACTAAAGCAGCGCGTAGCAGACGTGCGACTAAGAAAAAGCCTTGTGCCTCTAGCGCAAAACTTAAGGCTATACCCACTGCCGCTAGCAGCTGCCCCACTCGCCGGCGCCGTGGATGATCGCTAAGCGTCACATCAACTGAAGATCGCTTATGTGAGGTGAGGGGCACAAACATGGTGCCGATGCCAAGCACTAAACTTACAAATAAACCTTGGGTCAGCGCTAACCATGCAAACTGGATCACCGCACTTGGTAAAAGAGTCGGTGAAAATTGCGCGATGCTTAACAGCACTGCGCCGACACAGCCAAAGACAAAAGCGATCGGCACCCACATAAACGCCGCTGGCCCAGTGCGCTTTCCTGCAGTACCAAAAATGC
>JBLINB010000071.1:0-4815 GCA_047638975.1 Myxococcota bacterium
AGTAGATTTCTCAAATGCCGGTTACACCCGAAATGGCACGACTATTGAGCTAAGTTCAAATTTCAATATCTTCGCCCAAGGCACGACTAATGCGGCTGGCGGTGGGAGTAAATTCACCAATGTCCCGCCTGCTGCAAGCGGACTGACTGCTTATTTCGAAGTGGTTACTGTGGGCGCGCAAGTCGAGTCTTCTAATTTGCTTAGAGTGTCGGTTTTATAATTCGACTGCCCGAGGCGCGGGCCTTTTTGCGCTGTTATGTGACGATTGTGCCCGCATTGATGGTGCTCCAAAGCATGTGAATTAAAACAGAGCCAAGGAACGCTAGAAGTAGTGCAGGGATTGCTGCAGAGGCTTACCAGCTTTGACAGGTTTTATTCATGCCCCTTACTCGACACCGAGTGGGCAGATTGTTCTAGCGTTTCGAACACTAGATGTTTTGCATGCTGGTCTTTAACGATCGACAGTGCTTCAATGACGCGACCAATATACGTCGCGGCTGTTTCTTGATGAAAGCCGATGTGTACATATAAATCATGGCCATCCAGTTTATTGACGGCATCTGCAATGTGGCCTGCCATTTGTTCGGCACTCACATAATCGGCCAGCGCACCCGTGTCAGGGATTTCGAGGACGTCGCCGGCGGGCGTAGAGATATAAAACGGCTGAGTGTCGGCGGTGACGTCGGGCCAAATATCACGGATCATTTGCGGCAGCGCATATTGCGCAATTTTCGTATGCCACTTTGTATCGGTAGCGGATGAGTCGACTACAAAACCTTCACGACGAATAGCCTCAAGTACTCGCGGGCCTGCAAGCCATGCACCGGCGCGAAAGGAGTTACTTAAAGCAAAACCGTTGGCGTCCAAAACTGCTTTGGAATGGGCGACTAGTTTTTGGAATTCGTCTACCGTGTATGCTTCGACGGAGACGTCGTGTCCTGGGTCTGGCCCGCTCTTGCGGTCTGTTCTTTCGACTCCCCAGATAGTCGGCGTGCTACGAAAAGTCACGCCCGACGCTTCCACTAGTGATTTCCAGGGGTGGATGTGCAAGCCGAGTTCATCGTGCGGCTGTAATGCTTGGCGAATGCGCGCGCTCACTTGTGCGGCATCGGCATCGGCTTTATCAAAGTAAGCGGCATTCAGAAACTGAGTTAATGGAACTTCAGGATGCGCGGCGCGGAAGTCGGCGAAGGCTGCCAGGTTTGCATCGGACAAATCGCGCCCTTCCCAGTCGACGCTGACACTAATGTGCACACGCGGTTCAGTATCTTCGACAGTGGCGCCGGCGCACGCGGCAAAGGCACAGGGAGCTAACAGGATTGTTCGGCGAATCATGCCTATGATTATAGGCTAGCGAAAGTTATTGCTAATCGGCGCTTATATGCAACTCTTTAAGCGGAATACGCATAAAGGTTAAATGAGAAAGACTACCTTCAAACAAAATGCCAATCGTGTTTGCGTCGATCATCGTCATGCAAGAATAACCTGCGCTTTGGCCTTGATCAATTAACAGCTGATTTTCGAGTGGCCAGCTTGCACCTTCATCGAGCGACGCCTTGAGTGTCATGTTACGCCGCGGTGCACTCGACACATCGGGGTTCGAAAACAGTAGCACTTGAGGACGTCCTGGGATATTGATTATGCTTGCCATGCACACTGGTTCGCGCAACGCACTGCGGCTAGTCGCATGTTGCTGCCAAGTTTTTCCGAGGTCATCGGTGACGTAAATCGAACGTGAACCGCCGCGGTTATCGCGCATATTTAACATCAAGCGACCCTCGCTCAACTCAACAACCTGTGCTTCGGTGGTGTTGCTTTTGGGGGCAGCTGAAGCGTGCCAAGTTTTGCCGTGGTCACTGCTGATGGCCAAGAAGCTAGATGGCAAACTACCTTGTTCAACTGAATCACGGTATTGCATCGGCAAAACTAATGTACCATCGCGCATAGTGATGCCACGTCCAGGCCCTTGCAACATCAAGCGCCACGACGGTTGCTTAAGTTGAGCCGTAACGTTGCTAGGCGCCGACCACGTTTTTCCATCGTCCGTGCTGCGCGTCATCATCAACTGACCTGTTTCTTCAGGAGACATGCCCGCTGCCGAGCCATGCCATCCACGATTGCCATGCGACCACAAAGCAAAAACGAGAATGTCGCCGTTCTGCTGGTCAACCAAGACTGAAGGATCGCCGATTCCGTCGTGATTCCATTCACTGGCATCGCCCATATCCATAATGGTTTTCATTTCTTCCCAGTGATGACCGCCATCTATAGAGCGCGACATGCCGACGTCGATGTCTCCGGGTAAATCACCGCCTTTTTTCCAGCGGATGTCATACACAGCGATCAGTGTCCCTTGTGGAGTGGTGGCCAATCCAGGAATGCGGTAGCTGTTAGCCCCCCCATCGCCGGCATCTCTTAGCGCAAGTCCGACACGCTTAATTTGACGCGGCGCCGATTGCTGTGGCGTACTTCGCTGCGGCATAGATGACAACTGATAGCCTTCAATGAATACAGCGACATGCCCATCGAGTGAGGCAGATGTCTTAAGTTGCGCTGAAACATGAATTTGATTTTTTCCACGCTGCAATTCAATGTGGGTGGGTAGGATGAACTGCAACTGCTTGGGTTCTTTTATCGAAGCTACTATTTCACCAGCATAGACAGCGTCAATTTGCTGGATATCTGCAAGGCTTGAAGTGCCATGTAAGTCAACATGAATCGACTTCAAGATGATCGGCTTGAGATTACCGCGCGCTTGAATCTCTAAAGTCGTGACCGGATTAACCTCGTTGTCCACCAAAATCGGCAGCACCGGTTGCAAAGTAGAGCTGCTAACAAACTCCATCGGAGCCGGAGCAGACACGCTGAAATCATCGAGCAATATCCCGCCGCCCTTCGCTGAAGTGCAAGTTATGCGCAGCTCTTTTATTTTCGGTTGATCCACTATAAAAGTGTAAGGATTAAACCCTCCCACTTTTATCGAGTCACCGGCGTACAACTCAATCCACTTATTAGCGCTGCGTCCTTCTATCATGAAGGCGAAGGGCGCCTGGCGCGTCCAGCGTTCAGCAAAAAACGAAATCTCGGTTTGCGCCGAAAGAGCCTGGCGGAGTTTTAGATGGACGGTTCTGTCATCACCTCCGAAGATGTGCAATGCTCGCACACCTGAAGCCACGTGCTGTTGTTGAAATTCAGCGTGCCCTTTAGCGGCAGAAATAACGCCGACTTCGGAAGAGAACTTTCGCACTTCGCCAAGCGGAGCAGACTCGAAAGTAGCCGTTTGTATGAAGAAGGCAAGTAAGAGTAGATTCACTGTGCAGAAACGCCTAACGGTCGCCGCTTTTGCGCATTGGCGTACCACCGTTTTTACCGGTGTTCGACCCTGCGACTCCGTTTCTAGCTGTAGACGAGCCGCTGGCTTTCGAACGACCACTGCCAAGAACTTCTATCGCACCGTTCTCAACCATTTCTTGAAACGGCGGATAATCGGCGACCTTATCATTGACTTTACCGGTGGCTCCTGGGCCAAGGAAAATAGTTTTACCCGCTGAAAGGGGTACCTTCAACGGCGCTTTACTGGTGTTTTTGATTTCCATGTGATTATTTTATATCTAGGATAACAGGTTGTCTAGGGTAAAAATGCTCGCGCGGCATGCGATTGTTAGAGATGCTTACTGTTACCCTAGCGACAATGCAAAACGAACCGAGCGCAAGTAGCCACAAGAACGACCAGAAATTACGCAGAGTGCTCACTACGATTCCCGCAACCTCTATCATTGTTGCCGGCGTAATCGGGACCGGTGTCTTTATGAAGGCGAAGGTGATGATTGTTAATGTGCAAACCCCAGGGATGGTACTGCTCGCTTACCTCTTGGCCGGTTTATTGACCATGACCGGAGCTCTAGTTTTTTCCGAACTGAGTACCATGATGCCGCGCAGTGGCGGAGAATTTCATTACACCGGGGCAGCCTTCGGCAGGCGCTTGGCATTCTTAAATGCCTGGACAGGGTTCTGCGCGCGCCTCTCCGGAACTGCCGCCATGTCCATTTTAACAGTTGTCTTTCTAAACGATTTTCTCGGCGGCACACTTTCGCCCCTAGCGCTCAGACTTTTGCCGATACTATTGATTGCCGGCGTCACCATCCTAAACTTATCTTCGGTGCGCTCGATGGGATGGTTTTCAACGATGATGACCATGATCAAGATTGGTTTGATTTTTCTTATTAGTGTCATCGCATTTACCGCCAGCCAAGGGACATGGGAGTTTTACTCTCCCTCCATCGCTGAAAGGGTGGGCGAAGTGTCTTCCGACATACCTAGTGGCGGACTCGGTGGCTTCAGCGCAGCGATGATGGGGGCACTATGGAGTTACTCCGGTATGGCCTATATCACACTTATGGCAGGCGAGGTGAAGAGACCAGGGCACACCCTTCCACGTGCTTTAATGGGAAGTACGCTGCTAATTATTTCTCTTTATCTATTGATTAACATGGCCTACTTCTACGCTCTTACCCCGACTGAAGTTGCCAATACTCCAGAAGGACGTTCAGTCGCCGCAATGGTCATCGAATCCATCGGCGCCCCATTTATACTGGCAGTGATGGGCGCCGGACTCTTCCTGTCATCACTCGGAGCCATGAACACTGGCACGCTCACCGGTTCCCGTCTGCTTTACACCCTGGCACGCAAGGGGCTTGCACCAAAAACATGGGGGCAACTGTCACATAAAAGTGTGCCCGCCCATTCCGCTATCGTTATCGGAATCGGCAGTTCGCTGATGGCAGCAACAGGCTCTTTCGATTTATTAACCGACAT
>JBLINB010000072.1:0-4785 GCA_047638975.1 Myxococcota bacterium
GGGCAGGCAGCTAGCGCCTATTTCAATCGGCCAATCATCTGGCAATAATTTAGCCATAAAATCTAGCGGTGGCAAGTCGATGTTTTTTCTTGCGAATAACACCCAGTTTCGCGAACGCGCAACATGCTGCAAGCGCACATTATCTCTGCCAAAGGTTTCGATCATCCCGGCAGCAATTGCAGCCAGAGTACTGCTGTGTAAATCGATGGAAGTGGTTCCGAGGTTGAAACACATCACTCCGCCATCGGATAACTTGGAGTGAATTTCGCTAAAGAATTCGACAGTCGCCATATGCAATGGAACTTCGAATTGCCTAGAGTAAGCATCAACAATGACGGCGTCTAGACCGTCGGGAGCAAAGCGTAAGGCTGCACGTGCATCTATTGCGGAATAGACATCTACCTGTTCTGACAGCTGCTCTGGCAACGGCATGTGCTGCTGTGCTAAACGACTCACCACTGGGTCTAATTCGATGCCAATCGCATGCCACGCGTTATTAGCTTCAGCTATAGAGATGGGTATGATTGCTGAACCCGCACCGTATCCAAGAATGCAATACTCGCGTTGCTCTTTGGGTTTTACACCATGATTAATATATAAAGGTAACAATGCAAATAGATCGTAATATCCGCCCGGCCATTGATGCTGTGGATTGTATCGCGATTGATATGAGTCTAGACCTTCATTCATCTGTAACCAGCGCTCGCCGCCTTCGAACTCGATGACGCGCAGACTTTGATATGGCGTAGTTGTCGATTCAACGATAGTCGCCCCACTTGGCATGTTTGCCTCTGCAGCAGGTGATTCAACGGCTAAGGGTGCGAATAGCAACAACAATAGCGGAGTGAGCTTTGAGCGTTTAGCGATGATTAATGCCGAAATCGCCAACAAGATAGCCACGATGATTATGCTGGCACGCACTCCGAGAATCGGTATTGCTATAAAAGTAGCAAAGTATATTCCGAGTAGTGATCCGCCAGTAGCGATGGCTCCGAGGCGTCCTGATGCTTGCCCGGCATTGGTGCCATGCTCGACACGCAGTTCTACAAGGATTGGCGTCAACCATGATAAAAAGAAAACAGGTGGCGCAAAGAAAATAGTCGCCGTGCTGAAGCTACCTATTTGGAATAGACCGGCAACTTGATCAAGGCTTAAGTCTTGAGGCAAGATGATTGACGCAAAATAGTCGACCCCGAAGGCCAGCAGCATGAAGAAAGCTGCGGCGCAAGCAAGTGCTTGTGACAACTTTGATTTCAGGGCCGTTTTTCGGCGCGCGATGTTTCCGCCAAACCAGCCACCGAGTGCCATTGCCAATAGGATGATGGCAATTTGCTGACTCCAGATAATCGTCGAGCTACCGAACCATGGTGCAAGTATATGCACACCCAGGATTTCAATGACTAATACTGAAAAACCGCCCAATAACGCGATCCATGTTGTCATGTTACTCTTCGGTGCTCTCTGCTTGCGGAATATCTACTTCTTGGATGATCGCCGGGAACACGGCTCCGTCTAGCGAATGCTTAAAGACTTGTAACATGGTGCCGACTGAGCGGCTGGCTTGATAGGTGTAGTCAACGCCATTACGTTTAATGATGACAGGCTTGTTTAAGTCGACGATCACATCATTCAGATATATTTTGATGCGGTCAATTTTCGTGGCATCAATAGAAATAGTATTCGTTGCGCGATCAACCGACACCTTAATCTTGGCTAACTCGCCAGTAAAGGGGCCGTCTTCGGGAGAGTCAAATTTAATCGGGTGTATCCAGAAGACTCGACTTTGTTGCGCAAAAGGTATCTCGAATTCAAACTCGAGAGGATACGGATTACAGCGTTCTTGCGCTAAACACCACTCAGTGGCTTCGGCAAGGCTCGAAGATAGCTCGTTCGTGACTAAGGCAAGGTTGTCAGCAGCAGCTATCTTAGATTTAGAGTCGACAAGCGTCGAAACTCCGGCAAATAGGTGCGGCATGACTGCGCCCCACTGTGCTGCTAAATGACTACCTAGTTCGTCTGTGCCGACTAAAAACAAACGCATGCGATCGAGATGGTAGATCTGAGATGCTTGACCGACTGGCATCATTAAGGCCATTGCCGCTTCAGTAGTAAGCACTAAATCGTCGGACATGCTACTAATGTCTGGTCTAATGATAATCGCATTATCAAGAACCTCTGCTGGTAAAGCTTCTATTTGATCGGCATCAATCGCGCCTAGCAATACGATACATGGGTAATTAACCTTTTTAGGATCATACTTTTTCGGCAAATACACGCTGTAGGGTGCAGCAGCAAAATCTATATCATTAACACGGCCCTTCTTAACAGCAGCGCCAGATGTTGCGTACTTACGAGAGTTATGTAAAGCGATTTCCCAGTCGTATACATAAGACAGAGCATTACGTTTCTTCTTATTAAGTTTCGTAACTTGCTCTTCTAAAGCCACCATAGCGTCGGAAGCTTTACTTGGATTGTTGTCGATCAAAGCATCTATCCATGCGCCGGTTGATTTAGATATCTTTTTAAGGTCAGCTGACTTTAATTCAGGCTCGCTCTGCGCCGAGGCAATGCTCGACAAGGCGACAAACAGTAGAGTACAAATTCGCATAATATTAGCTTAGTGTAGCGGAGTCTTGAAGGCGAGAACAGCTTGACAAAGTTCTCGGGTATTAGCTGTTGCAGCTAGTTGAACAGGTGCTGTCATGGACAGCCACAGGCGGTTATTCTTAAAACGCGTATCAGTGGCGTATTTTTTTTCACCTATAGCCAACAACGAGTCGCATTCATCGAGTTTTAGCTCGCCCCACAGATGCAAAGCACGCTCAAGCATCGAATCAGCGCCCTCAATAGTATCTAGTGCCGGCAGTGCTAGCTGGTTACGCCGCGAGAACACTAAAAGGTTAGAAATACCCGAGTCGCTGCTAGGTTGATTCAAGAATATCCATGCGCGTAGCGACAATTCGCGGTGATGGTGCTCGAGACGCGTTACCGATTGAAAAACAGTATTACGGAAATAGCTATCATGACGCGGTGCTGCCAATAGCTGTTCGAGCCGTGAAGCATGCAAGGACTGGATGTCATTAGGGTCTTGCTGCATAGATGGCATGCAGCAAGACAAGAGCGGTAACAGTATGGCTAGTCCAACCATTCGACACCGTCACAGTCGCGAATTTCGCCCATCATAAATGGATTTTCATTACGTGCCGCTAGATCTGCGTAAATGTCGTCGGCTGCATCAGCATCAACAACCAGAATCATGCCGACTCCCATGTTGAAGGCTTTCCATGATTCGTCGCGCTCGACTTTACCGAACTCGCATAGTTGCGTAAAAACGTTTTGCGCAGGCACGGCCTTTCTCGAAACCGCTGCACCTAAACCATTTAATACGCGCGGTAAATTACCGGGCACCCCACCACCAGTGATGTGAGCCAAAGCGTTCAATGACTTGTTCTGCAAATACGGACGCAGACTTTCGAGGTAACAAAGATGCGGGTCAAGCAACACGTCAGCAGCGCTGCGCGTATCACCTGGAAAAGTATCAGTGTACTTAATTTGCATGCGTTCTTCGACGATGCGACGCGCCAGAGAATAGCCATTAGTGTGTAGGCCAACCGATGGCAAACCTATAAGCTTGTCGCCGACTTTAACGCGTGAACCATCGATGATGTGTTCGCGTTCGACGATACCTACCAAGGTACCGACCAAGTCAAACTCGTCGTCTGGGTAAACGCCTGGCATTTCGGCAGTCTCGCCACCAAGAAGCGCGACGCCGTGATCACCGCAAGCTGTTGCAACACCGATTACTGCAGTAGCGACCATTTCTGGGTCGAGCTTGCCGGTACCGATGTAGTCTAGGAAGAAGAGAGGCTCTGCCCCTTGCACTAGCGCGTCATTGATACAGTGCTGCACTAAGCAACGTCCGACCGTGTCAAATTTTTTGACAGCAGCGGCAATGCGTATTTTCGTGCCCACGCCGTCAGCTGTCGCAACTAGCACTGGATTCTCTCCGAGGCCCTTTGCGTTGAACAAGCCGCCAAAACTACCGATGTCGGCAAGGACGCGTTCGCCATGGGTTGCACGAATAGCAACTTTAGAAGCATCGAGAGCAGATTCGGCGGCAGCGATATCGACGCCGGCATCTCTGTAACTCAATGAAGAAGATGATGGTGATGTTGAGTCATTCACGCCTATTATTCTAACCAAGCGCACGTATGATATTTGCATTCAATGACTAGCTCTCCACGTCGAATAATAATTCTGGGGGCTACTGGCACAGTTGGTGTCCGTGCCCTACAAATACTCGAGGATTCTCCCATCGAGTGGCAAATATGTGCCGTTTCAGCGCATAGCCAGCGTCAGCAGCTACAGCAATTGGTAGACAAGGATACACAGCAGTTCATCACCTCTGAGCCAGACGACAACGCTTCACTGTTAAAACTATTGGCTGCCGGAGACTACGATATTTGTCTCTGCGCAGTGGTCGGAGCTGCCGGATTACCCTACAGCGAAGCCGTCCTTAGTGCTGGCTGTGATTTAGCCTTGGCCAACAAAGAATCGCTGGTGATGGCCGGTTCGATACTAATGCCTCTGGCTAAACGCAATTCGGCGGCTATTATTCCTGTCGACTCCGAGCACTCAGCTATTTTTCAATGCCTAGGTAATGGCGACGCACCGATTCGTCAGTTGCTATTAACGGCCTCGGGCGGTGCCTTGCGCGACATGCCACTCGAGCAATTAGACAACGCCACGCCGCAGCAGGCCTTGGCCCACCCCAACTGGGATATG
>JBLINB010000073.1:0-4552 GCA_047638975.1 Myxococcota bacterium
GAGGTTTGCGGTTGCTCGAAGGATGCGGCTAACGCTCCGGCTGGGCCGGGGATGCTTAGGCGTTGAAGGGGCTTGGTTGGTATGTTGCGTACCATTGTTGGGGGTATTGTATCTTATTCTGATTACTTATAATCAATCACGCATGACTTCCGAACAACCATCCGATCACAGTAAACATAAAAAGCACTTGCTGCTCGGCTTAGCCGCTGTCGCAATGTTCTGTATAGTTCTAGGCACCCTTGTTTATCAGCTGATAAATTAAGTGCAGCACTTCATCACCCTGCAAACTGATTTACGGCTCGACATCCGTATCTTGCATGGCTACTTATTTGAAATTGCCGAAGACGAGCGCGCCGGAGATATTCAACCCACAGACATTGGCGCCGATCATTATTTGGACGACGACTGTATTTCGGTAAAGGTTAAGTTAATAGAGCAAACAACACTCGAGTTCTCTTACGACGATCAGTACTGCGATATTGAAGAAGCGCAAGACATCGTCGATGTATACACCGCCAAGCTTGGGCTTATTTCTTGACATGCGCATGAGTCCCCATAAGATATAATCATGACTATCAGCCTTATTGCATTAATTTTCGTTGCCGTCGTCGCACTGCTTCTTGTTCTAGGTTTTTCATCTAAGGATAATAAGCGAAAGTAGAACATTGTTTATAAGAGTGCAACGCGCGGTCGATACGCAATGCTAACTATCTAGCAGCACAAGTTCTCCCTCAAGATATTCTTTGCTCCTGCGGAAACGAATGATTGCGTTGCAACCCTTACGATATGCCTGTAGCTGCATGATCTCTTGCGCAGCGGCAACATCAACGTCATGGTTTAATTCTTGGCGCACAATACCGAAATACTTAAGCACGAGGTCAGGCCGGTTATGACTGGTCATTATTTGCACGCTTTCATAGTTGGCGGCTTCATCTGCAGTTATCTGCAACGGTTGGCTCGCACAACTGAATGCGGCGAGCGACAAAATCATAGTGAGTATCGTTTTCATTATCATTAGGACGGCATCACACTTCCGCTTATTCCATTTAACATCATAATATCCACATGCAGCGTCTTGTACGCCTAAGAGAAGAATCAGCAAGCTGTGCGCTTACCTACGTTTTAGAACTGCAACTCTTACTAGATGAATACAACCTATAGCAAGTCAGCAATAGTCGGCCATAACGGCGCTTCTAACTCGAGCTCTTTGCCAGTACTCGGATGCTCAAAGGCTAACTTCCAAGAATGCAAAGCTTGATGCGGCAACTGTAAAAACTTTTTATCTTGTTCGGTAAGTTGTTTATCTAAGTGCCGCAAAAACATTTCGTTACCACCGAGATATAACTTGTCACCAACAATCGGGTGCCCAATCGCCGCTAGGTGAACGCGCAACTGATGCTGGCGGCCCGTCCGCGGAAACAGCTTAAGCAAAGTCATGCTGTCAAAGCGTTGCGCGACTTCCCAGCGCGTGAAAGACTGCATGCCGTCGTCAAAGACGCCCATGCGTAATTTTACTTCGGAGCGCTCGTCACGCGCAATTGGCATATCGATTTCGCCAGACTCTGCGGCGACTTCACCGACCACTAGCGCTTGGTATGCCTTGCGCACACTGCGCGCTTCGAATTGACAACCTAACTTAGTGCGTGACATTTGATCTTTGGCTAAAACAACTAAACCTGTAGTCTCGCGATCGAGGCGGTGGCACAAAGTTGGCATGTCGGTAGTTTTACCAAACAATGCCGTATGCCGAATATGCACACGATGAATAACCGAGTCAAGCAAATGCCCATGCGTCGGGTGCACATTTAAATCTGCAGGCTTGTTTACCGCAAGAATATGTTCGTCTTCATAGACGACATCAATGATGCCTGGGTCTTCACCCTTTGGTGCTTCTTCAAAATTATTACCGCCCGGCACATCTAAACGCACCACCACCTCTTGCCCAGTGCGTAATCTCAAACCCACTTTCATTTTGGCAATTTGCGCGCGCTGCGGATCTTTGAATGGCAACACCTCGACATGCCCATCATTAATAATTTCTTTGATGCCATTACGCGAACGCCAATCGAGTCGTCCTGATAAAAAACTGTCTAGTCGATGGCCGTGATTATCGGCACCGACTTCAAAACGCCATTCTTGAATAGGCGCACTCATGTCGCGTTGTCCGCGGCGACGTTTTCGTTCAGGAAGTTTTGGAGTCATACTAAATGAGAAAAGCCTTGGTGCGACATGCGCACCAAAGCTTTTGCGATTTGTAAAAAATCGGTTTAGTAACGTTCTTGACGACGCGTGCGTTCGGCGCGGCGGATCGTTTGGATACGCTCTTTGCCGGCGAGGCGACGTTCGGTTGTCGTTTTCATATGAAATTTGCGATCTTTCATTTCGGCGAACAAACCAGACTGGTTACATTGGCGCTTGAAGCGGCGGAGTGCTGCTTCAAGAGATTCGTTTTGGCGGACTTGGACCTTAATCATCGGTATTGTATTCTTAGTATTTACGGGGTATCCTGCAAATAGGGTTTGACAGTGTAACCTATTCTTTCAAAACCGTCTACATCACAGTGAATGCAACTAACGATAAGCAGCACCAAAGCCTCGAAGGCGAGGTGCTTTCCGTTATCTTCCAAAGCGAAGATAGCGGCTTTGCTGTAGTTAGCCTGCGCCACGATAACACCGCTGTCACTGTAGCTGGCGATTTCGCTCCCGTGGCAAATGGTGAATTCTTGCGATTGCACGGTAAATGGGCCGAACATCCAAAGTTTGGTAAGCAATTTAAAGCGAGTTGGAGTGAAAAAACAAGTCCTACGACTTTATATGGGCTGAAAAGCTACTTGGCAAGTGGCGCATTCGAGGGCGTGGGCCCCGATATGGCAAAACGCATTGTCGAGCACTTTGGCGAAAACACCATGAAGGCCCTCGAGGGCGGCGCCAAGACCTTGCAGGCTGTAGACGGGATCGGCCCCAAACGGGCGGCTACCCTGGCTGAATTATTTAAAGAAGGCCGCGACCGCCATCGGATTATGGCCGAATTGCGCGGCTTTGGCCTAAGCGCCTCTCAAACAAATAAGCTCTACGAGATGTTTGCCGCCGAGGCCATCAACCGTATTCATGCCGACCCCTATGCCCTAGTGATCTGGGTGCGCGGCATTGGCTTTAAAACAGCAGATCGCATCGCCATGCAAATCGGCATCGATCGTGATTCGGCGGTGCGTGCCGGTGGCATTTGCGTGCACTTACTAAATGAGGCAAAAAGCGACGGTCATTGCTGCTTACCCGAAGAAAAAGTAATTGATGGTTTGCATTCGGCGGGATTGTCCGAGCAATCCATTGTTGAAGGAGTAAAGGCTGTAATAGAAGCCGGGCGCGTGGTACTCGAAGCTGCTGCAAGTGAAGAAGAGGTGCCATGCTTTTATCTGCCTGATTTATTGCAAGCCGAAATCGAAATCGCAGAAAATATCCTGCGCCTGCAAGGCACTAAGCAAAATACTATTCTTGCAGATTTTGATACCATCGAAAGCGTCATTGAGCGCACCGAGTATCCGCCCGACGAATCGCAGCGACTGGCGCTCGACATGGCGTTGAGCACCGCCTTTAGTGTGATTACCGGTGGCCCTGGTACAGGCAAGACCACCACCATGCGTTTGCTGCTTGAAGTTTTGCATACTGTTGGCATACAAAACATTTTGCTTGCCTCCCCTACTGGTCGCGCCGCCAAACGTTTGAGCGAAGCCACCGGTCACGAGGCATCTACAATTCATCGCCTCTTAAAGTTCGAGCCGATCAGCGGAAAGTTTTCTAAAAACGAAGAAGACCCTCTCGAAGTAGACTTCCTAATCATCGACGAAGTTTCAATGATGGATTTAAAACTATGCGCGTCTTTACTTAAAGCCATGCCCGATGGTGCCAAGGTGCTGCTAGTGGGCGACGCTGATCAGTTGCCGTCCGTTGGCGCCGGCGCGGTGTTACGCGATTTCGTAGCCTCGCCTAAAGTCGAAACTTCGCGCCTGCAGCGCATTCATCGCCAGGGCAAAGGCAGTGGCATTGTTGATGCTGCACACGCGGTGTTGAATGGCGAGATGCCCCAAACAGTGCAAGGCGATAGCGGCAATGGCGACTTCTTCATTGCCTTCAACGACGATACCGAAGCAGCCGCTAAGATTTTAGAAAAAGTAATCACCGAGCGCATCCCCGATAAGTACGGGATTGATATTGATAATGATTTATTGGTGCTGTCTCCGATGTACCGTGGCGCACTCGGGGTAAATGATTTAAACGCTCGTCTAAGTCATGCCTTAAACCCTAGCGGTAATGGTCCGGTATGGGCGCGCGGTTTACGCGTTGGCGACAAAGTAATGGTCACGCGTAATGATTACGAACGCGAAATTTTCAATGGCGACACTGGCAAGGTCATTGCAATAACCGATAGCGAAGTGACTGTCGAAATTGGCGAATATCTACATTACTATACCGGCGAAGATCTTAAAGATTTGATCCCAGCATATTGCGTCACCGTGCATCGCGCGCAAGGTAGTGAATCGCGGGCAGTCGTCGTC
>JBLINB010000074.1:0-4470 GCA_047638975.1 Myxococcota bacterium
CTAGAGCCAATCATTCCCAGATACTTTGGACGGCATCCGCCCTCGTGTATCTGCCACAGCACCTCTTCGTCGTCCTTATGGCCCCTGGTGACTATGACAAGGTAATGATGCTGTGCCTTGCCGATTTTCTTGATGATCTCAGCCCACTCGCCGGCAATGATCTCGTCAGCCGCAGGATGCTCCGCGGCATTTGCATATTCGGCGCGGTTGTCGCACACCCAAACGCGCAAATCGCATTCTTTGGCGATGCGCGCTGCGGCTGCGGCCACATGTCCGGCGCCGAGTAAGACCAATAACGGCGGCACCACTGGTTCGGCGAGGATGGTTACTTGGCCGCCGCAGATTAGACCGGATTCAGGTACATCTACTTGGTTGAGGCGAAATGATTTAGTTTCTGAACGATCATTGGCAATCACTTCAATCGCCATCTGCCGCACGTCTTCTTCGACACAGCCGCCGCCAACGCTGCCGACTGTCGAGCCGTCACCGCGCACCAGCATTTTCATGGTCTCTTTACCAGGAGTCGAACCGCGCGACAGCATGACTGTGCATAAAGCGGCTGGTTCGCCTAGCTTGCGGAGGCGTACTATCTCTTCGTAGATGTCGAAGTGGGCTTGCATTGCTATAATCCTAACACAATGAGCAAGGACGACAAGGTTTCAGCAGTACTAGCACTCGGCGGTGGCGCCGCGCGCGGCTTAGCGCACATCGGCATATTAGATGTGCTTGAACAAAATGGTATCGAGATTAAAGGTATCGCCGGCACTAGCATCGGTTCAGTAGTCGGTGGTTTACGCGCGGCGCACAAACTACAGGCTTTCGAATATTACATTCGCGAGCTCACTGCCGCCGGCATGTTAAAGTTGCTCGATCCGGTGATTCCGCGCGCCGGATTATTTGCCGGCAATCGTATCGGCCGCAAGCTCGAAGAGTTTTTACCTGACTTAGAGTTCGCAGACCTCGACATTCCGTTTTGCGCAGTGGCGACTACTATCAGCAATGGCCAGGAGGTGCTGCATACCTCAGGTCCAATCATTCCTCCGATTCGCGCATCGATGGCCATCCCGGGTGTCTTCGCACCAATAAAAGTGAATGGTACGTGGCAAGTAGATGGCGGAGTGTGTTCACCCGTGCCCATCTCCGCCGCGCGCAAATTATGTCCAGGCTTACCGGTGATTGCTGTTAATTTATTTAACACCAACCTGCCGTTCGAAGGCGAGCTCGACCCTATCGATCAAGCCTCAAAGGCTGAGTTAAGCCGCCTAGAGCGATTGCTGCTAAAAATGCGCCAGTCAAATAAAGAAGGACGCCCTGGCTTATTCGCTTCATTAAGCGACACTATTACCCACATGGAGCAACGCATTTCTCGTTTTCAAATTGCCGCCGAAAACCCTGAGTTGATTTTAGAGCCCGCGGTATTTGGTATTGGGCTGTTTGATTTTCACCAAGGCGAGCAAGTGATTGCTGCGGGTACGCGTTGTGCACAGGCGATGGTTGACTCTGGCGAGCTTGATGAATTTAAACGTCGCTACGCCACAAAACATCTGTAGTATCGTCTAGCTTATTCGCATAACGCGCTAAAGTAAACAACCAATCAGACAAGCGGTTAAAATACTTTATAAACTCACCATCGATATTTTCATTAGCAGCGAGTTCGACTAAATCGCGTTCGATACGCCGACATACGGTGCGCGCAACATGCAGTCGCGCTGACAGCTCACATCCACCTGGTAAAATAAAGTTTTTCAGTGGTTGTAGCTGAGCATCGAATCCGTCAATTTCGTTTTCGAGGGCCGCTACGCAATCTGTTGGCAGATTGGGCAAGTTGTCGTTGGCTTTGTCGGCTGGCGTCGCCAAGTGTGATCCGACATTAAAAATGTGATGTTGTTCGCGAGTAAGCAATGCGCTTAATGGTGATTCGATTACCGCGCACCACCCCAGCACCGAGTTCAATTCGTCGCTGCCGCCATAGCAACACACCCGCGGCGCAGACTTCGATACGCGCGACCCGCCATAAAGGCCGGTCTCGCCGTCGTCTCCGCCGCGAGTGTAAATTTTCACTGTTATAGTGAGTCGGCGTTATCAGCTAAGTATGAAGCTACGCCTTCTGCGGTTGGCTCCATGCCTGGCTTACCTGGCGCCCAGCCGGCTGGACAAACCATACCGCTAGTTGCCAAAAACTCGACTGCATCAAACATACGCAACAATTCGTCGATGTTACGACCAAGTGCTAAGTTGTTAACAGTTTGCGATTGCACATTGCCTTCTTTATCGATTAAGAAAGTACCGCGCAAGGCGAAAGTAGTTTCTTCGTGAAGCACATCGTAGGCCTTAGTCATGCTGCGATCTTCATCGCATAACAAAGGATACTTAACTGGGCCAATGCCACCTTCGTTGATAGCGGTGTTACGCCAGTTAGCGTGAGACTCTGCGTTGTCAATTGAGGCACCCAAAACTTGGATACCGCGCTTATTGAACTCGTCGATGCGATGATCAAAAGCGATTAACTCGGAAGGTCAGACAAATGTGAAATCTTTAGGGTAGAAGAACAATGCAACGTACTGACCTTTATAATCTGACAAAGATACAGTTTTAGTTGAGCCGTCTTCCATGATTGCGGTGGCTGAAAAATCAGGAGCCGCTTGGTTTACTAGAACAGTCATGCCGATATTCTAAATTAGCTTTACTTGAATGCAAGCTTTAAGCTTATTTGCAACACTTCCGTGGCTTTTGTCGCATTCGCAGCGGCCACTTCAAGCACTTCTTGATGATTAGGACGGCTGCCCTCAATGCCTGCTGCGAGGTTCGTCATCATTGAAATCGCCATGACTTTGGCGCCGAGTGCGTGCGCAGCGATTGCTTCGGGAATGGTGCTCATTCCGACGGCGTTGGCGCCCATCTTTTGCAACATCGCTACTTCTGCCGGTGTTTCATATGACGGCCCGATGCAAGCGGCGTATACCCCTGCAACTAAATCAGGGCATTGTTCAAGCAATGCCGCGCGCCACTCGGGATTGTACATATCGACTAAGTCAACGAATTGGCCACCGGCTAGCGGGTTCGGTAAGGAATAGTTAATGTGGTCGCTAAGCGGCATTAACGTGCCCGGGGGCATGTCTGCGCTTAAAGATCCGGCGGCGTTTAGCAGCACCACACTTTGCGCGCCCCACTGCAGCATGGCGCGTACTCCGCGTACTAATTCGGCGCCGCTGTAACCTTCGTAAGCGTGTATGCGGCCCGTGATAAAAGCCACGCGCTCGTTGCCACCATTCAAGTGGCCAATAACTAATTCGGCGCCATGCCCCGCCACTGCTGGCGTTAACCAATGATTAATCTCATCAAGGCTGATGCGTTGTTCAACTACGATTAACGATTCGGCTTGGTCCTTCCAGCCGGAGCCCAAAACGGCGAACACTTGCGGAGCTTCACCAGCGAGTTGTTTGAGTTGTTGCGCAATGTCTGCAACTAATTGTTTTTCGTTAGACATGATTATTCTATGACTTCTATTAAATGATGTGATGCACGACTAATCGCGGTGTAACGCAGGCGACGCGTATCGGCATATTCTTGTTTATGCATTTCGCATAAAATAATAACCGGGCGCTCTTGGCCTTTAAAACTAAAAATTGTTTCTACAATTATTTTATCTAATTCGACGTCGCCAGACTTTTGAGTTTTAATCCCAGCAATCTCTTTCACGAACAATTCAGAATGTTTGCGCGTCGGGGTCAACACCGCTATTTCATGCGCCGGCACTTTATCCTCATTCACTAAACGCGCCACTACTTGCTCAACGACCTCAAGCGACGATTGCCCAGGCTTAAGCACAATACGTTCGGGTGGACGTCCGCTAGGACCGGTTGCGGTTAAGGCTTTACCCTCGAACAGCGGCATCAATTCGTTATGAATGGATTTAGTGTTGCGATAATTACGCGTTAATTCAAAGGGCACCATGTTGGGTACTTTCGCCACCTCGTCTTCGAGTTGATAAATAGATTGGTTGGGGTCATAAAATATCCACAGGATTTGCTCGTCATCTATTTGTAAATCACGAATGACTTCCCACCAGCTTGCGCCGAAGTCTTGACCTTCGTCGATAATAATCGCCCGAATAAAATCTTCAGGGGTTTCACGCATCTTCTCCTTCAGCAATAGCGGGATGGCGTCCCAGTCTATGCTTTGGGTGTCGATGTCGAGCTTAGACAACGCGTAATTATGTAAGTTACTTACAGTTAACATGCCGCTGCTCATTAGCCATGTTTGATTATTACGTTCGAGCATCGCATGCAAACGCGTGCTCATCCATTTCGCCAAAGCTTTGTTGTAACAGGTTAGTAGCGTTGGCACCCCATTCAATGCGAGGTTCAACGCTTTCTTCATCGCCAAAATGGTTTTACCGGTGCCGGCGCCACCGCGCACTGCGACATTCGGTACCGCGTGCAGGCCATCGAGTAAATCGAATTGCTCGCC
>JBLINB010000075.1:0-4368 GCA_047638975.1 Myxococcota bacterium
ACGGTGACTGTTAAATTTATGCGCGGCGATCAACTGCAAAGCACCGAGCTTAGTTTCTTTCCGCGTCCAGCTGGAAGTAGCGCACGTCCACATTAATGAAAAGATTTCTATTCTGTTGTTTGTTGCTGGCGGCATGTGCTGCGCCGGCAATCGAAGAGCGTCAGCATCCGTTGCCGAATGTGGTGCTGTTCGTCGTCGACGATCTCGGCTGGCAAGATACTTCGGTGCCGTTTACTGCCGAACCGACCGGCTATAACCAGTGGCATAGTACTCCGGCACTCGAAATGCTGGCGGCGCGTGGCGTGCGTTTTAGTAACGCCTATTCAACTAGCCCGGTGTGTACGCCGACGCGTACTTCTATTTTGACAGGCTTGCATCCTGCAGCGACGCATATAACGGATTGGACTTTATACCTCGACAAAGATTTTTCACGGCCGATGAGCGCGTTACAAGATCCGTCATGGAATAAAAACGGCTTAACGCTTAATGATAGTTTGTTGCCGCGCATGTTACAACGACAAGGTTATTACACCATGTACATCGGCAAATCTCATCTTGGTGCAATCGGAACTCTAGCAGCGAACCCGTTGGCAGCTGGCTTCGACCGCAACGTCGCCGGACATGCCGCTGGCGGACCAGGATCCTATTATGGTCAAGAGAATTACGGCAACAACAAACCCGGTCCATGGGGCGTGCCCGACCTTGAATATTTTCATGGTAGTGATGTCTTTTTGACCGAAGCGCTTACCATCCGTGCCGAACAAGAACTAGAATTGGCAGCGCAACAGCAGCGACCGTTCTTCTTGCAAATGGCACAGTACGCAGTGCATTCGCCGATTCAGCCCGACCCAAGATTCGTCGAGTACTTTTTGAATAAAGGCCTCGATGAAAAAGAAGCCGCCTATGCTAGTTTAGTCGCCGGAGTCGATGCCAGTTTAATGCGCATCCTCGACAAGCTAGAAGAGTTAGATTTGGCAGATAATACGCTGATTATATTCTGTTCCGACAATGGTGGCCTATCCGCCCATTCACGTGGACGCACTCCGTTGGGCAGTTCTAAAGACACCCATAATCAACCGCTACGTTCCGGAAAAGGTTCTGGCTATGAAGGAGGACTACGCGTGCCATTGGTTATGGCATGGGCGGGCGCAGAGCATCCTGATTATGAGATGCCTGCAGGCGCGCTGCTGCCATTCGCCACCTTGTCTACCGATTTGTACACCACCATCGCTGACTTAGCGCACATACCCCAGCAGTGGCGTAACGTTGGCGCACTCGAACATGCGACTTCGTTGTGGCCGGTGATATTAGAAGAGCAAGCTACGGTTGCGCGACCATTAGCGTGGCACTATCCGCACAAATGGGGGCCAAAAGGCGATCGTTACGAACCCTTCACTGCGTGGCGCGAAGGTGATTATAAATTAATCTATTGGTACGAAAGCGAACAGTTCGAACTGTTCAACTTAAGCGCTGATATTGGTGAGAGCACCGATTTGATCGTGTCGCAGCCGGTTGTGGCACAACGCTTAGCCGATAACTTGCAACAATGGATGCGCGACGTTGATGCGCAACGTCCACTGCGTAAGAGTGATGGCGAAATGTTGCCACTGCCTACTTTATAGACTTCAGCAATCTTTCGAACTGTTGACGATTCAAGAATTGCGGATTACCCGTTAGCATGATAATAATATGCGAATCGTGGTATTCAAATATCGCCGAATAGACGTGACTGCTTGTCGACTCTTCGGTGGTGCGTCCGGATTGAAAAGCGACGCTTAAGGGTTGCTGTTGAAAGTCGACATCGACTTCGAAAGAAACCTGCTCGGCATCCGGGAAGGCAATGCGCGTGGTTTCTAGTCCGGGGAAAGAATTTCCTAAACGATTCTCGGCTTCTTTTTTTGTAAAAGAATGGCTTTGCTGATGGAGAATTAATTGCGACAGAAGCGTGTGCTTATTATCGAATTGTGTGTACAGCAAAACATCATCTTTCTTCTCGGTAGCCGTGTACATCGCGTAGCTAGGCTTGTAGTCGTCAGGGATGTCTATATCGAGCATGATCTCTTGCCGCTCAACGATATCTTGCGGGATACTGGTGGGTGCAATATTATCGCTTAGCCAGTTTACGCCGAGGAAAACAGCAGCAATGATTAGAATCGTGGCTGTCAGGCAGCCCATGGCAATCTTCTTTACGTCACTCATTACCTCAAATTATAACTCTGCTATTGTTTAGAACCAAGCGCGAAGCGAAGATATGGCTAATGTCTAATAGCACACCACCAATTGAACTGACTCGTCACTCAAAAGAAAACGGCGAGCTCACGCCACGTCAAATTCCTAGTCTTGAAGAGTGTTACCCTTCGAGTGTGAAGATGTCTACTCCTCTTAAGTTTGACAACTTCGAATTAGAGATTCCATTCCGTCGTATTAATCTTACTAACGGCACGCATTACGACGCCTACGATACCAGTGGTCCACAGGGTATCGATCCACGCGAAGGTATTCCGCATCTGCGTGCGGCATGGATTGCTGAACGCGAAGCGCGCGGTGACAAAAACTTTTCGCAAATGCATTATGCGCGACAAGGCGTCATTACTGCCGAGATGGCATTTGTTGCAGCACGTGAAAAGCGTGATCCAGAATATGTACGTTCCGAAATCGCTCGCGGCCGCGCAGTCATTCCGGCTAACATTAAACACCCAGAGTTAGAGCCAGTCATTATCGGGCGTAACTTTCGCACTAAAATAAATGCCAACATCGGCAACAGTGCAACACACTCTTCTATCTCCGAAGAAGTAGAGAAGATGCAATGGTCGATCATGTGGGGCGCCGACACGGTAATGGATTTGTCTACAGGCCACAACATCCATGAAACACGTGGTTGGATTATGCGTAACGCGCCAGTACCAATCGGCACGGTGCCTCTCTATCAAGCTTTAGAAAAAGTAAACGGTGTTGCTGAAGATTTAACTTTAGATATGTACATCGATACACTCGTTGAACAAGCCGAGCAGGGCGTAGATTACTTTACGATTCACGCCGGTGTGTTGCACGAGTATGTGCCAATGACAGCAAAGCGCGTTACGGGCATTGTGTCACGTGGCGGTTCGATTATGGCGGCATGGTGCATGCATCACGACAAAGAAAACTTCTTGTACACTGGCTTCGAGAGAATTTGCGAAGTCATGAAGAAGTACGACGTAACCTTTAGCCTCGGTGACGGCCTACGTCCTGGGTGTTTGGCTGATGCCAACGACGCCGCGCAATTTGGCGAGCTCGAAACTTTAGGTGAGCTTACACAAATAGCCTGGAAGCACGATGTGCAAGTGATGGTCGAAGGACCAGGGCATGTACCGATGAATAAAATCAAAGAGAACATGACCAAGCAACTTGAAACTTGCTTCGAAGCACCGTTCTACACTCTGGGCCCATTGGTTACTGATGTTGCTCCGGGTTACGATCACATCACTTCAGGGATTGGCGCCGCGCAAATCGGTTGGTACGGCACAGCGATGTTGTGTTACGTAACACCTAAAGAGCACTTAGGCCTGCCAAATAAAGATGATGTAAAAACAGGTGTGATTACTTATCGTATCGCGGCACATGCTAGTGATATCGCTAAAGGTTTGGTCGGTGCTGACGCGCGCGACTTGGCTTTGTCTCAGGCGCGCTTCGAGTTTAGATGGCGCGACCAGTTTAATCTTGCGCTTGATCCGGTTACGGCATACGCCTATCACGACGAAACTCTGCCTGCCGACTCGGCTAAAGAGTCGCATTTCTGCTCGATGTGCGGACCAAAGTTCTGTTCGATGCGCATCAGTGCAGATGTTCGTGAATACGCAGCTAAGAAAGAACGCGAGAAGCTTGCTCCTGAAACGGTTGCTCCTGAAGCTGTTGTGCCTCAAGAGATTGACGTGTAACTATGGCTATCGATATCGAAATCGCTTACCAAGGACAGCTACGTTGTAAAGCTGTGCACGGGCCCTCGCAGTGCCACATCATTACGGATGCACCGCTTGACAACCATGGTAAAGGCGAAAGTTTTTCGCCTACCGATTTACTGGCTACCGCGCTTGGTACCTGCATTATGACTTTGATTGGCATCGTTGCTGATCGACATGGCATCAACCTTGAAGGCACCGTCGTCAAAGTTGAAAAGCATATGGTTACTGAACCCGTGCGTCGCGTCGGACGCCTGCCGGTAGATGTCTATTTCGGGCAGGTGGTAGAAGATAAGTATAAAGATCGCTTGATAAAAGCTGCCGAAACTTGCCCAGTCAAGCAGTCGCTGCATCCTGATATCGAGTTGAACATAAACTTCCACTGGAAATAGTTAGCTATGTCCAAAACTTACCTTAGCGGAATTCAACC
>JBLINB010000076.1:0-4334 GCA_047638975.1 Myxococcota bacterium
GTGTTAGTAAAGCACTTAAAATCAAATGCGATTTGTTTAGTAAAAGATTCGATGTTGGTCGGGGCTGGCGCAGGACAAATGAGTCGCGTCGATTCTGCTGAAATCGCGGTGAAAAAGGCTGGAGATCGTGCTGTAGGAAGCGTGGTCGGCTCCGACGCTTTCTTTCCTTTCCCTGATGGCCCACTAGCTTTGGCAGAAGCCGGAGTGGTTGCAATAATACAACCGGGTGGCTCAATGCGCGACGATGAGGTCACCAAGGCCTGCGATGAAAAGAATGTGTGCATGGTGCACACTGGTACGCGTCACTTTAAACACTAATGGCAAATTACAAAAACGAACTATCTTGGTCTGCAAGCCGCGCGAAAGAATTCGAGCGCTGCCGCCGCGAATACCATTACTCACGCTATGCCTCGTGGGGCTGGTGGACAGAAAAGCCGCCCGCTGAAAAGTATGAAGCAATGGTGCATAAAAATATTACATCGCTGCCGGCCTTGGCGGGTACGTGCATGCATGATGCTGTCGAGCACTGGTTCCACCTAAAGCGCGATGGGGTCGACATGAAGGCCGAAGATTTATATGCCGAAGCTGTAGACAACTTCCGAGAGGGGTGGCGACAATCGTCAACCGATGCATGGCGAGAGCGTCCAAATAAAACGGTGCATATTGATGAACATCATTATCGCACAGAGATTTCCAAAGAGCGCACCGAAAAAGCGCGCGAGTTGCTCGAACGCTCTGCCAAATACTTCGTTGAATCAGAAGACTGCAAGCCGGCGCGCGAGGCGCATCCTGATAATTGGCGATCGTTAGAATCCATGGACACCTATATGTTTTTGGGTACAAAAATTTATGCTGTACCCGACTTCGCATATGTTGATGGCGAAACCGTGCACATCTGGGATTGGAAAACAGGCAAGCCACGCGAAGAAGATATTTTTCAATTACACTCCTACGCACTCTATGCCTGCGAAAAATGGAGCGCCGACCCAGAGTCGATCGTTCTGCATGCGGCATATCTTAACGAGATGCGCGTTGACACTATCGAAGTCAATTTGAATAAGTTAAGCGAAGTCCAAGATTATATGTCGCAGTCGGTCCGCGAAATGATGGACGTCCACTATGACCCAGACGAAGACCCTGTCCTCATAGAGAATTGGCCAAAGACTTCCGACGAAAGTAAATGTCGCTGGTGTCGATTCCGAGGCATCTGCAAACCAACACTGTAAAATGGATTTAAGCGAGATTCGGCGAGAGTATATTACGCAGGGTATTACGCGTAGCGGTTTATGCGAATCTCCGTTTGAGCAATTTGAGTTATGGTTTAAGCAGGCGCAGCTTGCAGAACTACAAGACCCATCAGCTTTTAGTTTAGCTACTGCTAGCGCCAAGGGGCAGCCAACTTTGCGCACGGTGCTGCTTAAGTTTTTTGACGCAAGCGGCTTTGTCTTTTTCACTAATTACAATAGTCAAAAAGGTCAACAACTTAAAGAAAACTCACAGGTGGCGATGTTGTTTCCATGGCTAGGGCTCGAGCGGCAGGTAAAGATAACCGGCAAGGCCGAAAAAATATCGATGGAGCAATCTGCGGAATATTTTGCATCACGTCCGCGAGGTTCGCAACTGGGTGCATGGATATCATCGCAATCAGAAGCATTACAATCTCGGCGCATACTCGAAGATAATTTTGCACAGGCCTTAAAAAAGTTAGCTGGGAAAGAAGTGCCTATGCCTAAATCGTGGGGGGGTTATAAAATTGTGCCAAACAGTATCGAGTTTTGGCAAGGCCGCGAAAATCGCCTACACGACCGCTTTCGCTATGATTTAAGCGAAAACGAGACATGGGGTATTACGCGCTTAGAACCGTAATTTAAGCAGAAACAACCTGCTCAAACTCAGGGCGGCGTCCTTCTATTAAAGCGCTAAGTCCTTCAAGGGCATCAGCGTGGTCAAAAACTGTTTGTAGATCGCGCGCCTCTAGCTCTAGAGCGTGAGATAAAGGCAGTGGCGCGCCTTCGTGAAACAAGTTTTCGCATATCTTTAATGCGTGATAAGATTTTTGCCCCATTTTATAGATGGCCTTCTCGATTAATGCATTGCCGCGAGCATCAGCTTCTCCCGAAATAATTTGTTCGAGAGTGTTGTTCTCGAAGAAGTTCCATATTTCAAGCCAGTTTGGGTGCGACCTAATGTCTTCGATTTCTATTTGGCGGTAGTCAATGTTTTGAGCCCACTCGTTGCAAGTGGCATCAAGTTCGGCAAAAGAACATACGGCATCAATGAGCCCAACCTCTAGTGCTTGTTTTGCATTTAACAGTTGCCCGGTATAGAGCAAGTATTTTGCAATGGGTAGTCCGACGCGGCGAGGCAAACGTTGTGTGCCGCCAAGTCCGGGGAAGATACCAATACCTGTTTCTGGGAAACCAATCATCATTTTGGGTGATGCGACAATCCAGTCGGCTGCAAGCGCAAGTTCGGCGCCGCCACCTAAACACAAACCTTGTGCGCGACATACGCTGGCGTGATCGTTACCCGCAAGCGTTGCAAAAACTTTTTGGCCATGTGCGGCAAAGTCGCCGATAGCCGAGTAATTATCATTGTTTAGCGCATCAACGAAGAACTTAATGTCCGCTCCAGCCACAAACGCCTTACCACTAGCGCGAAGCACGACTGGCTTTTGCGCCAATTGTGCTGCGGTCAGTTTTGCGTCAAACAACATAACGGATTGTGGATCAAGCGCATTCATGGTGTCGGGGCGCTGAAACCAAATATCGGTAACACCGCCATTGCTGCAGCTCGAAATACTTTCAACGGCAGCTGCCTTGTAGTCTAGATCTTGCAGCATTCTTGGCAAGGTCAGATCAAAGTTCGCAATAGCAGCAGTAGCTAGATTACGTGATTTCTCAAGACCACAATCGTTCAACAACTCGAATGGACCTTTAGGCCAGCGCAAACCAACGCGCGCGCCAATGTCGGTTTCTAAAGTAGAAGCCACTTCTTCTTCGACTAATTGTGCAGCCACATAAAAAGTTGCACCTAGCAAACGGTCGGCAACTAATTCATACTTCGATTCGTCAACATTGCCACTTAGGGGCCAATTACTCTCACCGGTTTCGCAAAAATCTTTTAAGGCCTGCCCGGGATAATAGAAATCACCCAGTTGATCTCCGAGACTGGTTGCCGCATGTAACGAAATAGGTACACCGGTAACGTTCATCAGCTCGAAAGGACCCATGCCAACACCAAAAGCTTTCTTTGCCGCCCATTCAATGGTTGCAATGTTGGCGATATTTTCGCCGAGCAAACGCACTCCTTCATTAACCCACGGCACAAAGTAGCGATTAACTACAAAACCAGGAGCGTCTTTAGAGTAGATAGGTATTTTGCCGATGGCTTCTTGCGAGGCCCAGGTCGCACGATAAACTTCATCGGCGGTACCCTCATGAGCAATAACCTCAACCAAGCGATTTTTCGCTGGATGGAAAAAGTAATGCAACCCGACCAGGCGTTCAGGATTAGTTACCGAATCAACAAGCTCTTTCACTAAAAATGAAGAGGTGTTTGTGCCCAGGATCGCCGTTGGCTTACAGTTTTCGGAAAGTCGCTTAAAGACCGAGCGTTTAACCTCGATGTTTTCGAAAACGGCTTCTATAACTAAATCTACATTGCCAAGCCTTGACCAATCACTAGTGCCTTCAATATTAGCAAGGATGGCCTCGGCTTGTGCCGGCTTAAAAACTTTACGCTCGACGCCCTGACTAAGCATATCCTTAATGATGCCAATTCCGCGGGCGACCTTTTCGTCATCTAGGTCGACGAGCACTACCCGAAATCCTTCGGTAGCAATTTTTTGAGCAATACCAGAGCCCATGTTTCCGGCACCGATTACGGCAAACTTGTTAATGTTGTATGAAGTCATAGCTAAATTAGGGTATTATTATAACCCAGGGCCCTACATTTTAGCTTAACCTAAGATGCAGGCCACGTTTAATGCGCCACACATCAATGATTCAGCTAAAAAACTTACGTAAGGGTTACAAAAGTGGGAACAATATTACCCTAATAGTTAATGCTTCTCGGCTTGATATCCAGGCCGGAGAAAGGGTAGCCATTGTTGGCGAAAGCGGCTCTGGCAAAACAACCCTACTTAATCTAATCAGTGGGCTAGTTAAAGCAGATAGTGGCGAAATAGTGATAAACGGCAATGATATTTGCAAGCTTAAAGAGGCGCGTCGTGATCGCTTTCGCGCAAACAATATTGGGTACCTGTTTCAAAGCTTTCACCTATTAGACGGCTACAGCGCAGTCGAAAATGTAGAGCTGGGCATGCTTTTTGC
>JBLINB010000077.1:0-4077 GCA_047638975.1 Myxococcota bacterium
GACCGCGATGAGGCTATTCGTATTGGCAAGCGTGCCTTGCGCGAAGTCATTGTCGAGGGCCCGGGGATATCAACGACTGTGCCCTTACACCTCGAAATTTTAAACGATCCACTTTTCGTTGACGCAGATTTCGACACTTCTTACCTAGACACTTTTTTAAGCAAATAATATGCCACGCGCCGTAGTCGCCGGAGGATCCGGATTTCTTGGTTCACATTTATGTGACCGCCTTCTAGCCGATGGATTTCAAGTAGTAGCTCTTGATAATTTCATCACAGGCAGTCGCGACAATGTCGCGCACCTGGCTGATAATCCTCATTTCGAATTGATTGAGCTAGATATCGTGCAGCCGTTCACTATTGAGGGCAATGTTGAATATGTATTTAACATGGCCTCTCCGGCTTCGCCTATTGATTACCTACGGATTCCGTTAGAAACTTTGCGCGTCGGCTCTGAGGGCAACATGAATTTGCTCGAATTAGCGCGTCTAAAAGGTGCGTCTTTCCTGCAGGCTTCGACCTCAGAATGTTACGGAGACCCACTCGTTCACCCACAAGTTGAATCTTACTGGGGAAACGTTAATCCGATTGGTCCACGTTCTTGCTACGACGAATCTAAGCGATTTGCCGAGGCTATGACGATGGCATACCATCGGCAATACAACATGGATACGCACTTAGTACGTATCTTTAACACCTATGGTCCACGCATGCGTCTCGATGACGGGCGTGTAGTTCCAGCGTTGATGTGCGGCGCAATCTTGGGCGAACCCTTAACGATTAATGGCGATGGCAAGCAAACGCGCTCGTTCTGTTACGTAGACGACTTGATTGATGGTATTTTCCGCTTGATGATGTCCGACGAGCATTTACCAACTAACGTTGGTAATCCAGTTGAAATGACCATTCTGGAATTCGCTGAAACTGTAAATAAGGTGGTGGGGTCAGAGCACTCTATTGTCTTCCGCCCAATGCCGGAAGACGATCCGCAGAAGCGCCGTCCCGATATCTCTAAAGCCCAGGAAATTCTTGGATGGAGTCCGAAAACCAACCTTGAGCAAGGCCTAGAAAAGTCGCTTGATTATTTCAAGACTGCGTTGCAGGAGCGCAAATAAAATGTGCGGAATTGTAGCCGCGATTTGTCAGACTCACGATGCGCGCGCTGATGTCCTAGCTGGTCTAAAAACGCTTGAGTATCGTGGCTATGATTCTGCGGGCATGGCCGTCTTGCACGACGATAAAATCCTTATCCGCCGCAAGGTGGGCAAGATTGCCAACCTCGAGCAAGAGTTAAACGAAAACCAACTTCCAGAGTCAACAATGGTTGTTGCTCATACGCGTTGGGCAACACACGGACCACCGGCTAATCGCAATGCTCATCCTCACTGTGATGATTTGCAAGAGCTCGTGATTGTTCATAATGGTATTATCGAAAACTACCTAGAGCTGCGCCAAGAGCTATCGCTATTAGGGCACAGTTTCAGTAGCGATACCGATACCGAAATCCTGGCAAATCTAATTGCGATGTTTATGCGCCAGGGGCAAGATTTGCATAGTGCAGTGCGTGCTTCTTTGGCCAAGGCCTCAGGTGCGTATGGTTTGGTAGCCATGGCTGCTGCCGAACCCGACAAATTAGTCGTGGCGCGTATGGATTCGCCGCTAGTGATTGGCGTAAGTGAGCACGGACGTTTTGCTGCTTCCGATATGCCGGCTTTGTTGCACCTTACGCGCGAGTTTATCGTGCTTGAAAATGGTGAGACTGCGATTCTTGAGCCTAATGCACATCAATTATTTGATGCAGATGGCCAGCCTATAGAACGCGAACTATTTCACTGTGATTGGTCGCCAGAAGAAGCTGAACGCGGAGGATATCCGCATTTTATGCTTAAAGAGATTTATGAGCAGCCAGTAGTGCTAGCGCGTACTGCCTTTGACCGTTGTAATGATTCAGAAGGAGACATCGATTTTGAAGACGAATTCGGGTTAAGCAAAGAAGATTTGCGCGGGATTAAGCGCCTGCGTTTTATGGCGATGGGAACTTCCCAGAATTCAGCACTTATTGGGCAACAAATGCTCGCTGAGTTAGCGCGTATTCCTGGCGAGACTTTAAATGCCTCAGAGTTTCTATACTCGCCTGAATTAAAAGAAGATGATGCTTTAACGGTTGTCGTTTCACAATCAGGTGAAACCGCCGACACGCTACGCGCCATGCGCGAAGTACAGCGTCGAGGCGGCAAAGCATTAGGTATTTGTAATGTGCGAGGTTCTACTTTAGCACGCGAAGCTGATCACTTAATCCTCACTCATTGTGGTCCTGAAATTGGAGTGGCTTCAACTAAAGCTTTCTTCGGACAAGTTACTGCGCTGTATCTGCTTGCGATTCACATCGGACGCGCGAATGGCACTCTCGATGCCGACGCGGGGCGTAAGCACATAGATGATTTACGTCATTTACGTGTCCATCTCGACGTGGCATTTCGTCCAGAAGTGCGTGAGCAAATTGATGCCGCTGCCGCATATTTAGCGACAGTTCAATCGTGCTTATTCTTAGGGCGCAACTTGCAGCATCCGGTCGCCTTAGAGGGCGCGCTCAAGCTGAAAGAAATCTCGTACATTCATGCCGAAGGTTATCCTGCCGGTGAGATGAAGCACGGGCCTATAGCTTTAATTGACGAAAACTTTCCGGTGGTAGCTTTGGCTACACCTGGTCGTACTTATGAAAAAATGTTGTCTAATATTCAAGAAGTGCGCGCCCGTGATGGCAAAGTCATCGTAATTGCAGCAATCGGCGACAAAGTGGCTGCTCAAACTTCCAATTTCATTATTGAAGTCCCTGAGGTCCCAGAATTACTGGCGCCATTAATAACCATTATACCTCTGCAATTATTGTCGTATCAAGTTGCGCTTCTTCTAGAACGCGATATTGATCAACCTCGCAACCTCGCTAAATCTGTTACCGTCGAATGAGTTTGCTCCCTATAAAAGAGTTTTCTAAAGTACTCGTTACTGGCGCCGCTGGATTCATCGGCTCTAGCTTATGCGAGAGGTTACTCGCCGAGAATTGTCAAATTGTCGCAATTGACAATTTCGACCCGTTTTATTCCGTCGAATTGAAACGCCATAATCTAAAGGGCTTGCTCACTAACTCAGATTTTAGATTAATCGAAGGCGATATCCTTGATATAGCATTACTAAAAGACATTTTCGACAACAACGAATTTGATGTAGTAGTGCATCTGGCTGCCAAAGCTGGGGTGCGCCCATCTATTCTTGACCCCGACAGCTATTTTAATGTTAATGTGCAAGGCACTTTAAACTTGCTTAAGCATTTGAAAACCACTACCAACACGCGCTTTGTGATGGCCTCATCTTCTAGCGTGTATGGTGCAAATAACAATCTACCCTTTACCGAGACTGCCGAAACGTCTTGGCCTGTTTCTCCGTACGCAGCTAGCAAGAAAGCCGGAGAGGTTTTGACTTACACCTATAGTCATCTACATAAAATCCCGACTACACTGCTACGCTTTTTTACAGTTTACGGACCACGCCAGCGTCCTGAAATGGCCATGGCGAAATTCATGAGCTTAGTAGAAGCCGGCAAAAAAGTGCCTATGTTTGGTGATGGTTCAAGCGCGCGTGATTACACCTATATCGATGATATCGTTGATGGCGTATTCCGTTCGATGCAACGTTGTGACGGATACAAAGTTTACAATCTCGGTAACTCTTCACCAACGACACTCAAAGAGATGATCGCTTGCGTCGGTCAGGTTTGCAATGTAGAACCCATTATCGAGCAACTAGCTGATCAGCCCGGAGACGTGCCACTTACTTTTGCCGATATTTCTTTAGCACAACGTGAAATTGGATATTCACCGCAGACAAGTCTTAGACAAGGTCTAACGAATTTTCACGAATGGACCAAGCACCTTCCTCTGGCCAGCCGACTCTCAGAATGATAGACTTAGTCACAGGCGGGTGTGGTTTTATAGGATCGCATATCGTAGAAGCCTTATTAGCACGCGGCCGTAAAGTACGCGTTGTGGACAATTTATCGACGGGCTACCAACACAACATT
>JBLINB010000078.1:0-3495 GCA_047638975.1 Myxococcota bacterium
TTCAAATACGGAGACGCCGTCGACACTGCTGACAAGCTTTCTACTTTTCGCTTTGTTGTACGCAAGATCGCGCGCAACATGGGATTACACGCAACCTTTATGCCGAAGCCACTTTTCGGTGTTAACGGTTCTGGCATGCACGTCCATATGTCTTTGTTCGAAGGCGGCACTAATGTTTTCTACCAAGAAGGCGCCGACGAAGATGGCATCTCTGACATCATGCGTTGGTACGTGGGCGGCCTGATCACTCACGGCCGTGCTTTTTCAGCGGTTACTAATCCAACAGTTAATTCATATAAGCGCCTAGTGCCTGGCTACGAAGCGCCGACTCACTTAGCGTGGTCGATGCGTAATCGTTCACCACTGATTCGTGTTCCGGCTCGCCGCGGTATTGGCACGCGCTGTGAACTACGCAGCCCTGACCCATCATGTAACCCGTATCTTGCATTCGCCGTAATGCTTGCCGCCGGTCTTGACGGTGTGCGCAACAAGATCGAACCGCCAGCTCCGGTTACGGGTAATGTTTACACTATGAGCAACCGCGAACGCGCGCGCTATAAGATTAAGAGTCTACCGGCCAACCTTAATGACGCGCTTAATCAACTCGAAAAGAGTAAAATCATGAAAGAAGCTTTAGGTGCACACGTCTTTGAACAATTCATTGCTGCGAAACGCGCTGAATGGGCAGAATACATTGCGCAAGTACACCAATGGGAAGTCGATACCTACTTACGAAGTATCTAAAACCCGCTAGCTAAACGCTCGCCATTAATTGGCGACGTTGTACAAGACGCACGGCCTGCTGCAAACAATATAGCAGTGGCCGTGCGTCTGCTTTTTGCTGGCCAGCAATATCATAAGCCGAACCATGCATCGGACTAATACGCAACACCTTACCGCCAACGAATAAACTGTTTGCTCTTTCGCGCGGCAGCATTTTCAGCGCAATAAATGCCTGATCGTGATACAACGCAATAACGACATCGTACTCGCCCTGCGCACCTTGCTGGAAAATAACATCGGGCACCAGCGGACCGATGGTCTCTAAGCCAAACTGTTGCTTTGCAGCATCTATCGCCGGAATAATCATGCGTGACTCTTCATCACCAAAAGCACCGCTCTCACTAGCATGTGGATTTAATCCCGCGATTGCAACCCGCGGGTTCGGTATACCTAGTGCAGTGCGGGCCGCATGGTGAGCGACTCTTATTTGCTCGACCAAGTAATCTTTACTTAGTGTGTCAAGCGCAGTGCGCAGCGACATGTGACGTGTAGCAATCCACACGTTTAGCTTTCCGGCGCAAGCTAACATTCCGTAACTTGAAGATTGGGTTACTTCGCCCAAAATCTGCGTCTGCCCTTCGTAGTCGAAGCCAGCGAGATGCATGCTTTCTTTATTGACTGGCGGTGTCAGCATCGCATCTGCCTCGCCGTCCAAACATAACTTTGTAGCGCGAATGACCGACTCTACTGCGGCGACGCCAAACTGTGCATGCGCCTGCCCAATCATTGCCGTGGGTGACGGTGCGTCAAGCTCTAACACCGGAACAACCGCAGAGTTTTTTTGCGCTAATGCAAAACCTGCTGCTGCGCTCTCTACCGCGCAAAGATTGATGTCGATGTTGTCGCGCTGCGCGAGATCTTGCAGTACTCTAAGATGGCCCAGCACTAACGGCGCGCAGCTATCACGCGCCTCTTGATCGGCTAGACAATGCAAAAGAACCTCGGGCGCAATGCCCCCAAGGTCTCCTTGTGTTACCACGATGCGCGGCTTCATGTTTGGTTGTTATTAGCGGCTCAACTATTGAGCTGTATATACAATTATAACCAAGCCGCCAGATGTCGACACCGTGACACGTAACGGATTAGAACCGCTGTTCGGATTTGGCACTATTTCTATATCTGCATAAATAGCCACATCACTTTGGTTGACTATTCTGCGTAGCGGCAACTTAACCAAATCTGAATGGATCGGCTGTGTGTACACACCAGAATTTGTAGAAATGATTATCTGGCCGCCGATGAATTCACTTGTGAGCCACTGCTTCACATCTAACTTTCCGCTGGCTAAACGATGGCGGTATACAACCGCTAGCCCATTGCGCGCTAAGCCAAAAATATCATTATCTCTGACCGAGTTGACTCCGCCAAAAGGGACGCCCGCTGCAGTAACTATTTCGTCTGTAAGCCTATCTTCGGACAAGAAGCCAAGCACTGGCACAGGAACTCCGAATGGTATACCTGCTCTCGAATCCCTATCTCCGAATAGAACGTCTAGCTCTGGCAAGAACTTAATAGGCAAGCTTCCTATCACGGGGTTATCGCCGTGGTCGCCCTCGACAGCGCCCCCGCCGGAGTCTTGAGTTATTGCCCGCGATGTAAAAGCCAAAGAGATAACGCTGCACGCTATAACGACAACAAGTACCTTCGAAAGTTTTAGTATATTGGAGTGTGGTGAATTCATTAGTTTTGCCCTAACATTTCAAGTGATTGTTGCCAGCCTTCGACGTCGTATTTTCGATATAAGCTGAGTGCGTTTTGAGCATACTCTTTATTGTTTAGCTTGCCGTGTTGCACAGCTATATTGTGAAACACAATGCCAAAAGTAGCGTCTTGTTGTAAAATTCCGCTTGCCACTACCCACCGGTAATAGCGTAGCGCCGACTGGTGCTGTTTTTGCAAATCAAACACCATCGCGATCTGAATAGCAGCATGAACTCGCATAACTAACCGATCTGATCCTTTAAATACAGATTCAAACCTAGCGAGTGCCGCCTCTGAGTTATCTAAGTGCATGAACACTTGCCCTAAATACAGAGTTGCCTCTGAATATTGCGGCTTTAGTGTTAAGCATTGTTCAAGTAAGTTTTTGGCTTTGGCCAGGGAATGTTTTTTACCATTCGGTAATTCGATCCCATCGCAGTTTTCGGTGCCAGCAAGCTGTGCCTCTGCGAGTGCTGATGACGCCTCTGTACTTGAAAAATGTTCTACATCAACAGGTGCTTCAGAAACCGATAGCAAGTAATTGTCTTCGCTAGCAGCCATTAGCGTGTAGGCCTTGCCTAACTGATATAAGGCCCGAGCCAAACGACGCACTATTTCAGCATCGTCGTAATCGCCAAAGAACCCTTTCGCTGCCTCTATAGAGCACTCCGACACTTTAAAGCCACTAAGGTCTAATTCTGTGTGGGCCAAAGCTTGTAAACGAATCGCTCCGAAAAACTCGGTGCAATCAGGGCAGTGCTCGAGGTGCATCATTGCCGACGACGTTCGGCCGTCATTTAATTCTGAATCAAGCATTGAGCTTAATAGCATCTCAAAGTCGCGGCAGTTCATTAGAAGATTACTGGACATTTGCCCCCTTCTTAGTTTTCTTGCCCACTAAAACGGCACGTGAAGACTTTGGCACATGCAATGCTGTCAGAGATGTAGAATTGCTGGCAAAGCAGCGCTTCATGATGTTATAAATTTTTCTACGCGCACGGAAAATACGCA